>CAZWGT010000057.1:0-15129 GCA_964633345.1 uncultured Planctomycetota bacterium
CCTCTGGGGGGAGATCGACTACCTGATCGTGGACCTGCCGCCCGGGACCGGCGACGCCCAGCTCTCCCTCTGCCAGCTCGTGCCGCTCACGGGGTCGATCCTCGTGACGACGCCCCAGGAGGTCTCCCTCATCGACGTGCGCAAGGCGGCGGACATGTTCCGCAAGGTCCGCGTCCCCATCCTCGGCGTCGTGGAGAACATGTCCACCTTCGTCTGCCCCTGCTGCCGGACGGAGACGGCCATCTTCGACCGCGGCGGCGGGGAGCGGGCCGCCAAGTCCTGGTCCGTCCCGTTCCTCGGCGGGATCCCCATCGACCCGGCCATCCGGGCCGCGGGGGACGCCGGCGTCCCCGTTCTCCTGTCCCACCCGGAATCGGAATCGGCGACGGCCTTCCGGAAGGTCGCCCGGGCCGTCGCGTGCAGCCTGAGCGTCGAAGTCCTGACGGGGAAGGGCCCCGAGGCCCCCCCGCCCCCCGCGCCGCGCGGCGGCGGGTTCGAGGTCTGAGGCCGGAGGAGGTTCCCGTGGCATCGAGCAGCGGCGCCGCCGTGGCGTGGATCGCCCTCTTCGCGGGGGCGGCGGGGATCGGCCTCGCGTTGAAGGCGGGGAAGCAGGCCCCGGTGAGCCGCGACGCGGAGAGCGAGACCGATCTCCTCGACGCGAAGTCCATGGAGAACCGCCTCAACGACGCGGAGGGGCGCCTGGAGTCCGCCCAGAAGCGGATCGCCGCCCTCGAGGAGCGCCTCACGAAGGCCGAGCGCACGGCGGAGGAGGCCGCGGGCCTCGCCCGCAGCGCCGCCGGCGCCGTGGCGGGGGCGGTCTCCCCGACGGGCGCCCCCGCGGACGGGGGGAAGGGGACGGAGAAGCCCTCGGACGGGGAGTCGCTCCTCGCCCAGATCCGCGAAGGCCGCATCCCCGAGGACGGGACCTTCGCCCTGTTCCAGAAGGCCAAGGACCTCGGCGTCCTCGACGAGGCCCTGAAGGAGATGGAGAAGTACGCCGCCGCCCACCCGGGGGACGCCGACGTCCAGGTGGAGCTCGCCTCGGCCTACATCGTGAAGCTGATGGCGGTGCCCGACGGGATGGAGCGGGGGACCTGGTCGATGAAGTCCCTGGCGGCCTGCGAGAACGCCCTGAAGATCGACCCGGAGCACTGGGACGCCCAGTTCACCAAGGGGATGAACCTCTCCCAGTGGCCCGCCTTCCTCGGCAAGCAGCCGGAGGCGATCCGGACCTTCGAGAAGCTCATCGAGCAGCAGGAGCGCGGCGCGCCCGACCCGGGGTACGCCCAGACCTACTACCAGCTCGGGAACACCTACCGTACGGCGGGGAACCTGGAGAAGGCGCGGAAGGTCTTCACGCGGGGCCTGGAGCTGTTCCCGGAGGACAAGCAGCTCCGGGAGCAGCTCGACCTCCTCGACAAGAAGTAGCCGGAGGGCTCAGTCGCGCAGGAAGTGGCAGGTGTACCCGCCGGGGTGCTTCTGCAGGTAGTCCTGGTGGTACTCCTCCCCGCGGCTCCAGATCCCGGCCTTCTCGATCACGGTGACGACGGGCCGCTTCCACTTGCCCGAGGCGTCCACGGCCGCCTTCACCTTCTCCGCCGTGGCCCGCTGCTCCTCGGAGGTGAAGAAGATCGCGCTCCGGTAGGAGTCGCCGACGTCGTTCCCCTGGCGGTTCAGCGTGGTCGGGTCGTGCATCCGGAAGAACCACCCGAGGAGCGCCTCGAAGGAGAGGACCGCCGGGTCGAACTCCACGCGCACCGCCTCGGCGTGGCCCGTCGTGTGGGAGCAGACGTCCTCGTAGGTGGCGCCGGGGAGGTTCCCGTTGGAGTAGCCCACCTCGGTCCCGACGACGCCGGGGATCTTCCGGAGGATCTCCTCCATCCCCCAGAAGCACCCCCCGGCGAGGACGACGGTCTCCGTCTTGGCGCTCGGCATGGGGCCTCCTTCGGCGGCGGGGGTCGGCGCGGGGGCCTCCGGGGCGGGCTCCCCGGCGGAGCAGCCGGCGGCCGCCGCGAGGGCGGCCGCCAGGGCGGCCGCCAGGGCGGCGGCGAGAAGGGTCTTCATCGGGGCCTCCGCACGGCGGCGTGGGGGGGCGATGATACCCCGGGACCGCTCCCTACGGAGGGTCCCCGCCCCCGGTCGGGAAGGCCCGCATCGAGGCGGCCGCCGCGAGGTAGCAGGCGACGCCCGCCCCGAGGACGGCGGGGATCCCGAGGGAGATGGCCGTCACGACGGCCAGGACCGAGCCCACCACCGAAAAGGCGCCGTTGATGCCCCACAGTCCCGGGCCGAGGGCGGGGGCCGCGCGCTGGACGGCCGCCATGCCGAGGGGGAAGGGAAGGCCCATGGCCGCCCCCATGGGCGCCACGAGGAGAGCCGCGAGGCCCGCCCTCACCGGCAGGGGGGACCCCGCGAACCGGGCGAGGAGCGGGGGGACGGCGAAGCCCAGGACGGCGACGATCCCCGCGACGGCCAGCAGCGTCCGCGGCCCCGGGCTCCCGGCGAAACGCCGGCTCCAGGCGCTTCCCGCCCCGGCCCCGAGGAGGAGGGCGAAGAGGAGGACGGAGAGCCCGTACACCGGGTGACCGAGGTGGACCGTCAGCCCCTGGAGGAGGGAGATCTCGGCGAGCAGGAACCCCAGGCCGATGGCGGCGAAGTAGGCGGCGAAGGGAGCGGCGGCGCGGGGCCGGTGGCCCGCGGGCCCGAGGAGCGGGACGAGGAGCGCCGCCGCGGCGAGCAGGAGGGAGAGCAGGAGGAGGCGCACGAGGGTCGCGACGGCCCCGAGGAAGGGGGCGGTGCGGCCCGCGGCGGCGCGGGAGGGATCGGCGAAGTCCCGCAGGCGGAGCATCTGGAAGAAGTAGGGGGCGCGGTCGGTGGGGGCGTCGATGCGCAGCGGCTCCGCGTCGAGGAGGGCGTCCGGGCGCCCGGGGGCCGCCAGCGCGGCGAGGATCCGGTCGCCGGGACGGCCCGGCGCCGCGGCGAGTTCGAACCCGCGCTCCCGGCAGGCCCGCTCCAGCCCGGCCACGTCGGCGGGGGTGAGGGGGGAGCGGCCGACGAGGATGGTGCCCACGGCCTCGGGCCCCTCCCCGCCCCCTCCCGCCCGGGTCCGCGCCACGGCGATGTGGTCCGCGGGGTTCGCCGCCCCCCGCCGCCGCAGGGCCTCCGCGGCGAGGGAGACCGTCCGCCGGATCTCGGCGGGCCGGTCCGCGGGCCACCAGCGGGTCGAGGAGAGGATTCCCCGCTCGGTGAGCCGGTCGAGGAACAGCCCCCAGGCCTCCACCGTGTAGAGGGAGTTCTCGGTGAGCACGAACGCCCCGGCCGCGGTGGCCGCCCACGTGTCCACGAGGGAGAGCTGGAGGACGTCGTACCGGGCGTCGCTCCCCGCGAGGAAGCTCCGCGCCTCGTCCCGGACGAGGTCCACCCCGGGGATCCGGTCGAGGTGCCCGGTGAAGTCCCCGAAGGGCCCTCGCAGCGCGTCGACGATGGCGGCGTTCACCTCGACGCCGGTCACTCGGGGCTGGTCGAAGGCCAGGGCCGACAGGACGTCCCTCCCCCCGCCGGCCCCGACGACGAGCACCCTCGCGCCGGGGCGGACGTGGTGGGCGAGGTTCACGATGTCGTCCCGGAGGAACGCGATCCGGGAGCGGTCCCCGTGGAACCGGGTGAGGGGCGTGGCGGCGTGGGAGTCGATGAGGAGGAGGAGCTGGGCCACGCGGGCGCCCCGGAGGGTCCGCTCGGGAAAGCCCCAGCCGAAGGGCTCCGCCTCGAGCCCGGGATCCCCGACGACCGTGATCCGGGAGTGGGCGTTCCACCTCTCGTACCGGAGCAGCGGCTCCCTCCAGCCCTTCACGGTGCGCGGGGAGAGGGGGGCCTGCCCCGGGCGCTCGAGGAGGGTGCGCTCGTTGTGGGCGGCGAAGGCCAGGAGCCCCGCCGCGGAGGCCAGCGACGCCCCCAGGAGGACCCGGCGGCCCGGGCCGGCCAGGACCGCGGCACCCGCGGCGCCGAGGGCGCCTGCGACGACGATGGCCGTGGGGCCGGAGACCGCCGACAGCAGGGCCACCGCGCCGGCGCACCCGGCGGCGGCCCCCGTCAGGTCGGCGGCGTAGAGGGAGCCCGACCGGCCGGGGAACCGGGTGAGGCCGAGGCAGACGACGATCCCGCACAGGAAGAAGGGGACGGCGTTGACGGCGAAGAGCAGGAGCAGGGGGAGCATCGGCGGGGCCGCGGCGGGGTCGCCGCCCGCGGCCGCCGGCAGGGCGAGGGAGGCGGCGAAGGACGCCGGGACGGAGAGGCCGAAGAGCAGGGCCCCCTCCGCCATCCGTCCGCGGGTCCTCTCCGCCGGGAAGGCGCGGGGGAGGAGGTGGACCGCCGCGGCCCCCATGGCCGTCCCGGTCATCGCCAGGGACACGGCCGCGAAGGCGTAGTGGTACCAGGTGGTCACGCTGAAGACCCGCAGCAGGAGGATCTCCTGCAGAAGCGCGGCCATGGCCACGAGCGCGAGGCCGACGTGCAGGGCGACCATGGCGACCCCCCGGACCGGAACGGGATGATACGGATCCCGTGCGGGTCCCGCCCGAGGATCCTCCCGCCGGGTAGGATCGGGCCCTTCCGAGGGAGGAACGTCGATGAAGGCCCCGGTCGCGGTCGCGGTGACGGCGGCGCCCTTCGCGCTCCCCGGGGACGGCCGGTAGCGGCGAAGGGCCCCGGTGGAATCCCCCGAGCGCTTCCGCATCGTCAGCTGGAACGTCCGGTACTTCGCCCACGCCTTCCGCGGGCTCGGGAGCTGCCGCACCTCGCGCCTCGGGATCGCCGCCGCCCTCGCGGCGCTGCGGCCCGCCGCGGACATCGTCTGCCTGCAGGAGGTCGAGACCCGCTCGATCCGCAGCGTCGTCGGCCGCCCCCCGCGCCGGCCGAGGGAGACCCAGCTCGAGGCGTTCATGGACGCCCTCGGGGAGGCCTGCGCCGCGGCGGGGCGGCCGTTCCCCTGGGACGCCTACTACTTCCCGGCCCACGTCTACCGGGTCCTCCGGGCGAACGTCTACACGACGGGGCTGGCGATCCTGGTGGACCGGGAGCGGCTCCGCGTCGAGGGCCACAACGCCGGGTCGCCGGAGCCGATCACCCACCAGCCCGTGGACCTCCTGAAGGGGACGAAGCAGACGCGCATCTGCGCCCACGTCGCCCTGCGCACCGGGCGGGGGACGCCCTTCCACGTCTTCAACACCCACCTCAGCCTCCCCACCCCCTTCGCGGCGGACTTCTGGACGGAGCCGGAGCGGATGGGGTTCGGGGCCAACCAGGTCCAGGAGGCCCGCAAGCTCGCGGGATTCGTGAAGCGGCGCGCGGGGGGCGCGCCCTTCGTCCTCGGCGGGGACTTCAACGCGCCGCCGGGATCGCCGGTCTACCGCCTCCTGACCGCCGAGGCGGGGTTCGAGGGCGCCCAGGAGCTCCTGCGCCGGATCGACCCCGCGAGGCCCCGGGGATTCCCCACGGCGGGCTTCCTCCGGCTCCGGATGCACCTCGACCACCTGTTCTCGGGAGGGGGGCTGCGGTGGCTGGACGTCGAGGGGACCCACCCCTTCGGGAAGGGGCCGTTCCGGGGGCTGTCCGACCACGTCCCGCTCATCGGGCGGTTCGAGGTGGGGGAGGGGAGGGCCCGCTAGCCCCCGCCGAGGGCCTCGCCCAGGGCCTCGGGGTCCTTGGCGAGATCGAGGATGGCGTCGGTGTCCTCCACGGGCAGGAACCGCGCCAGCACGACGGCGCAGCGCGCCAGGGTGGACTCCGCCACGTTGGGCAGGCGCGACTGGAGGATGCGCACCACCGCGGACCGCCCCGCCTCGCCGGCGGTGGCCGGGTCGGCGTGGCCCCGCGCGCTGACGGCGTGCTGGACCGCCGCCCGGGAGAAGGCGGCCGTGCAGTGCTCCGTCGCCTTCAGCTCGCGCCGGCCCGTCTCCTCCACGAGCCCCGCCTCCCGCAGGAGGTCGAGGCAGGCCACGGTCGCGTCGAAGTCGAGGACCTGGAGGCGGGCCATCGCCAGGCGGAGGTCCCTCGGCGCCTCCTCGCGGCCGCCGCGGCGGACCTGGTCCAGCACGCGGCGGTAGAGCACGTGGGCGTCGGCCGCCGCGCGGGCGAGTCCCGGCAGCGTGGCCCCGTCGAGGGAGCGGGTCAGGGGCATCACGACGGAGGCCCCCTTGTCCCAGCCGTGGTGGGTCCGGTCGAGCCAGGCGAGGAAGGCGTGGGCCTCGCCGAGCCGGCCGGCGCCCGTCTCCGGGTCGAGGCCGACGACGGCCACCGGCTCGGGCACCGACCGCCATGCGGCCATCAGGGCCGTGGGGACCGTGGCGGTGGGGGGCGCCTTCCCCTTCGCGGGCGCGCAGAGCTCGGCGCGCAGGAAGAACCGCGCGCCGGGCACGGGGATGGCGGGGGCGCAGAGCACCTCGATCTCGTCCCCCTCGGGCAGCTCCACCACCTGGGACCGGAATCCGTGGGCCTTGACCGTGTGGAGGACCGCCTCGTTGAGGACCTTGCGGACCTTCGGATCCCCGCTCATCGGGGGAGCCCCTCGCGGGAGACCGAGAGGGCGAAGGCCGCCGCGGCGCGGGCGAGGCTCGCGACCTTGCCCGGGTCCACGGTCTGCGGTGCGTCGCCGGCTGTGTGCATGGTCCGGTACTCCGCGCTGAAGAGGTCGACGGCGGGTACGCCTGCCCGGTGGAAAGAGTAATGGTCGCTGCCCCAGGCGAAGGCGAACTTGTCGATGTTCCTCCCGGTTTCCAGCCCCGCCCCCAGGAGGCAGCGGGAGGCCAGGGAGCCGAGGGAGGGGTACACCGAGGTCCCCACGACGTTCACCGCGGGGACCCCCTTCTGCCCGACGGTGTCGAGGTTGAGGACCGCCGCCACGCGCGGGAATCCCGCGGGAGGGGCGGCGGCGAGGGCCGCGGAGCCCCGGAGGCCCCACTCCTCGGCGCCGAAGAGGGCCACGACCACGGGCCTCCGGAGGGACTCCCTGGCGGCCAGCAGCAGGCGCGCCGCCTCCCGGACCGCGGCGACGCCCGAGGCGTCGTCGTTGGCGCCGGGGAAGCCGGGGCCGAGGTGGTCGTGGTGGGCCCCGAGGAGAACCGCCTCCCCGGCCAGCGTCGGGTCCGTGCCGGGGATCACCGCCACCAGATTCGCGGACTCCACGACGGTCCGCGCGACCGGGGATCGGATCACGACCGGCCGCCAGGATCGGGCCTTCTCCTGACCGAGGTAGACCACGGGCACCTTCACCTCGAAACCCGGGGGGAGCAGGCGCGCGCGCCTGCCCTCCACGGCCAGGGGCGGATGGGGCGCCTTCGCCTTCTCCGCGTCGGGGAGCCGGGAGGGGTGCACGAGGTAGTCCGCCAGCGCCGCCGGGGGATCCGGGGGTCCGACCACGAGGACCCCCTCGGCGCCGCCCTCCACGATCTCCCGGAGGGAGGACAGGAACCCCTCGATCGCGGTGTCCGGCTCCACGGAGAGCGTGACGTAGGGTCGCCACTCCGGGACCGGCGGCGAGAAGCAGAAGGGGACGCCCGTGAGCGGGGCCTCCTTCCCCTCGCCGAGGCCGAGGCAGGAGGTCCCGTCCCAGTCGGCCACCGGGAAGGAGAAGGGCAGGAGGCGCACGGCCAGCCCGTCGGAGCGGAGCGCGTCGACCAGGAGGTCCATCGCGGCCCGTCCCTCCTCGGAGCCCGCCAGGCGACCCTCGCAGGGCCGCGAGCAGAGGGCCTCCACGAGGGCCATCGCGCGGACCTCCGACGCCCCGGGAAGGGCCGTCGCCAGGAGGGAGGCGCGGGAGGACTCCTCCCCCTCGGGCTCGAGGCGCAGCACCGGGCGGCCCGCCTTGAAGACGACGACGCCGTCGCCGCCGTAGAAGAAGATCCGGCGGGCGCCGGAGAGGGCCGCGTCGGACATGCCGCCGTAGATCGTGATCGTGCGGCGGGGGTCGGCGGGGTTGCGGATCGAGGCGAGGAGGGAGACGTCGGGCCCCTCGAAGCGCTCGTTGCCCACCTGGAGCGTCTCCCCGTCCACGCGGAGGAGGGGCCGGAACACCTGGAGCGCCGTCGCCATGGTCCCGCCGGTAGCGAGATGGCCGAGAACGAGGGTGGATCGGGTACCGGAGAGCTCCGGTTCCCCGGTCTTCGGCGTCCAGACGACCACCCCCCGCGCCTGCACCGCCTCCACGACGGGGGCGTAGGCGATCCCCGAATTCGGGGTGGAGAGAAGGCAGTCCAGGCCCGCGGCGTCGTGGAGGGCGGAGTCGAGCATGGCCGGGGCCTCGCCCGGGGCGTAGCCGCGCCAGACCTCGGAGTCGGGATCGAGGAGGACGCGCAGGGGGAGCGCCGTCGTGCGGATCGAGAATCCGGTCTCCGCCTCCACGGCGTCCACGGTGGCGGTCTCGCGGCCCGAGGTGGTCTCGACGACCACGGGGACGGTCAGGGGCCAGGGGATCCCGCGCTGGACCACCTTCCCGGTGACCGTCCAGCCCCCGGCCCCGGCGGCGGCCGCGCAGCCCTCCAGCGCCATCACCGGGGCGCCGGTGCGGTCGAGGCCGGCGTCGAAGAGTCGGCGGAGGTTGCGGCCGCTGCGCTTCTCGAAGCACCCGCGGAGGTCGTCCCAGGAGGCCCTCTTTCCGGCGAACCCCTTCGTGAGATCCTGCAGGGCCCCGAAGAACGCCCCGTCGCCGACGGCGCGGCGGACCATGTGGAAGACCATGGACCCCTTTCCGTAGCCGATGTCGTTCTCGAAGTCCTCGGTCTTCCCCGTGAATCGCCGGAGCGGGTAGTCCTTCTCCGGGCTCACGCGGGCGGCGAACCGGGCGCGGGTCCCGCGGCGGTGCCTGGCCCCCTCGGCGTCGGATTCCCACTCCTTGCGGAGGTAGTTGGAGCAGTAGGAGGTCAGGGCCTCGCACCAGTTCCCGTGGTCGTAGTCCACGAAGACCCCGTTGCCCCACCAGCAGTGGACGAGCTCGTGGTCGATGTACCCGGGCGGGATCCGCCCGCCGGCCCGCTGGGCCATCATCCCCATGTGCTGCAGGACGTCACCGCCGAGGAGGGTGGCCGAGGGCATGCCGTAGCCCGTGGAGAAGAAGTTCTCCACCACGTCGAACTTCCCGTGGGGGTAGGGGCCGAGGACCTTCTCGTAGAGGACGAGGTATTCCTCCACGGAGTCGAGGATCAGCTTCGACAGGCCCGCGTTCCTTCCGGACAGGAAGGTCCCGATGGCGACGCCGCCGGCGGTGGTGCGGCGATCCACCGTCCACTTCCCGGCCTGGAGCCACAGCCCGTCGGCGGGAAGGGGGCCCTGGGTGACGACGGTCCATCCCTCGGGCGCCGTGGCCCGGACCCGGAAGGACGCCATGTCCCGCCCGAGGGGGACCCAGCCCGTGCCCTCGACGAGGAAGACCCCCTCGGGGGAGATGGTCCCGCGGGAGTGGTCCCCGACGACGAAGGCGAGGTCCTGCGCCTTGCGCACCTCCTCGCGGATGGTGCCCGCCCAGGAGACGGCCAGCACGCCGGTCTCCCCGGGCCCCTTCGGGACGCGCACGCGGTAGCGGGCGATGCCCGGCCGGGGGGCCTCCGTCTCGCGCGCGACGGTGTCGTCCGCCTTCCCGTCCATCTCCAGCCGACGGATCTCCAGGTCGGCGCGGAGGTCGAAGGCGACCTCCCCCCCGGAGGCGGAGCGTCGCACGGTCATGCGGTCGGTGGCCGCGATGGTCCCGGCGTCGGGATCGAGGGCGACCTCGATGTCGTGGGCCAGGATCGCGGGGGGCGGGTCGTCCGCGAGGGCCGGGGGGAAGGCGAGAGTGAGGGCCAGGAGGAGGGTCGTCGGGCCGGTATTCCGCATGGCCGCATTGTAGGAGACCGGCCGCGCGCGAATCCCTTCCATCCGTCGGAGTCACGGGGTGGAATCCCGCGACCGGCCCGGCAGGCCGGAACGCACGGAGGTGGACCATGCTACGAGCCTGGATCGCCGGTCTCGCCCTCGCCGCCCTGGCGTTGCCCGCGGCGGCGTCCGACGGAAGGACGGTGGACTCCGTGGACGCCTGGCTCGCCCGCTCCGACGCCGCACCCTCCCTCGCCGCCCCGCTGCTCACCCCGCTGGACGGGGGCTGGGACTTCCGCACCACGGCCTGGCTGATCGCGCCCCGTGCCAACATCGACGCCGAGTTCCAGGGCGGGCAGGGCCACCTGGAGACCGACTTCGGCGACACCTTCATCTCGGGGGTCAGGGTCGAGGCGATCGGGGGCACCTTCGGCGTGCTCGCGGAACTGCAGGCGGGGGGGCTCGACTCCGAGGACGTGCCGGGCGACTACACCCTCACCGACATGCGGGCCGACCTCGGTCTCATCGTCCGCGTCGTCGGCCTGAACGAGGGGAGGACCCTGAAGCTCGACCTCTTCGGGGGCGCCCGCTACCACGCGACCGAGCAGGACGCGGGCGTCGACGACGACGACGAGTGGTGGGAGCCCTTCGCCGGCGCCGAGGTGCGGGTGCCTTTCCTCGTCGGGGACATCGTCGGACGCGTCACGGTCTCGGGCTTCGACTTCGGGCCCACGACCCTCCAGCTCACCGCCACGGCGGCCATCGAGTTCCTGATCGGGCCCGTCTTCGCCCAGGTGGGCGTGTGGTACGAGGACCAGCACTTCTCCTCGAGCACCGGGGGCGGGTACGAGGTGGATGCCCAGTCCATCGGGCCCTTCGTCGCGGTCGGGGTGGACTTCTAGGGACCGCGACGGTACCGAACCCGACCCGCGTACGCCGCGGAGCACGGCAGAGTCCCGCTGCGCGGGGCGGGTCGGGGATCGCGATTCCCGACCGTAGGACGTCAAAGGCAGGCCAAGTCCGTACGCTCGGCGGGGGCCCTCGCGGCGGCGCCACCCCCCGGTCCGCGATCCGCCCGATCGGTTCTCCGCCTCCGGAGCCGCAGGAGCCCGACCCCTTCTACCCGCCCTCGAGGTCCCGGTCCGGCGGGGCGTGCTCGCTGTGGGGGGGCACGTTCAGGGCCTCCGCGGGGAAGTACTGGAGGATGTACCGCACCACGTCCCGCATGACGAGCATGCCCACGGGCCTCCGCTCGTCGTCCACCAGCGGGACGTGGCGGTAGCCGCCGACGCCCATGCGGTTCATGGCGAAGGCGATGGGGTCCTCGGGGGTGAGGCAGTCGGGGTCGGGCGTCATGAACTCCCGGATCGGGCGATCGACGCCCTCGCGGTAGAGGCCCTTCTTGAGCGCGTCCCGCTCCGAGAAGATCCCCACGACCTTGCCGCCGTCCACGACGAGGACGGCCCCGATGTTCTTCGAGGACATGAGGTCCAGGGCCCGGCGCACCGGCTCGCCCGGGGCGACGGAGAGGGGGTGCCGGGGGTACTTCAGGGACTTGATCGGGCTCAGGAGGGCCCGGTTGTCGAGATTCCGTGGGGGCGGGCCCGACGACTCCTCCCACCGCGCGAGGTCCTCGTCCATGCCTTCGCTCATGCCGGCCCCCTTCCGTCCCGCGTCGACTACGTCTTCGAGGGTGGAACCTCCCAGGTGTCCCCCTCGCGGAGCAGCGCCTTCAGGTCCTGGTTCTTCCCGGTCTCCCGGGCGGTCTTGATCTGGTCGTGCAGGGCCTCCTCGTACGTCGTCTCCCGCAGGTCGCGGAAGACGCCGACGGGGGTCGGGAAGTCGGGAGGCTGGAGCTGGCTCAGCAGGTAGGCCAGCGCCGGGCTCTTCGCGTGCTCGTCGTGGACGACGAGTTCCGATTCCGGCACGCCGCCGGGGCCCACCTTCACGACTTCCGGGTTCAGCCCGACGAGGCGGATGCCCCGGTCCCGGGCCTTGCCGAAGACCAGGGGCTTCCCGTGGACGAGCTCCACCCGGTGGTCGTCCCGGATCTCCCGGTTGGTCACGTCCTCGAACGCCCCGTCGTTGAAGATGACGCAGTTCTGGAGGATCTCGATGAAGGCCGAGCCCTTGTGCGCCGCGGTGCGGACGAGGACGTCGCGCAGGTGCTGCCCGTAGACGTCGGCGCTGCGCGCCACGAGGGTCGCCTCGGCGGCCAGGGCCACGGAGAGCGGGTGGAGGGGACGGTCGATGGAGCCGAAAGGAGTCGTCTTGGTCTTCTTCCCGACCTCGGAGGTGGGGGAGTACTGCCCCTTCGTCAGGCCGTAGATGCGGTTGTTGAAGAGGAGCACCTTCAGGTCCACGTTGCGCCGCATCGCGTGGAGGATGTGGTTGCCGCCGATGGACAGCCCGTCGCCGTCGCCCGTGACGACCCAGACCGAGAGGTCGGGCCGCGTGATCTTCAGGCCCGTGGCCACCGCCGGGGCGCGGCCGTGGATCGTGTGGAAGCCGTAGGTGTTCATGTAGTACGGGAAGCGGCTCGAGCATCCGATTCCCGAGACGATGACGAACTTCTCCCTCGGGATCCCCAGGCCGGCGAAGACCTTCTGGACCGAGTCGAGGATCGCGTAGTCCCCGCAGCCCGGGCACCAGCGGACCGTCTGGTTGGAGACGAAGTCCTTCTTCTGGTACTCGGGGGCCTTCGGGGCGGGGGGGGCGTCGACGGCGGACTCGGGGCTCATCGGTTCGGGTTCTCCGCTATGCGTCGGGGCCGGAAGCGTCGGGGCCGGAAGCGTCGGGGAAGGGGACGAAGGGCTCCTCGAGGGGCGTCCCCGCGAGGCACTTCTCGACCGCGTCCACGAGCTCCTGCACGGTGAAGGGGGCTCCCTGCACCTTGCAGTACCGCTGCGTGTCCACGAGGAACCTCGCCCGGAGCAGCATGTTCAGCTGGCCCCGGTTGAGCTCGGCGACGACGACCTTCCCGAAGGCGCGCAGCACGTCCCCGGTGTTCGACGGCATCGGGTTGAGGTGGCGCAGGTGCAGGTGGGAGACCCGCAGTCCCTTCTTCCGGGCCGCCAGCGTCGCCGCGTGGAGCGCCCCGTAGGTGCCGCCCCAGCCGACGAGGAGGACGTCCCCCGTCGCGTCCCCGAAGACGGAGGCCGCGGGGATGTCGCGGGCGATTCGGGCGACCTTCTCCTCGCGCATCAGGGTCATGCGCTCGTGGTTCTTCGGGTCGTAGGAGACGTTTCCGGAGCCGTCCTGGTGCTCGAGGCCGCCGATGCGGTGCTCGAGGCCCGGGGTCCCGGGCTTCACCCACGGGCGGGCGAGGGTCTTCCGGTCCCGCACGAAGGGGGCGAAGCCGGCGGGGTCGGTGCGGAAGGTCGCCGGGATGTCGGGAAGGGACTCGACGGAGGGGACGAGCCAGGGCTCCGAGCCGTTGGCGATGAACCCGTCGGTGAGGAGGAGGACGGGGGTCATGTACTTGACCGCGATCCGGCACGCCTCGAAGGCCGCGTCGAAGCAGTCCGACGGGGTCTGGGCGGCGACGACGGGGACCGGGGACTCCCCGTTGCGGCCGCAGAGGGCCTGGAGGAGGTCGGACTGCTCGGTCTTGGTCGGCAGGCCCGTGCTCGGCCCCCCGCGCTGGACGTCCACGATGACGAGGGGGAGTTCCGTCGTCACGGCCAGGCCGATGGCCTCCCCCTTGAGGGCGAGGCCGGGTCCGCTGGTCGTCGTCAGGGCGAGGGATCCGCCGAAGGCGGCGCCGATGGAGGAGCAGACGGCGGCGATCTCGTCCTCCGCCTGGAAGGTGATGACCCCCTGGGGCTTCAGGCGCGCGAGCTCGGAGAGGATGTCCGTGGCCGGCGTGATGGGGTAGGAGCCCAGGTAGAGGGGGAGGCCGGAGCGGACGGAGGCGGCGTAGAAGCCGAGCGCGGTGGCCTTGTTCCCGCTGATGTTCCGGTAGAAGCCGGGGGCCTGGGGCGCGGCGGGCACCTCGTACTGGGCGTGGAACAGCTCGCTGGCGAGCGCGTAGGCGTACCCGGCCTTCAGCACCGTGAGGTTCGCCTCCATCACGTCGGGCTTGCGGGCGAACTGCCTGCGGATCCACTTCTCCGTCGTCTCCATCCCGCGGGAGTAGAGCCAGTACATGATCCCCAGCGCGTAGAAGTTCTTGCAGCGCAGGCCTTCGGGCTCGAGGAAGATGGTGTGGCGGTCGCGCCCGGAGAGCGGGGATGCGTCGAGGGCCTTCACGGTCAGGGTGGAGAGGGGGATCTGGAAGGCCTGGTAGCCGTCCAGGGTCCCGTCCTCCAGGGGGTTCTTCAGGTACCCCGCCTTGGAGAGGTTGGCGGCGTCGAAGCCGTCGGTGTTGACGATGACGGCGCGGCCCTTGGGCAGCGTCGGGAGGTTCACCTTCAGGGCGGCGGCGTTCATGGCCACGAGGACGTCGGGGTCGTCGCCGGGGGTGAAGACCTCGCCCGCGGAGAAGTGGACCTGGAAGCCGCTCACGCCGGGCAGGGTGCCCGCGGGGGCGCGGATCTCGGCGGGGAAGTCGGGGAACGTGGCGATGTCGTTCCCGGCCAGGGCCGAGGTGGTCGTGAACTGGGAGCCGGTGATCTGCATGCCGTCGCCGGAGTCCCCGGCGAAGCGGATCACCACGGACTGCAGCTTCGTCGCGACGGGCTTGACGGGTGCGGCGGGTGAACCCTGCATGTCGGCGTGAGCCTCCGGTGGGCGGTGTCCGGGCCTCGTGGTGCTTCCCGGGGGGTCCAGATCCTAGATCGGGCGTTGCGGAAGGGGAGGATTTCGCAACGGGGTGGTCAGTCGGCGGGCTTCTCCGCCTTCTTCTTCCCCTTGAAGAACATGGTGTCCATGGACCACGCCCCGCCCCCCTGCACGACGAGGGAGAGGGCGAGGATGCCGAGGACGAAGTTGTATTCCCAGCCTCCGCCGCCCAGGGAGAAGCCGTTCGCGCCGTGGACCTTCCAGACGGCCACCCCCATGACCACGGCGAGGCCGAGGGCCCAGAACCGGGTCAGGAGCCCCAGGGCGAGGCAGGCCCCCCCGAAGAACTCCGTGGCGGCGGCGGCCCGGGCCATGACCCCGGGCATCGGCCAGCCCCAGGACTCGATCCCCTTCGCCATCTGCTCGATCTGGCCGGGCTCCGCGCCGAAGAGGCCGAAGAGCTTCTGACCCCCGTGGAAGACGAAGACCGTGGCGAGGAGGAAGCGGGGAATCAGCGTCCCCCAGTTCGCGCCGATCTCCTTGGCCATGGACAGAGGCTACACGGGG
>CAZWGT010000058.1:0-11554 GCA_964633345.1 uncultured Planctomycetota bacterium
CGACCTCGACTCCAGCAACGGCACCGCCGTCAACGGCTACGGCGCCTCCCGCGTCCTCCTCACCAACGGCGACCTCGTCGAGGTCGGCGCCGTCTCCTTCCGGTACGAGACCGACGGCGCCGCCGCCGTCCAGCGCGCCCCGCGCCCCCCCGCGAAGAAGCCCTCCTCGGGACCCGCGTGGGTGATGGCCCTGGCCTGCGGAATCTCCGTGGGCGTCGTGACCGACTTCCTCGCCGTCGAATCGGCCCGGTCCCGGGACCGCGAGATCCGCGCCGCCGACGAGAGCGCGGCCCACGTCCGGTACCTGCTGGCGGGCCGCGAGCCCGACGGCGGGAAGGCCGAGGAGATGCTGGCCGCCCTCCTGAAGGACCACCCCGCCTGCGAGGACGGACCCCAGGTGCGGGCCCGCCTCGAGGCGCTCCGCGCCTCCCGCGAGGTCCGCGCGGCCGCCTCGAAGGACTTCGAGGCCCTCAAGGCGGCCGCCCCGACGCTGGCCCCCGACGAGTACCGCTGGCGCCTCGACCAGCTCGTGCGCCTGTGGGCGGAGAGCCCCGACGGCCTGGCCGAGATCCGCAGGAGGTCCCCCGAACTCGTCCCCCCCGAGGCCCCGGTCCAGGACACCCGCGTCCTCTTCCAGCGCCGCAAGCGCGAGGCGGACGCCGCCGTCGCCGTGGGGGAGTACGGACGGGCGCTGGCCATCTGGAACGCCCACGCCCTGGAGACCCCCGCGAGCGCGGCCGCCGGCGAGGGGGACGTCCGCGCCGAGGTCCGGGCCACCGAGGATGGCGCCGAGGCGAAGGCCGGGGAGATCCTCGGAAAGGCGATCGCGCTCCGCGACCAGGGGAGGACCGACGAGGGACTGAAGCTCCTGCGGGCCGCCGTCCCCTCCTTCGCGGGGACGGGCGGCGGACGGCGCATCCAGGACCGGATCGAGCGCGGCCTCGGTGCGGCCTCCCCCCGGGGGCCTTCGGCAGGCCCCGTGGCCGGCCCCTCGGCGGCCGAGGGGTTCGCCCGCAAGCGCCCCTTCATCCTGCGCGCCGCCGAGGCGGAGCAGTTCGTGGCGCTGCGCGACTACCGCGGCGCCTCCTCCCAGTACGCCTCCATCGCCGCCGACGCGAAGGACCTCCCCGACGTCCGGGCCGAGATGGAGGCGCGGGGCCAGGAACTCCGCCGCGTCGCCGACCTCCTCGACGCCCTGCGCACGGGCGGGGGGACCTGGAAGGGCAAGCCCTGGCCCGATTCCTGGGACCAGGTGCCCAAGGAGGATCTCGGCCAGGCCCTCGCCCGCATCGCGAAGAAGCCCGAGGAGCGGCTGGCGGTGGCGATCTACGCCTGGGACCAGGGGCCCCGCAAGCTCGTCGTCGAGTCCGTCTGCGCCGCCCTGGAGTCCGCGATCCTCCACGCCGAGGCCGAGCGCCTCTGGTCGCTCAAGGAGGGGATCCCGATCCCCGAGGGGGGCTTCGTCGCCGAGAAGGGGGAGGTCCTCTCCCGGGCGGAGTGGAACCGGCGCCGCAACGCCGAGGCCATCGTCAAGCTCCGGGAGAAGCAGGCGGCCATCGTCAAGCGGGTCCACGAGAGCGCCCTCGTCAAGGGCATCGACCGGATCCGCGCCGTCCGCGCCGAGCTGGAGAAGGCGCGGGCCTCCGCCCTCGAGCTCATCTTCGACGAGGTGAGGTACTTCTACCCCTACCAGGACCGGAGGGGGGAGTACGAGCCGGTCCAGCACGAGGTGGACCGGCGGGTCGCCGCGGTGCGCAAGCTCTGGGACGACAAGACGAAGTTCCGCGCGAAGCCGGACTCCGGGACCCTCGCGGCGCTGAAGGAGTTCGACGAGGCGGCGAAGCAGCTCCGCGAGTTCGGCGCGGAGCCCGGGGCCCCGGAGAAGGAGATCGAGTCCCTCCGCCGGTACCTCGACCGGGACCTCGACGTGCGGACCTTCGCCGTGGACGCCGCGGACCAGGCCGACCACGAGTGGAACGCCGGCGTGATGCGCGAGAACCAGAAGCGGAAGGCCGTCGCCGAGGAGCCGGAGCTGCGGCAGGTCGAGGTCACCAACGAGTACCGGATCATGCTGGGCCGCCGGGCGCTGCTCGTGGCCGACAAGCTCGTCCTCTCCGCGCGCGCCCACGGCGACGACATGTCCCGGGGGGGGTTCTTCGACCACTTCAACGTGCGCCTGCAGAACATGAAGCCCGGGGAGAAGGTGCCGAAGCAGGCCTGCGGCTGCTCCTCCGACGGCTTCGTCCCCGGCTGCACCCACGGGCCCGACGCCCGCATCCGGGCGCAGGACTACGCGTTCGCCGCGTGCTCCGAGAACATCCACGCCGGCAGCGGGGACCCCGAGGGGGCCCACGGCGGCTGGATCCACTCCTCCGGCCACCACCGCAACCTCCTGCACTCCGCGTGGAAGGAGATGGGGACGGGGCGCGTGGGCAAGTACTGGACGCAGAACTTCGGCCTCCCGGTGGAGGCCTCCGGCGCGACCGACGGCGCGGGTTCCGAGGGCTGGGACCGGGCCGGCGGCCGCGGCACGGGCGAGGACGGCAATCCGCCGGACGGCGGGGGAGGGCGCTGATGGCGCGTCTGATGGTCTCGTTCCAGGGGGCGGAGTTCGCCTACGACCTCCGGGGCGACGCCGTGCGCGTCGGTTCGGGCTCGAACTGCGGGCTCCTCCTCAAGGACCCGGCCGTGGGCCGCGAGCACCTGGAGATCCGCCGCACAGGGCAGACCTGGCGCCTCGTGGACCTGGAGTCCGCCTCCGGGACGCGGGTGAACGGCCTCTACGTGAACAAGCACGACCTCAAGGCGGGGGACGTGGTCTCCATCGGCTCGGCGAAGCTGACCTTCCAGGCCGACGAGGGCGTCGTGGCGGCCCCCA
This sequence comes from uncultured Planctomycetota bacterium, assembly GCA_964633345.1. Lineage (GTDB taxonomy): Bacteria > Planctomycetota > JAJSAM01 > JAJSAM01 > JAKLKS01 > CAZWGT01. The sequence continues at coordinate 2,879 of CAZWGT010000058.1, forward strand.
TCCCGGGGGCGGCCGTCGCCCCGGCCCCCGTCCCCCAGGTCCCGGCGTGGGGCGCGGCCGCGCCGGTCCAGGCCCCGGTCTACGCCCCGCCCGCCTACGCCTCCGCCCCTCCCGCCTTCTCCCCGCCTCCCCCGGTCCACGCGCCGCCCCGGCACCACCCGGCCCCCCCGCCCCCCCCCCCGCGGGCCCGCGGCCGGGACCGCGACGGCGACCGGGACGACCGCGACCGGCGGCACCACGGCGATTCCCGCCGCGGCGGCGGCGGGGGGAGCAGCGCCGTGATGGTGCTCCTGCTCTTCCTCGCCGTGGGGGCGGTCATCTTCGGGGCGATCCAGTTCACCCGGGAGGACCTGAAGGTCGATCCGAACTCCGCCCTCCTGAAGGAGGCGACGGCCCTGGAGGGCCGGGGGGACTGGGAGGCGCTGCTGGCCTTCGAGGGGCGCGGCGAGAAGTCCTGGCCGGACTCCTACAACAAGGTCCAGAACGCCGTCGCGCGGGCGAAGAGGAACTGGGCGATCGTGAGCGCGGAGCGCGCGACCGCCGAGGCCGACGAGTTCTACCTGAAGCAGGTCAAGGGCCCCCGCGAGGACGGCTCCGTGGACGCCTCGTCCCTCGTGCTGCGCTGCGACGACTTCATCCAGCGCTGGCCGGGCCACGGGCGGGTGGACGACGTGAACTTCATCCGGATCAGCCTGACGGGGGAGCCCTCGCCGGCGTGGGTGGCCGCCAAGGGCGGCACCGGGGCGGGGAAGGGCTTCGTCTCCGTGAGCACGCTGCTCGACGCGGCGGAGGCCGAGGCGGGCCGCCGCATGGCGCGGGGACAGTACGTCCAGGCCTGGAACGTCTACGAGATGTTCCTCAAGCGCTGCTCCACGGCGGTCATGGCGGACTACCAGGCGGAGTTCAAGGCGTCCATCGCGAAGAAGAAGATCTACGTCGAGCAGAAGGCCAAGGACCTCTTCGACCAGATGGAGGAGCGGGCGATGCTCCTCGACGACAAGAAGCGCTACGAGGAGGAGGAGGCCCTCTACAAGGAGGCCCGCGACACCATCGCCCTCGGCGAGAACATCAAGCGCTGCGACGACGAGATCGCCCGGCTGCGGGGGCTCAGGTAGGGGCTTCCGCGCCGCCTCCGGCGGCGCGGGGCTCCCGGAACGCGATCGTCCGGAACGGATCGGACGATCGCGTTCCGGGAGCGATCCACGGCGGGGGGGTCGTAGGGGCGACCCTACGGGTCGCCCGGCCGTTTCGTTCACCACGAACGGGGCGAGGCGTTCGTGCTGTTCGAGCGGTGTATCCCGTGTACAGGAACCGTTCTCCCGCCCCGCCTCTTGACGACCCCGCGAGGGGCTACTTCTCCACCACCTTCACCGGCACCTTCGCCCACCAGACGGCGGAGCGATCCCCGTCCTCCACCGCCTTCTCGAGCATGTACCGCAGGTCCGGGACGACCGTCCCCGAGAAGGCCTTCGCGCCGTTGACGACGATCTCGACGGGCTTGCCCAAGTCCACGAGGCGGGGGGAGAGGGCGACCTCGAAGGAGCCGATGCCGAGGCAGGCCACTTCGATGCGGTTCCCCTTCGCCTCCGCCCGGAGCGTCCCCCAGGGCCGGTCGCGGTCGAAGGCCTTGCGCGGCGTGGCCTCGGGGATCTTCATCCCCTTCTCCAGGACGTCGTCGCCGCGGCGGAACTTCAGGAGGATCGGATCGCCGTAGGCCTTCTTCCCGAGGATCCCGCGGAGCGCCATGGCCCCCGCGAGTTCGGCCCCGTCCACCGCGAGCAGGACGTCCCCTTCCTTGAGATCCATCAACATGGCCAGCGAGTTCTCCACGACGGAGGTGATCCGCGCGCCGGGCCCGGCGAAGGCCTCGTCCAGCGCGACGCCCAGGCGGACGCGGGTCTCCCGGAGCTCCGGGTTCGCGTCGGGGAAGGGCTCCTTCCCGGAGCCGCCCGACACCGCGGTGACGGTCACCCAGTCGATGCGCCCGGGGGAGCCCTGGATCCCCTCCCACCAGACGACCTTCGGGGCGGGATCCCGGCGCACGCCGTCCATCCACTTCAGGATCGCCGGCCGCTCCTGGGGCAGGTAGGAGGGGTCGTGGCGGAAGCCCGGGATGTCCCGCCAGACCAGCGGGGCGCCGAGCCCCTTCATCGCGTCGAAGATCGGCTTCATCGTCGCGGAGGGGTAGAGGGAGTCCTCGGCGGTGCTCACGGCGTACATCGGCCGGTGGAGCGCGTTGCGCAGGAACACCGGCACCCCGCCCATGCCCGCCACGCCGGGGTGGCCGTTGAGGGGGATGAACCCCGCAAAGGGGGTCGCGCGTGCGAAGGCGAGGTGGAGGGCGCCGGAGCCGCCGTCGCTGAAGCCCGTGGCGAAGACCGCGTCCTCGTCCACGTTCCAGGTCTCCCGCACGTCCCGGAGCACCCGCAGCACCATCCCGGCCCCCGTCGCGTTCCACCACGTCGCCGCGGAGTCCCCGGCGGGCAGGGCGAGGATCCACTCCCTCTCCTCGGCCTCCTGCCCCCAGAAGAACTTCATCTGCTCCAGTTCCGCGTGCGTGAGGGTCTTCGGGCGGGAGACGCCCCCGTGCATGTCGATCACCATCCGGTACCGCTTCGCGGGGTCGTACTTCGCGGGCACGTGGAGGAGGTAGGGGCGCTCCTTCCCGTCGGGGGCGACGGCGGTCCTCTCGAGCCACCCCCTCGGGACGTCGGCGGCGTACGTCCGACCGGCCGCCAGCGCGGCGGCCACCTCCGCGGGGTCGGGCTTCGCGGCCACCAGGGCGTCCACGAGGGCCTTCCTCTCCTCCGGCCTCGCGGCGAGGAGGCGCTGGACCGCCTCCTTCGCCTGCGGCGCCGGCGCGGCGGACAGGAGGGCGAGGGCGAGGAGGGGGGCCCTCACAGGATCGACTTCCCGAGCAGCGACAGGATGAGCTCCATGGCCAGGACTCCCGTGCGGTTGGCGACGTCGATGACCGGGTTCACCTCCATGACCTCCATGGACGTGACCTTCCCGGTGCGGGCGCACATCTCGCAGAGCAGGTGCGCCTCGCGGTAGGTGAGCCCCCCCGGCACCGCGGTCCCCACGCCGGGGGCGTAGTTCGGATCGATCCCGTCCATGTCGATGGAGACGTGGAACCCCGCCGTGGACGAGGTGAGGATCGGGATCGCCTCCTCCATCACCCGGCGCATCCCCTTCTCGTCGATCTCGCTCATCGTGATGACGCGGACCCCGCTCGAGGCGACCAGCGCCCGCTCCTCGACGTCGATGTCGCGCGCCGCCAGCAGGACCGTGCGCCCGGGCCTGACCTTCGGGGCGAAGCCCCCGATGTGCGTCAGGGCCCGCGCCCCGTGGCCGAGGACCGCCGCGAGGGGCATGCCGTGGATGTTCCCGCTGGGGGAGGTCTTCGGCGTGTTCATGTCCGCGTGGGCGTCGATCCATAGGAGCCCGAGGGACTCCCCCTTCCGCCGGAGGTGGTGGGAGACGCCGGAGATGCTGCCGGCGGCCACGGAGTGGTCGCCGCCGAGGACGACGGGGATGCGCCCCTTCTCCATCGACTCGAGGACGAGGCGGTGGGCCTGGCGGCAGCAGCGGGCGATCTCGGGGAGGAAGCGCGCGCGGACGTCCCTCGACTCGAGGGTCTCCACGGCCGGGATCTCGAGATCCCCGAGGTCCACCGACTCGATGCCCAGCCGCCGGATGCCCGCGTGGAGGCCGGCGATGCGCACCGCGCTCGGCCCCATGTCCGTCCCGCGCCGCCCGCCGCCGAGGTCGAGGGGGACGCCGAGGATCGCGGCGGTGCGGCCTTTCGCGCGGGCCATGGGGGGGTCTCCGGACCGCGGGAGATCCTACCGGGCCTACTCCTCTTCGACCCGCTCCCCGTCCTCGAGGGGGGGCCGGGCGCGGTACTCCGCGACGGCCGCCGCGGCGCGGGCCTCGTCGTCGGAGGAGACGAGGATGCCGACCCCGTTCTCCCCCTCGAAGCGGAGATCGACGCCGGAGAAGGCCTGCCGGGTGAGGGGGTCCTCGACCCGGGCGCGGATCCCCTTCTCCTCGAGGAACCCGACGATCAGGTTCGCCTCCGTCTCGGAACCGGCGAGGACCACGCGGACGGGGTGGACTCCGGCGGGGGGCTGGTTCGCCATGGGACCTCCTTTGCCCCGATTCTCCCCCCGCGGGGCGGGGAGGCGCCTACTTCCCGTGCCCGGTCACACGACCCTGCTCGAGGACCAGGACGCGGTCGCACCGCGCCGCGGCCTCGGGGCGGTGGGTGACGAGGATCGTCGTCCGCCCCCTCGAGAGGTTCTCCAGCGCCTCCTGCACGAGGGCCTCGGCCGCGGCGTCGAGGTTCTGGGTCGGCTCGTCGAGGAGGAGGACCCGCGGGTCGCGGAGCATCGCGCGCGCCACCGCCACCCGCTGCCGCTCCCCGCCCGAGAGGAGCGCCCCGGCGGGGCCGACGGGGGCGTCGAGCCCCCCGGGCAGCCGCTCCGCGAACTCCGCCACCCGGGCCGCGCGGCAGGCCTCCTCGACCTCGGCCTCCGTCGCTCCCGGCCGCCCGTAGAGGACGTTCTCCCGGATCGTCCCCTCGTGGAGGAACACCTCCTGCGGCACGAGGGCCAGGGACGCGCGGAGGGAGGCGAGGGTGCAGGTGCGCACGTCCACGCCGTCGACGAGGACCGCGCCTTCCGTCGGATCGAGGAACCGGGGCACGAGGTTGAGCAGCGTGCTCTTCCCCGCGCCGCTCGGGCCCACGACGGCCAGGCTCGTCCCGGCGGGGATCGAGACGGTCACCCCCTCCAGCGCCGCCGCGCCGCCGGGGTGGCGGACCGCCACGCCGCGGAACTCGACGGCCCCGGGACCGGCGGGCAGCGGGCGGGCGCCGGCCGCGTCGGCCACGCCGGGGGGGCGGTCGATGATCTCGAACATGCGGCCCGCGCCGGCCAGCGCCCCCTGGACGCGGTTGACGGCGCCGCCGATCTTGCGCAGGGGGGCGTACATCCCCGCGAGCGCCGCGCCGACGGCGAAGAGATCCCCCGGGGTGACCTCGCCGCGGAGAGCCAGCGTCCCCCCGGCGAAGAGCGCCGCGGAGACGCCGAGCAGGGCCAGGACCTCGAGGGCGGGGCCCGTGGCGGCCTCGAGGCGGGCGAGGCGGCGGAACTCGGCGAAGACGCGGGCGTTGAGGGAGCCGAACCGCGCCGCCTCCGCCCCCTCGGCCCCGTAGGCCTGCACGACGCGCACGCCGCGCAGCGTCTCCTCGACCCGGGTGGTGATGGACTGGCGCTTCTCGAGGACGCGCTTCGTCGAGCGGCGGACGGAGAGGCTGACGCGGCGCACCACGAAGGCGAGCAGCGGCGAGGCGACCACGGCCAGGAGGGCGAGCTTCCACGAGAGGAGGAAGGCCACGCCGGCGTAGACGAGGAACGACAGGGGTTCGAAGACCACGGATCCGGCCAGGGTCTCGATCCCCTTGGACACGGCGTCGGCGTCGGCGGTGAACCGGGAGACGAAGGAGGCGGCCCCGGTGCGCTGGACGTGGCCGACGTCCTGCCGGAGCAGCGCCGCGAACATCCGGTCGAGGAGGGAGGCGGTGGCGGCCTGGGCGGTGACGGCGACGATCGACTCGTAGGCCCAGCGCAGGAGGCCGCGCAGGACCGTGAGCCCGGCCACGACGCCGAGGAGGATCGCCAGCGCGCCGACGGGGTCCTCGCGGGCGGCCGCCTCGACGCGGTCGGCGAAGCCGGCGAGCGCCGGGATCCCGGTCCGCACCCGCTCCATCGAGGCGTGGAGGGCCTTCGCGTCGAAGAGCGCCTCGACGGCGGGCTTGAGGAGTCCGACGGAGGCCCCGGAGAGCAGCGCGAGGACGGCGGCCATGGCGGTGGCGGCGGCCACGCGCCCCCGGTAGGGGCGGAGGAGCCCGGCCAGCCGGGAGAGGGAGGCGCCGCCCGCGGAGGTGGTGTCGGCCACGGGGCCATCTTCCCACGGGGCCCGGAATCCGGCGCGGGACCTTCCGGAAGAAGGGGACTGCCCCCGGTTCTTCCTGCCGGGGGGCTGTCCCGGGTTCTCGCCGAGGCGGAAACCCGGGACAGCCCCCTCGGCCTCGCTCCGCTCGGCCTCGGGGACAGTCCCCGGGCAGTCCCTGGTCGGCACGGTCCGTGCGGGGGGATACCATCCCCGCGTCCGAGGGCCCCCCGTGCTCCGCCTGCAGCTCTACATCCTGCGCCGCCTGGCGACGAGCCTCCTCCTCGTCGTCCTCGTGGTGAGCACGATTCTCTTCATCGCGCAGACCGTGCGCTTCCTCGACCGGATGCCCGACGTGGGCCTGGGCTTCATCGTCGCGGTCCTGCCGATGTTCCTGCCCGTGACCCTGGCCTTCACGCTCCCCTTCGCCTTCCTCGTGGCGGCGGTGATCACCTACGGGCGGCTGGCCGACGACAACGAGGTCATCGCCATGCGCATGGCCGGCATCCACCCGTGGGCCATCGCGGCCCCGGGGGTCTTCGCCGGCGCCGTCCTCTCCTTCTTCTGCCTCGACTTGCAGGGGAACCTCGCGCCGGCGGCGGTCGCGGGGCAGGACTCGCTCCGCTTCGACGTCCACGGCCGGTTCCTCGAGGTGATCGAGCGGGCGGAGAGGAACTCCTTCACCGCGTCGAACTTCAAGATCTCCTGGGCGGGCGTCGAGGAGGGGGAGCTGTCGGGGCTCCACATCAGCCGCGCGGGGGCGGCCCCCGGGGAGTTCATGGAGGTCCACGCCGACCGCGGCGCCCTCCAGAAGGACCCCACGGGCGCGGTCCTCGTCTTCCACCTCGAGGACTACGTCTGGATCCAGGGGGAGGAGGGGCGCCGCCCCTGGTCCACCCGCGGATCGGGCCTCTCCTTCTCCATCCCCGCGGAGGAGCTGCTCGGCATCCAGGGGGGAGCGACCAAGCCCCGCGCCCTCGGCAACGAGGCCCTCCTCTTCCGCCTGTTCCGCGTGGCCCCCGGGACCCCCCTCCACGGGGAGTTCCAGCGCGAGATCCTCGGCCGCATCGCCATCGCCCTCGGCCCCCTCTGCTTCGCCCTCTGCGGGATCCCCCTCGCCCTCCTCGTCGGCCGCGGCTCCCGGGCGGCGGCGGCGGTGCTGGCCTTCGCGGTGGCCCTGGTGTTCTTCGTCCTCCTCCAGGCGGGGAGTTCCGCGGCCGCGAGCGGGGCCCTCCCGGCCGTGCCGGCCATGTTCGGGGCCAACGCCGTCCTGGCCGCCGCGGGGGCGGGCCTGTTCGCCCTGGTGGTGCGCCGGTGATCGGGGGTCGGCTCGATCGCTACGTCCTGCGGCGGTTCCTCTCCTACTACGGCCTCGCGCTCCTCTACCTCGCGGGGATCTTCCTCGTCGTGGACTTCATGGCGCGCCTGGACAAGTTCGTCGAGGCGCGGGAGGTCCTGAAGGCCGCGGGGCGGTCCGTTCCCGGGGCGGTGCTGCGGTACTACGTCGCCTCGCTCCCCCTGGTCGTCCTGCAGGTGGCCCCCTTCGTGACCGTGATGGGGGCCTGCATGGCCGTCGTCGACCTCAGGCGCTGGAACGAGCTCTACCCGATGATGGAGGCGGGCCGATCCCTGGCCCGGATCCTCGCCCCCGTCGTCGCTGCCTCGGTCCTCGTCACCGCGCTCCTCGTGTTCGCCCAGGACCGCATCGCGCCGAAGGCCGTCGAGGCCCGGGCCGCCGTGGACCGCTCCCTGGAGGACGAGGCCGGCCGTTCCTCGACCCGCGTCCCGCACGTCCGGGACTCCTCGGGAAACGTCTGGTCCATCGGGCGCTGGGATCCCCACGAGCAGACGGCCGAGGGGGTGCGCGTCTCCCCCTTCCGGGCCCGCGGCGGCCCCGGCGGGGCGCCGGTGAGGACGTACGACCTCCTCGAGGTGGGCCGCATGCGGTTCCGGCGGGGGGCGGACGGGCGGGGCGCGTGGTTCCCCGACGGGGGCCACCTCCTCCTCCCCGCGGAGCGCCCCGGCGGGGCGGGGACGGCGCTGGCGGTGCCCGCCGGCGCGGCCCTCCCGACCGACCTCTCCCCCGCGGACATCGAGCTGGGTCGGGCCTCGGAGGACGTCGAGGGGCTCTCGAGCAACCGCCTGCGCCGCCTCCGCGACCGCTACCCCGACCTGCAGTACCTGACGGTGCTGCTCCACAAGCGCCTGACCTACCCGCTGTCGAACCTCGTGCTCCTGCTGGTGGGCGTCCCCCTGGTGCTCCGCGGGCAGGGGTCGTCGATCTTCGTCTCCGTGCTCGCCGCCATCGGCGTGTGCGCCGCCTACTTCGTGGCCGACACCGTGGCCTGCGACTTCGGCGGCCGGGGGATCCTCCCCGCCGCCCTCGCCCCGTGGATCGCCACGATCCTCTTCGGCGCCGCGGGGGTGACCATGATGGACGCCGTGAGCGGACGCGCGCCCTCTCGTTGACCCGCCGGCCCCCCGGGCCTACGATCGGGGCCGTCGCCGGATCGGGAGGCCCGCCATGGAGCACCGCCGCGTCCTCGCCCTGCTGCTCGCCGCCGTCCTTCCCGCCGCCTGCGGGAAGTCCGAGCCGCCCAGGCCCGTGCCGAAGACCCCGGCGGCGAAGCCGGCCCCTCCCGTGGAGGATTCCTCCGGGGGGAGCGGGATGGACCTCTCGTCGCTGAAGCCCGAGGAGCCGAAGCCCGCCGATCCGAA
>CAZWGT010000058.1:11654-12781 GCA_964633345.1 uncultured Planctomycetota bacterium
CCGAAGCCCGCGGACCCGAAGCCCGCCGACCCCAAGCCCGTCGATCCGAAGCCGGAGGATCCGAAGCCCGAGGAGCCGAAGAAGCCGGAAGAGCCGAAGAAGCCGGTCCCCGCCTCCCCGGACGAGATCACCGAGCGCGAGGTCCTGGCCAGCTGGGCCCAGGACGAGCGCGACGCGCTGAACGAACTGTCCCCCGCGGACCGGGAGAAGGAGATCCACAAGCGGCGCCTGGAGATCTTCCGGGAGCGGGGGGGGAAGGTCGAGGCCGCCAGCGGGAAGATGGAGGACGCGCCGGTCACGGGCCCCGACGGGACCCGCGGCCCCGCGCGACCCGACGTGGTCCGGGAGGACGCGCCGCCCGCCCTCCGCGAGGTCCTCGACGATCTCGCCTCCCGGGACCCGGAGATCCGCGCCCGCGGGGTCGAATCGGCCAAGCGCTACCCCGACAAGACGGTGGCCTGCCGCCACCTGCTCCCGCTCCTCGAGGACAAGGACCCCGAGCTGCGGGCCATCGTCTGCTCGACCCTCGGGGACCTCAAGCAGTCCGACGCGGTCGCGGGGCTGGCGAAGATCCTCGAGAAGGGGGACAAGGACTCGGTGCGCGCGATGGCCCTCAAGGCCCTCGGCGACATCGGCGGCCCCACGGCCCGCGCCGCGCTGCGGCAGATCGTGCGGGAGGGGGACGAGCCCTCGGACCGCGCCACCGCCCTCGGCCAGCTCGTGAAGCAGCGCGAGGTCGGGGAGGTGAAGGACCTCCTCGGCAAGGCGCTCGACGACCTCAGCGCGGAGGTGCGCCTGCAGGCCGTGTCCGCCATCCGCGAGTTCAACCTGAAGGACTTCGCCAAGGACCTCTTCCCGCGGCTGGAGGACGCCTCGCAGAACGTGATCATCGAGACGGTCCGCGCCTTCGGGGCCCTCGGGACCCGGGAGGCGGTGCCGGCCCTGGTCAAGCTCCTCGTCAAGCCCGTCGACGAGGAGGACGAGGACCCCGAGCCGGTCCAGAAGGCGATCAACGAGGCCCTCGTGGCGATCACCGGCGTCAACCACGGCTACGCCGACACCCTCCCCGAGGACCAGAAGGCCGCCGCGCTGGACGCCTGGCGCACCTGGTGGAACAAGAACAAGGC
>CAZWGT010000058.1:12881-14121 GCA_964633345.1 uncultured Planctomycetota bacterium
ACCAGAAGGCCGCCGCGCTGGACGCCTGGCGCACCTGGTGGAACAAGAACAAGGCCACGTGGAAGTAGCGGGTCGGAACGCGGCGGGGGACGTGGTAGGGGCCGGGCGCAGCCCGGCCCGCCGTCAGGCCTTCGCCCCCCGCAGCGCCCTCACCGCCGCCGCGAGGTCGGGGGGGAGCGGCGCCTCCACCGCCATGCGCTTCCCGGTCGAGGGGTGGGTGAACACGAGCCGCGCGGAGTGGAGCGCCACGCGGTCGAGGATCGGCGTCTCGCCGAGTTCCGGCGCGTCGGCCCCGGCGGCGGTGCTCGCGTAGAGGAACCGCCCGTCCCCATACTGGTCGTCGGCGACGAGGGGGTGGCCGAGGGACGCGCAGTGCACGCGGATCTGGTGGGTGCGGCCCGTGTGGAGGGTCAGCCGCAGCAGGCAGTGGCGGGCGAAGCGTTCCTCGACGCGCCAGTCGGTCCGCGCCTCGGGGCCCTGGCCGACGGGGACGGTCTTCATCTTCGGCTTCCCGGGGACGTCGAGGACCACCGGCACGATGGGGAGGTCCACGGTCCCGGAACTCCCGCGCGGGTTCCCCATCGCCAGCGCCTCGTACTCCTTTTCGACCTCGCGGTCCTCGAACTGGCGGCCGAGTTCCGCCCGCGCCCGGTCGGTCTTGGCGACCAGCAGAACGCCCGAGGTCCCCTTGTCGAGGCGGTGCACGAGCCGCGGGACGACGTCCTTCGCGGCGTCCGCCATGTCCCGGTAGCGGGCGTGGAGCGCGTTGGTGATCGTGTTGAAGCGGTTCTTGCCGACCGGGTGGACGACGACGCCGGCCTGCTTGTCGAGGACCAGCAGGGCGTCGTCCTCGTGGAGGATCGAGAGCGGGATGGCGCCGGGATCCTGGTCGAGGTCCCCGGGCTCCCCGTAGTCCACCCAGACGACGTCGTGCCAGCGGACCGAGGTGCTGGGCTTCCGCGCCTCGTCGTTCAGCAGCACCAGCCCCTGCCGGATCATCCGCTGGTACTGCTGCCGCGACCGCCACGGGTAGCGACGGCGCAGGTAGGCGTCCAGCCGCTGCCCCTCGAACTCCCGCGGCACCTCCGCCTCCACGTGCTGGACGGGGACCGAGAGATCGGGCGGGCGCTTCCGGGGCATGCGGGCCACGGGGAGAGTGTAGGGGGGCGGGCACGGGGGAGAACGAACCCTTGAGAAATCTATAGTGGCACTTTAGGAATCTCAATCCCGTCGAATCGCC
>CAZWGT010000058.1:14131-15040 GCA_964633345.1 uncultured Planctomycetota bacterium
CGCGGAGATCGAGCCGCACGAGCGGCGCCTCCCCGTCGGCGCGGATCTCCAACGCCTCCGTCGCGCTCGAGCCCTCTCCGCACTCGGCGGTGAACTCGTAGGAGCCCGGGCGGAGTCGGAGGACGGGGTTCTCCGCCTCGAGCGATGCCACTCCGCGATCGGCCGTCCCCCGGTAGCGGACCTGGACCCCTTCCCAGGACTTCCCCTCGGCGAGAGTCACCTCGAACCAGACCTCCACCACCGGCGCGGCGGTGTACTTCAGTGCGGCTCCCGGTCGGGCATCCGTGGTCCCGTCCCCGACGACCTCCCAGCCTTGCCGGCGGACGATGACGCGGTGATCCACGTCGGCGAGTCCGTCAAAGCAGAACTCCCCGACGCCGTTCGTCGTCGTCGTCCACATCGGTCTTGCGAAGAACCTCGCCTCCCGGAATGCCATGACGGCGGCCTCCACGGGGTCGGTCTCCCGGGGTGGGGCGCCGCGCGGGCGGGCAGGGCCCGGCGGGACCCGCGGTACGGGCGAGCAGGTCACCTCGAATCCCGCGAGGGGCTTTCCGTCTCCGGTGCGGACGACGCCCGTGATGGACCCTGTCCCCCGGGGGGGCTCCGGCTCCCGGACCCGCTCGAGAAGTTCGCGGAGCGCCTCCCGCACGGATGGAGTTGCGGTGCCCGGAGGCGCAGGCGGGGACGGAAGCGGAGACGGGGGCGGGGCGGGGAGCGGATTCGGGGGTGGCGCGACCGGTGGCGCCTCCGGTGGTGCGATACCGTCCCAGATGTGGACGGTTCGCACGTCCGTCGGGGACCCGGAGCCGACGAGGAAACCCAGCACGAACCCCGCGGACAGCAGTCCGACCCCGAAGCCGAGGAACGCGACGGGCCGAAGTCTCGACATGGCCGGATCGTACCGTCCTC
>CAZWGT010000059.1:0-11950 GCA_964633345.1 uncultured Planctomycetota bacterium
GTGACGACGAGGGGGTTGGGGACGAAATCACCGTCCACCCGGAGCGCGGGCACGATCCTCGTGAGGAGCCCCAGGCGCATCGCCCTGTGGGCGCTCCAGTGCTCGCAGAGGGTGCAGGACTCCATGGCCGCCTCGACGCCGACGAAGAGCGGGAGGAAGTCGGTGGAGCCGCCGTCGGGCGCGGAGCCGTGCCGGGGGCCGGCCTGCCCGAAGTTGGCGAGATCCTGCGCCACGGTGAAGTCGCAGGCCATGCCGATCTCCTGGCCCCCCGCGATTCGCATCCCGTTGACGCGGCAGATCACGGGCTTGTCGCAGTGGAGGATCGCCGTGACCATGTCGTTGAAGAGGCGCATGTACTGGCGGTACTCCTCGGGCTGGCCCGCGTAGTACTCGGCGTACTCCGCCGTGTTCCCGCCGGTGCAGAAGGCGCGGTCGCCCGCCCCCGTGAAGACGACGGCCACCGCCGCCCGGTCGTTGGAGGCGCGGCGCATCCCGAGGATCACCCCCTTGACCATCTCGGTGGTGTAGGAGTTGAACTGCTTCGGGTTGTCGAGGGTGATGCGGACGGAGTGCAGCCCCTCGACGGCGGCCCCGGCGGGATCCCGCAGCGGGATCTCCTCGTAGCGCACGCCGGGGTGCTCCGCCGCGGGGACGAGGTCGTGGTCCTTGAATTCGCGGGCCATGGTTCTCCTCCTCTACTTTCCGTCGGGGACGAGGACGACGCGCCTCGAGACGCGGTGCTCCTTCAGGTCCGCGAAGGTCTGGTTCACGGACGACATCGGGCGCCGCTCGATGAACGGCTCCAGGGCGACGCGCCCCGAGAGCACGAGGTCCACCACCGCGGGGTAGTACTTCGGGAGGCAGCCCCAGTTCCCCTGGACCTGGGCGTCGAAGGCCATGAGGTTGCTGAGGCGCACCTCGAGGGTCGCCGTGGTGAAGCCGACGAGGGAGAGGTGGGTCCCGTGGCCCACGAGTCCGAAGGCCGCCTCCTGCCCCGCCTTCGTGCCGGAGCACTCGAAGATCCGGTGGCGCCAGGTCGGGATGTTCCGCTCCTTCGCGAAGTCGCGGACCGCCTTCTTCAGCTCCTTCGGGGGCAGCTGGTCGGGCCGCAGGGAGAGCTTCACCCCGTGCTTCTCCATCACGGCGAGCCGCTCGGCGTTCGGGTCCACCGCCACCACCACCGATCCGCGGGCCGCCGCGATCTGGGCTCCGAAGCCGCCGACGCCGCCCACGCCGACGAAGACCGCCAGGTCCCCCCTCTCCAGGCCGCTGCGGTGGATGGCCTGGAACGGGGTCGAGACGGCGTCGGCGATGACGGAGAGGGCGGCGAGGTCGAGACCCGCGAGGTTCTGGACGCGGTCCGCGAGGTCGGGGACCGGGCAGAGCCCGAGGGCGGGGACCCGGACGTGGGTGCCGAAGCCGCCGTGGACGTCGTTGCCCGGGAAGATCTGCTTCGGGCAGACGGACCCGTGGCCGTGGAGGCAGGCGTCGCAGGTCCCGCAGGGGATGACGGCGGGGACGACGACGCTCCTGCCCTCCCACTCCCGCACGTCCTTCGCGGCCTTCACGACCCGGCCGCTGATCTCGTGGCCGAGTGCCAGCGGGAAGGGGCGCCGCGTGGGGACGCCGTCGTAGTAGAAGCCGAGGTCGGTGTGGCAGACGCCGCAGCCGGCGACCTCGACGAGGACCTCGCCGGGGCCCGGGGCCTCGGTGCGCGACTTCAGGACCATCGGCTGGCCCGCCTTCTCGACCACCCAGGAGGTGACTTTCACGGCCGTCTCCTTTCCTCGCGCCGGATACCGGAATTCCAGCGCCTGAATTCCTAAATCGCGCGGGCGGACGCCGCAAGGGTCGGGATCGCGGAACGTGACGGGCGTCACGTTTTGGGGGTCCGGGGGGTGTGACCGGGGGCGGGAGGGATGCGTTTGGGGGCGGCCCGCCGTCCGGCAGGCCGCCCCCGGCAACCTCCGATCCCCATTCCGGCGGAGGCGCCTCGTCCTACTTGTTCTTCAGCACGACCTCGGAGAACGTGTCAACGTGGCCCGTCTCCTGGACGCGCACCCGTACGCGGAAGCGGGCGCCGGGGGTCGAGGCCCAGCCCTTCGTGGAGAGGTTGAAGACGTACTGACCGTCCGAGAGCCGCATGGCGTTCCCGCCGTCATCGGCGAGCCCGCTGTCCTCGACCGTCGCGTTGGCGACCGGGGTTCCCGTGCCGTCGATCTGCGTGACGCCGTCCACGGTGACCGTCACGCCCGCGTCGAAGACGTTGTCGCAAGAGACGCGCAACTTCAGGGGGACGGTCTGTCCCGCCTTGACGAGGTTGTCCACGGCGCCGTCCAGCGGGCGGAGGAACTGGACATGGAAGGGCCCGCGCAGGACGGTGACAGACACGGAGGCGTGAGCCACGTTGCCTGCGGCATCGGTGGCGGTGCAATCGACGACGGTGGTGCCCGGGTGGAGGGACGAAGGCGTGCAGGAAAGCCGGGGCGCCGGGTCGGCGTTGTCGTTGGCCGTCACGCCGAGGAGGGCCGGGGTGATCCCGAGGAGGGTGCCGGCGCAGTCCGTCACCAGCGAGGCCGTGGAGGGGGCGGTGATGACCGGGGCCTCGCGATCGACCACGAGGATCCGGAAGCTGCCCGTGGTCTCGTTTCCGGAATGGTCCTGCGCCGTGCAGGTGACGGTCGTGAGACCGAGGGGGAAGGAGTCACCGGAGTGGACCTCGCCCCAGGGAGCGGTGCAGGTGATGGAGACCCGGGTGTCGCAGGCGTCGGTGGCCGTCACGGTGAAGTAGACAGTCGCCGTGGCCCTGCCCGCATCGGTCGGCGCGGTGATGTCCCCCGGGCAGACGAGAACCGGCCGGTCGTCGTCGACGATGGTGACCGCGAAGCTGACGGATGCGGCGTTGCCGCTCGAGTCCGTGGCCGTGCAGGTGACGGTGTGGGTCCCGACGGCGAAGACCGTGCCCGCGGGGTCCACCGTGCGGCCGGTCTCGTCGCGGCTGGCGATGGAGACCTCCCCGCAGAGGTCCCCGGCGCGGACGTCGAAGGCGACGGCAGCCCCGTTGGCACCCTCGCACGGTCGCGTGACGTCCGTGGGGGTGACGGTGAAGACCGGAGGCATCGTGTCTACGACCAGGACGGCGAAAGCGGCGGTCGCCGCGTTCCCGGAGGCGTCGCGGGCGGTGGCGGTGACCGTTGTGGTGCCCAGCGGGAGTTCCGAAGGGGAGAGACCGACCGACGGGTTCGGATCGACGGCGTCCGAGGCGCTTATGCCGAGACGATCCGGCGAGATCGGAGTCGTCGGCCCCGTGCACTCGATCGTCTTCGGCTCGCAACCCGACAGGACCGGTGGGGTCGTGTCGGACACGTGGACGTTGAAGGAAGCGAAGGCAAGGCGACCAGCCGCGCCGGTGATCTCCACCTCCACGATCGAGGTGCCCACAGGGAAGACGAAGGGGCCCAGGCCGACCGACCCAGCACTGGCTGGGCCGGAGAAGAGGACCCGGTCCCCCGTCGCATCGCGCACGGTCAGCGTCGCCCCAGCCGGGGTGCTTCCCGACACTCCGACGACGAAGTTGACGGTCGCCGAAGTCGCCCCGGCATCCACCTCCCGGACGATCGGCTCCGTCGGGACGCTCAGGCCCGTGGACGAGACGCAGTGGAGGGCCGAAACGAGGACATCATCCTTCAGCACCCCGCCGTCGTTCCCGCCGGTGACATACAGCCGTCCGCCGAAGGCCGCCGAGGCCGGGAGGCCCCGGGGAGTGGGGAGAGCCGAAACAGCCGTCCACGCTCCCAGGCTCCCATCCGCCTCGATGGGGGCCGAATGGACCACGCCCGAGGCACCGGAGCCGTTGGGGCCCCCGATGGCGAAGAGGAACCCCTCTGCCGCCACGAGGTTGAGCCCCGCCCGCGGAGCCGGGAGTCTGGTGCACGCCGTCCATGGGCCCAGACGACCATCGGCCAGGAACGGCGCGGACTCGACCGTGTCATAGATCTGGCTGTACGACTCCCCTCCTGCGACGTAGACCCGCCCGCCGTACACGGTCGCGGCGTGCCCCTTCCGGCCGAAGGTGAGGGGGGTCGTGGGCGTCCAGGGACCGAGCGTCCCGTCGGCATTGGACCGGGCGTACATGACGTCCGTGAAGAGGCCGCCCCAGTCCTGCCTGCCGCCAAGCGTGTAGAGGAAGCCGTTGTTGGCCGCCGAAGCGAAGTTCTGGAGGGGCCTCGCCATCGGTGTGCCGACCGTCCATGTGCCGAGAGTCCCATCCAGGTTGAGACGGGCGTAGAGAACCTGGTTCGTGCTGACACCCTCGGGCCGGAGAATTCCGCCCATGACGTACATGAAGCCGTTCCCCACCTCGGCACAGTGTCCCTCCCGGGGCCGAGGGAGCGCGTTGGCGGCCGTCCAGGTACCCACGCCCCCATCCGTCAGGATCGGGGCGAACTGAACGTCCCTGAGATCCCCAGTCGGATCCGAAGCGGTTGGGTCCGACCGGCCAGCGATCAGGTACAGGAAGCCGTTCTGGACCGCGACCCTGTGGCTGAACCGCGCCGGGGAGAAACGCGTGGAAGCAGACCACGGGCCAATCGTCCCGTCGCAGACGCGGGGCCGGGCGTCGTCCTGTACCACGTGGAGTCTGTCGTCACCGGTGTGGATGAGGATCTGCCCGGTCGTCTCGTCGAGCGCAATCCCGTGCACGCCCCCGACGGCGGTGATGACCAGGCCGCCGACAACAGCGTCAGTCGAACCGTCGATGACCGTGATCGAAGGGTCGGCGAGGTAGATCCTGTTCGTCAGGCTGTTGCAGGCGGGGAATCCCCCCATCGTCCCGACCGTTCGAAGGAGGGTGTTCGCGGCCCCGTCCACGACCGCGACTCCGTCGCTCCACAGGCCCACGTACACCTTGTTCGTGGCCCGATTCACCGCGATGCCGCTCAGCTTCGTGCTCCCCAGGGGAACGGACGCCACCCGGGCCAGCGTCGCCGCGTCGAAGACCGCGAGGGTCCCGCCGCCGTGGTTGGCCTGCCCCGCGTCCCCGCGGGCGACGTACAACCTGCCCGTCACAGGGTTGATGGCCATGTGCGACCACGGCATGCCGGTCAGGCCGGTCGATACCACGCCGAGGTTGGCGTGGGGGTTCATGCCGGAGGCATCGAGGGACAGGAGCTGCAGGTCGTCCGAGGCCGGACTCTCGTCCCGGTCCCGCAGCATGTAGAGGCGGTTCGTGCGCGGGTCGGCGACGACGTCGTGCACGGCGCCACCGCCGTCCGGAGGGAGGATCTCCTCCAACTGCTCGCCGGTCACGGAGTCGAGGACCTTGATGCCGGCATACTGCTGGGTCGCATAGACGCGATGGGTGGAGGGGTTGACGGTCACGCTGAGGAACCCGCTGCCGGACACCGACTTGACGAGCCTGCCGGTCGAGATCTCGTAGGTCTGCACGGAGGTGGCGTAGCGCCCCACCACGGTCACACGGTCCATCCCGGGATCCGCGGCCATGTCGTGGATGGCCCCCCACCCCGGAGCGTCGAAAGTCCTGACGACCGTGGCGTCGGCGTTCGCGGACGAGACCCCGCACCACGCCATCGCACCCAGTACGAGGCCGAACGCGGCTCCTCTTGTCGCCCTCATCGTTCCTCCTTCATTCCCGTGCAGCGCTGGGGCGGATCCGATCCGGCCCCAACGGGCTAATGCGGATTCGGGGCCGACTGGGGACGCCCAATCCCGGATTTCCGGGGGCCCCTCTGGATCCCGCGCCGCGAAATCGGGAGAATCCCCGCCCATGCCGAGGACGGACACCCGTCAGGGCGCCGGGAAGGCGCCCTCATCGGAGGATCGCCTCCGGCAGGTCCGATCCGGGGACCCGGCCGCCTTCGACTCCCTGTTTGAACGGAACGCGGAGGCGCTCCTCGCCAGGATCCGCCGCCTTCTCCCCGCGGCCATCCGGCGCAAGGTGTCGGTGTCCGACGTTCTCCAGGAGACCCGGATCACGGCCTACGCGAAGTGCTCCGCGTTCGAGGGAGGCGGCGAGGCCGGGTTCCGGAGCTGGCTCCTCCGCATCGCGGAACTGAAGGCCCGCGAGGCGGTCCGGCGCCACGCGGGCACGGCCAAGAGGGCGGCGGGCCGGGAGATCACGGAGGGCGGCAGGCCCGCCCTCGCCGATCTCCGCGCGCCCGGGCCCTCCCCGAGCGAGGTGGCCATCGCGGCCGAGCGGCGCCGGGCCGTCGAACGCGCGCTCGGGGCCCTGCCCGAGGACTACCGGACCATCCTCGTCCTCACCCGGTTCGAGGGGCTCTCCCTGGCCGACGCCGCCGCGCGGATGGGGCGGTCGCGGGAGGCCGCGAAGAAACTCCACGGGCGGGCCATGGCAAGCTTCGCCCGGGAGATGGGCGCTCCGTCCGGTGACGGGATCCGTGGCCCCTCCTGATCGGGGGCGGCTCTCCGGAATCCTCGCGGAGTGGTACGACCGCCGGGAGCGGGGGCAGCCGGCCGACACCGCGGAGGTCCTCCGCCGGCACCCGGACCTGGCCGAGGACCTCCAGGCCCACTTCGCCGCACTGGAAGTCTTCGAGGAAGTCGCCTCGCGAAGGACCTCCCCGCGCTCCGGTCCGCCGCGGACCGTGGGGAAGTTCCGGGTGCTCCGCGAGATCGGCCGCGGCGGGATGGGCGTGGTCTTCGAGGCCGAGCAGCCTCCCCTCGGTCGGAGGGTCGCGCTGAAGGTCCTGCACCCGGCGTACGCCGACGGCGAGAAGGCCCGGAGCCGCTTCCGCCGGGAAGCCGCCCTCGCCTCGCGCCTCGACCACCCCCACCTCTGCACGGTCTACGAGGCGGACGCCGACGCGGAGCCCCCCTTCATCGCGATGCGGTTCGTCGAGGGCGAGACCCTGGCGGCTCGGATAGAGGCCGCCCGCTCCGCCGCCGAGGCCGATACGCCCGTCCCCGTCCTCCGTACCTCGGGCGGACCCGGCGGCGAGAGGGCGGACCTCCTCCGCTTCTTCGAGAAGGCGGCACGGGCCCTCCATGCCGCCCACGAGGCCGGCCTCGTCCACCGGGACGTCAAGCCCGCGAACATCATGGTCACGGGGGAGGGGGAGCCCGTCGTCCTCGACTTCGGACTCGCGCGCGGGGAGGGAGGCGGGAGCCTCACCCTCCCCGGCGCGAGGGTCGGGACCCCGGCCTACATGTCCCCCGAGCAGATCCTCCACGGGTCCGGGGAAGTGGACCGGCGGACCGACGTGTACTCCCTCGGCGTCACGCTCTACGAGTGCCTCGGCCTCCGGCCCGCCTACGAGGCCGCGACGGACGAGCTGCTCTACAAGAGGATCCTGGAGACGGACCCCGAGGAACTCCGCTCCTGCCGGACCGCGGTTTCCCGCGACCTGCGGGTGGTCCTGGGGACCGCCATGGACAAGGACCCGGGCCGCCGCTACTCCACGGCGCTCGCCTTCGCCGAGGACCTCCACCGCGTCCTGGCCGGGGAGCCCGTGCGCGCCCGGCCTTCCGGAGCCGCCCTCCGCGTCTCCCGCTGGGTCCGGAGGAACCCCTACCTCGCCGCCTCCCTGGGCGCGGTCATCCTGGCGCTGGCCGGGGGGCTCGCCGTCTCGATGGCCTACGCCGCCCGGTCCCGGGACTCCCTCCGCCGGGCGCGCGCCCTCGGACTCGTGAGCGCCTCGGTGGCCGAGTCGCGATCGGACCCGATGCGCGGCCTCCTGCTGGCACGCGAGGCCGTCCGCACCGAGCCCCTGCCCGCCTGCGTCTCCCGGCTGCACGAGGCGCTCGCGGAGTCCTTCGAGCGCGCGGTGCTCTCCGGCCACGGTGCCGCGGTCCGGGACGCGTCGTTCTCGCCCGGCGGACGGCGGATCCTGACGGCCTCCACGGACGGCACGGCGGCCCTGTGGGAGGCGGACGGAAGGAGGGTGGCGGCCCTCCCCGGTCACGGGGCCCCGGTGCGGTGCGCCTCCTGGTCCCCGGACGGGCAGCGGATCCTCACGGGCTCCGAGGACGGCACCGCCCGCCTCTGGGACGGGAACGGGAGGCTCCTCGAGGTGCTGGAGGCGGGCGGAGGGTTCGTCCTCGCGGCGGCGTTCTCCCCGCGCGGGGATCTCGCCGTCACGTCCTCGGGCTCCGGGATCGTGCGCCTGTGGGATCTCCGGGGGCGACCCGTCCGGGACCTGTGCGGCCCGGGAGCGTCGGCCATCGGGGCCTCCTTCTCCCCCGACGGAGGCAGGGTCATCGCCTGGTTCTCCCGGGCCCCCGCACGGGTCTGGACCGTGGAAGGCGCCGAGGTGGCGACCCTCTCCCCGCCGATCCCCGACATCTGGAGCGCCGGCTTCATCCCCCGGGGCCGCAGCGCCTGGACCGCCAACAGGGACGGCACGGCCCACCTCTGGGACCTGGAGTCCCCGGGGAAGCCCGCCGTCCTGGGCACCCACGTGGGCGGCGTCCGCGGCGTGGCCTCCTCCCCCGACGGCACCCGGCTCCTCACGTACGGCGAGGACGGGGAGGCGTGCCTCTGGACCGGGGAGGGGCTGCGGCTCGACGTCCTCAGGGGCCACGGGTCCACCCTCTGGCACGCCGAGTTCAGCACCGACGGGACGAGGATCCTCACGTCGGGGAACGACGGGACGGCCCGCCTCTGGGACGCGCAGGGCCGATCCCTGGGGGTCTTCGCCGGCCACGTCGGCGACGTGTGGCGGGCGCGCTTCTCCGACGACGGGGAGAGGGTCGTGACGGCCTCGAACGACCGAACCGCCAGGGTCTGGGACGCCTCGGCGTGGGAGGTGGCCGTCCTCCGGGGGCACGCGCCCGGGAACATGACGGGGCTCGCGCTCTCCCCGGATCGAACCCGGATCCTCTCGGGCTCCGAGGACGGCACGGCCCGCCTCTGGAGCGCAGCCGGCGCGCCCGACGCCGTCCTGGAGGGGCACGAGGGCGGGGTCGCGTCCGCGGCCTGGTCGCCGCGGGGGGATCTCCTCGCGACGGGGTCCGGGGACCGCACCGCACGGCTCTGGCGGGGTGACGGCAGCCTGCTCACCGTCCTCCCCGGGCACGCGGACCGCGTGGAGTGCGTGGCCATCTCCCCCGCCGGGGACCGCATCGCCACGGCCGGCGGGGCGTCGGTCCTCCTGTGGGACGAGCGCGGCAACCGTGTGGCGGGGATCGACATCGAGGGACCGTCTCCCATCGTCCACGCCATCGCCTTCTCCCCCGCCGGGGATCGGCTCGTCACCGGCGCCAGCGCCGGGACGCTCGGGCTCTACGAACCCTCGGGCAAGCGCCTGCGGTCCTTCGGCCGCCCCGGCGGCCCTGTGCAACACCTGGCCTGGTCGCCGACGGGGGACCGAATCCTCGACTGCTCCATCGACGGCACGGCGGGCCTCTGGGATGCCGAGGGGACCCCGATGACGACCCTGGGGCGCTCGGAGGCCGGCCTCCTCTTCGGGTGCTTCTCGCCCGACGGCCGGCGGATCCTGACCGCGGGGAACGACCACAAGGGGAGGCTCTGGACCTCCGGGGGGGACCTCGTCGCGGAGCTGGTCGGGCACGGCCGCGAGGTCCAGCACGGGGCGTTCTCCCCCGACGGGACGCGGGCGGCGACGGGCTCGGTGGACGGAACGGCGAGGGTCTGGGACCTCGAGGGGAGGGAGATCGCCGTCCTCCGCGGCCACCGCGGCCCGGTGCGGAGGGTCGCGTTCATCGAAGGTGGGGCCCGCCTCGTCACGACATCCGAAGACGGCACTCTCCGCATCTGGGAACTCGGGCTCGAGGAACTGACCGCGCTCGCGGCGAAACGCTCCACCCGTGGGCTGACCCCCGGCGAACGCGCGCGGTTCGCGGAGTTCCTGCGATGAGCTGATCTTCGTGGTCCCCGCGGCACCTGCGCCGTACACCGTCCCCATGGCGCCCGCCGTCCCCGCCGATCTCCGGCTCGTCTCCGCGCCCCGCCCCGGGGGGAGGTGCGCGTCGTTCTGGCGGTTCGGGGAGCCGCCCGCGCCGGGCGCGGGGAAGGCGCCGATCCTCGCCGTCGCAGGCCTCGGACTCGACGGGCGGGTGTTCTCTCGCCTCGGCGCGCTGGCGAAGGACCGCGACGTCGTCCTCGCCAACCTCCCCAACGACCTCCCCGCCTCCTCGACCATGGAGGACCTCGGGCGCGAGGCGCTCTCCATCCTCGACGCCGCCGGCCACGCGGGGCGGCCGGCCGTCCTGATGGGCTCCTCCTTCGGGGCGATGGTCGCCATGGCGGCGGCCGCGGCAGCCCCCGCGCGGTCGGCGGCCCTCGTGCTCGTCGGCGCGGCCCCGGCGTGGTCCTTCGTCCCCCTCCGCCTCCGGGCCGCGGCGCGCCTGCACCCCCTCATCCCCCGGGCCGCCTACCCCCGGGTCTTCGCCGCCGTGATGCTCCCCCCCGGCGGGCGCATGGATCCCGAGGTCCGCGCCGACCTGCGCGTCCAGATGCTCCACCGGACGAAGGGTTTCCTCGGGGCGTCCCTCGGCGCGATGCGGGGGTTCGACGGCCTGCCCGGACTGGCCGCCCACCGCGGGCCGGTCCTCGTCCTCCACGGGGAGCAGGACGCGGTGCTGCCCGCCCGGGGGGGAGAGGCCCTCGCCGGAGCGCTGGCGCGGGCCACCTTCGTCGCGCTGCCCGGCGCGGGACACCTCCCCCACGTCTCCCAGCCCGGGCGGATCGTAGACTCCGTCGAGGCGTTCCTCGCCCGGGAGGGACTGTGAACCGGCCCGTCCTCGTCGCCCACCGCGGCGCGCCGCGCGGAGCGGCCGCCGAGAACACGATCCGCGCCTTCCGCGAGGCGGCCGCCTCCGGTGCCGACGGCGTCGAGCTCGACGTCCGGGGGACCAGGGACGGCCGCATCGCCGTCGTCCACGACGCCGTCGTCGTGCGCGGGGGGAAGCGGCTCGCGGTCCGCTCGCTCTCCATGGAGGATCTGCGCGACTCCTCCGTCGAGGCCGCCGACCGCACGCCCCCCCTCGAGGAGGCGATCCGCGCCCTCCTCGGCCGCACCGGGGTCATCGTGGAGATCAAGGAGCCCGGCCTCGAGGAGAAGGTCGCCTCGATCCTCACCTCGCTGAAGGCGGACGCCCGCCTCCCCTGGCTCCTCGTCGGGTCCTTCCTCCCCTCCGTGGTGCGGGGGTTCGCCCGCGCGGCGCCGGGGATCCGCAGGGCGCTGATCGTGGCCGACCGGGGACCCGGGATCTCGGGGAGGATCCGCGGGATGTTCCCCGTGCGGGCCTTCCGCTCCAGCGGGGCGACGGACCTCATGCCGTGCACGGCCCTGGTGACCTCCTCCCTCGTGTCCGCGGTCGGCGCGGGCGGGGGCCGCGTGCTCGCCTGGACGGTGAACGACCCCGACGAGGCGCGCCGCGTCGTGGAGGCGGGCGCCGAGGGGGTGATCACCGACGACCTCGACGCCGTGGGCCCCGCGATCCGCGGCTGAGGCGGAGGCCTACCGCGGCTTCTTCGTCGAGCGGAGGGACGGGATGCCGGGGGCGGTCGGCGCCGTCGCGGCCGACGGCGCCGCGGGGGTCGCGGCGGGGACGGCCCCGCCCGCGCCGGCCTTGGCGAACTCGAACTCCGTCTGGCCGACGCGCAGGCGGTCGGCCGGCTGGAGGAGGCGCTTCTTCACCTTCTGGGCGTTCACCCACGTCCCGTTTCGGCTCCCGAGGTCCTCGACGATCCACCCCGTGGACTGCTGGAAGAGCCGGCAGTGCTCGCGGCTCACCTTGGGATCGAGGAGGGTGATCCCTACGCCGGGCATGCGCCCGATCTTGAGATCCCCGCCGTCGGGGAGGGCGAACTCCTTCCCCTGCTCCGGCCCGGTGCGCGCGAGGAGGATGGCCACGGTCGTCGTCTCCTGGACTCGCGGCATTCTACCCGCGGGCGGTCGCGGGGGAAGGGGGTGGCGGGTGAAGGCGGGGTCAGACCCCAGACCGAAGG
>CAZWGT010000059.1:11960-14998 GCA_964633345.1 uncultured Planctomycetota bacterium
TGCTCTTCCGATCTACTGCTGGAAGTGCCGGCCGTGCTCGGGGCGCACCTTGGGTTCGTGGTGGTTGATCCCTCCGCCGGGCATGGCCCTCTGGGGTCTGACCCCGCCTTCACACCTCCTGCGGCGGCCGGCTCCCCCCGTCGCGCTCGCGCTCGCCGGCGATGCGGTCGAGGACCGACTGGTCCACGTCCCCTGTGGGGTACTCGCCGTCCATGCAGGCCATGCAGAAGCGGCCGATGGCGGGGTTCCCCTCCTTCACCGCCCTCACCATGCCCTCCATGGTCTGGTAGGTGAGGGTGTCGGCGCCGATCTCGCGGCGGATGGCGTCCTCCTCGAGGCGGCCGGCGATGAAGTCCTTCTTCGTCTGCATGTCGATGCCGTAGACGCAGGGGTTGCGCAGCGGCGGGCAGGTGGAGGCGAAGTGGACCTGGCGCGCGCCGTTCTCGCGCAGGAGCTGGACGATCTGGCGCGAGGTGGTGCCGCGGACGATGCTGTCGTCCACCACGAGGACGCTCTTCCCCTCGAGCTCGATGGGGACGGGGGCGAGCTTCTTCTTCACCCCCTTCGCCCGCGCCTCCTGCCCCGGCATGATGAAGGTGCGGCCGACGTAGCGGTTCTTGAGGAGGCCCTCGCGGAACTTCTTCCCCAGGCGGAAGGCCATCTCCTGGGCCGCGGGCCGGGCGGAGTCGGGGACCGGGACGACCACGTCCACCTCGGCGCCGGGGTGCCTCGCCTGGAACTCCTTCGCCAGCTCCTCGCCGAGGCGCAGGCGCGCCTTGTAGACGGAGATGTCGTCGATCTGGGAGTCGGGCCGGGCGAAGTAGATGAACTCGAAGATGCAGGGGTGGTGGTTCGGCGGGGCGCACTGGCGGGACTCGAGGCGGCCGTCGGGGTGGACGAGGACGGCCTCCCCCGGCTTCACGTCGCGGACGATGCGGAACTCCGAGGCCGTCAGGGCGCAGGACTCGGAGACGAACATGCGCGTGGGGTAGGCGTCCCCCGGGCCGCTGCGCTCGCCGTAGACGAGGGGCTAGATGCCGAAGGGGTCCCGGAAGGCCAGGAGGCCGCGGCCCGCCACGGCGGCCACGACGCTGTAGGAGCCGCGGCAGCGCTCGAAGACCCGGGCCACGGCGGCGAAGGCGGCCTCGGCGTAGTCCTCGTCCTGGCGGTCCTTCATCTCCTCGGCCAGGACGTGGAGGATGACTTCGGCGTCGCAGTTCGACCCGACGTAGCGGTGGTCCCGCTCGTCGAGCTCCTTCTTGAGGGGCTCGTAGTTCGTGAGGTTCCCGTTGTGGGCCAGCGCGATGCCGAAGGGGTTGCTCTCGAGGAAGGGCTGGGCGTCCTCGGCCCCGCCGCACCCGACCGTGGGGTAGCGCACGTGGCCGATGCCCCAGCGCCCCGTGACGGCCCGGCCCCGCTCGACGAAGGCCTGGACCACGTCCTCCACCATCCCCTCGTCCTTGTGCAGGTGGAAGGAGCGCCCGTCGTAGACCGCCAGCCCCGCGGCGTCCTGGCCGCGGTGCTGCAGGTTGAAGAGGCCCGCCGTCAGGTCGCCGAGGATCGGGCGGGGGCCGAGGACGCCGATGACGCCGCACATGGGGGCGCGAGGATACCGCGGGGAGGCTGAGGCCGCACGGAACCCGCTACGGCCCGCCCTTCACGTACGCCTCGAGCATCGCGCACTGCCTCCCGAAGTCCTGCTCCTCGACGCCGAGGGGGTACTTGAAGAAGGGGGCGAGGTGCGGAAGGGTCCCCTTCTCCCCGCGGCGCAGCGCGAGGCCGGTCATCCTGGCGAGATCGATGACGAGGGGGGCGGCGAGGGCGGAATCGCACCCCGTCCAGGTGAGGTGCATCGTCATCCGCGCGCCGAGGAAGCCGCGGAAGTGCACGAAGTCCATGGCCGTCTTCCAGTCGTCGAGGGAGGGCACGTAGTCGATGCGCACCCGCGTGTGGGTCGAGGGGTCCTTCAGGATGCGGCGGAGTGCGGCGTCCTTGTCCTTCATCTTCGCGTCCTTGGAGGCCGGGTCGTCGAGCACGAGGCCGTCCCGGTTGCCGAGCATGTTGTAGCCCTCCCACGCCATCACGCGCAGGCGCCGGGCGACGAACATCGGGGCCAGCGCCGTCTTGAGCAGCGTCTCCCCCGTCTTCCCGTCGCGCCCCATGTGGGGAAGGCCCCGCTCGAGGAACCGTTCGTGCACGGCGTCCACGCCGCAGGAGAGGGAGGGCGTGAAGTTCACGTGGCCCATCCCCTCCTCCGCCGCGGCCCACGCGTAGAGGACGCTCGCCGGGACCCCGCCCGCGCGGCCGGAGCGGATCGCCCGATCCAGCGCGGCCGCCGAGCCGAGGCAGGAGGGGAGGCGCTTCGCGGCGGGCTCCGTCGAGGCCACGTTCACGACCACGACCTCGTCGAGCCGGTGGCGGTCCCGGAAGGATCGGAGGTCGCGGCGGACGGTCCGGAGGGTGGTCCTCCTCGAGGCGGCCGAGGCCTCCCGCCGCACCTCGGGCCCCGCACCCGCCAGCAGGCCCGGGCGGACCTCGGCGTCGTGGCGGCGGAGGTCGGCGGCGATCCCGCGGCGGAGCGCCTCGGGGAACAGCCCGTTGCGGCGGTCGAAGACCTCCAGTTCCGCCATGGAGGTCGTCGCGCGCGTCTCGTGGCCGCCGAAGACGATGCGGTCGAGGGGGGCGAGCCCGAGGGCCCGGAACGCGGACCCTTCCGTGACGAGGCCGGCGTCATCGGCCAGCAGCCCGCGCGCGAGTGCGCGCACGCCGGCGACGGCGCAGAGGGCGACGTTCCCGTGGGCGCCGAGGAGCCAGATCCCGAGGCGCCGCGGCTTCGTGGTCATCGTGGGGTTCCTTCTCCGTCGCCGGTGTCGAAGTAGCGCCGCACGGCCTCCCGGGCGCGGAGCGGCACGGGGAGGGGGCGGAACGCGGGGTCGGCGGATGGCGGGGAACCTCCCGAGCGGGCCGGGGCGCCGGCGCCCGTGGCGCCGGGGACCGGCAGCCCCGCCCCCGCGGCCGGGGCGGCGCCGAGGGCGGCG
>CAZWGT010000060.1:0-14878 GCA_964633345.1 uncultured Planctomycetota bacterium
CGGCCTCCGCCAGCCGGTGGAGCCCCCGGTGGACGTTGGCGTTCTCCTCCTCGTAGTAGCGCACGATCCGGTCGATGACCGCCCGGGGCTTCTGGGTCGTGGCGGCGTTGTCGAGGTAGACGAGGGGGGGGCGCCCGGCCTTCGCCGCGAGGATGGGGAAGTCGCGCTTCAGGCGGGCGGCGTCGAGCGGCGGGGCCTTCACAGCGCCCCCGCGTCGACGAAGACCTTCCCGCCCTCCTCCTTCACCGGAATCGAGAGGATCGGCGTCGCCGCGGGCATCCGCGTCGCGCTGCCGTCGCGGACGTCGAAGCGGGCGCCGTGGCGGGGGCAGACGACCTCGCAGCCCTCCATCCTCCCCTCGCCGAGGGGGCCGTCGTCGTGGCTGCAGCGGTCCTCGACCGCGTGGAGGCGGCCGCCGGTCCGCGCCATCGCCAGGGGGAAGCCGTCCACCAGGAAGGTCCGGACGAAACCCTCCGCGACGGAGGCCGCGCCCGGCACCTCGACCCAGGTCGCCGGCACGGGTCACTCCCCCCCGAGGCGCCGCGCCGCCAGGGCGCGCACGGCGGCCGCGAAGGCCTCGCCGGGGATCCGGGCGAACACCGGCTCGAGGAATCCCATGACGATGAGGCGCTCCGCCTCCGCGGCCCCGATGCCGCGGCTCCGGAGGAAGAACAGCTGGGCCGGGTCCACCGGGCCCGTGGCCGCGGCGTGGGAGCACTGGACCTCGTGGGTGAGGATCTCCAGCTCCGGGATCGAGTCCGCCCGGGCCGCCGCCGAGAGCAGGAGGTTGCGGTTCTCCTGCCGGGCCTCGCTCCCGGGGGCGTCCACCGCGATCCGGAGCCGCCCGGTGTAGGAGGCGCGGGCCCGCTCCATCAGGGCGACCCGCACGAGGAGGTCGCTCCGGGTCCGCGGGGCGACGTGGTCCTGGAGGAAGTGGTCGTCGAGGTGCTGGCGGCCGGTCCCGAAGACGGCTCCGAGGACCTCGCTGTGGGCCCCCGGGCCCGCGAGCTCCGCCGAGGCCTCGAGCTTGAAGATCGCCGCCCCCAGGGAGACGGACACCGACGTGAGGGACGCCCCCGCCTCCAGCCGGGCCCTCTGGACGACGCCGGCGCGGACCCGCGTGCCCAGGGTGTTGACGGTCGTGTGGACGAGGCGGGCCCCGGGCTCCAGCACGATCTCCGTGACCGCGTTGAGGAGGCCGTCCCCCGCGTCGGGGCTGTCGAACTCCTCGACGACCGCAGCCTCGGCCCCCTCCTCCACGAGCACGAGGGTCCGGGTGCAGGCGAAGGTCCCCGCGGCTCCGGCATGGTGGACGAGGGAGAGCGGCGCCTCGATGCGCCGGCCGCGGGGGATGCGGACGAAGGCGCCTCCCTCGAAGCGGGCGAGGTTCAGGGCCTCGTAGCGCCCGGAGGCCGCGGAGGAGAGGGATCCGAGGAGGTTCCCGCGGGGACCGGCGGCGGCCGCCTCGAGGTCGAGGACCTCGACCCCCTCCGGGACGCGGACCTCCCCGGATCCGGCCGGGAGGAGCGCCGGGCGGCGACGGGCGCTCTCGGGGACGCCGCCGGACGGGACGGGCCCTGTCTTCAGCCCGTCGGGCAGGAAGCGCCGGGGATCCGTGTAGCGCCACAGGTGGAGGGATCGGTCGGGCTCGGCGGAGGCGCGGAACGCGTCCAGCGCGGCGCGGCGGAGATCGGCGAGCGGGGATTCGGCGGTCGTGGTCACGGGAGGGGCGGCCTAGCCGACGGAGCCTTCCATCTCGAGCTGGATGAGGCGGTTCAGCTCCACGGCGTACTCCATGGGCAGCTCCTTGGTGAAGGGCTCGATGAACCCGTTCACGATGAGGAGGGTCGCCTCGGCCTCGGAGAGCCCGCGGCTGCGCAGGTAGAAGAGCATCTCGTCCCCCACCTTGCTCACCGTGGCCTCGTGCTCGATGGAGACCTTCTGCTCGTCCACCTCCATGGTCGGGTAGGTGTCGGAGCGGGATTCCCGGTCGAGGAGGAGGGCGTCGCACTTCACGTTGACCCGGCTCCCCTCGGCGCCGCGGTGGACCTTGACGAGCCCGCGGTAGGAGGAGCGCCCGCCGTTCTTCGAGATCGACTTGCTGGTGATGGTGGAGGTGGTGCGCGGGGCCGCGTGGACGACCTTGGCGCCGGCGTCCTGGTGCTGGCCCTTGCCCGCCATGGCGACGGAGAGGACCTCGCCGCGGGCCCCCTCGCCGACGAGGTAGATGGCGGGGTACTTCATGGTGAGCTTGGAGCCCAGGTTCCCGTCCACCCACTCCACCGTCGAGCGGGCGTGGGCGACGGCGCGCTTGGTGACGAGGTTGAAGACGTTGTTCGACCAGTTCTGGATGGTGGTGTAGCGGAGCTTCGCCCCGGGCAGGGCCACCAGTTCCACCACGGCGCTGTGGAGGGAATCGCTCGAGTAGGTCGGGGCTGTGCACCCCTCGATGTAGTGCACCGTGGAACCCTCGTCCGCGATGATGAGGGTGCGCTCGAACTGCCCCATGTTCTCGGAGTTGATGCGGAAGTAGGCCTGGAGCGGTACCTTGACCTCGGTGTCCCTGGGAACGTAGATGAACGAGCCCCCGGACCAGACCGCGCTGTTGAGGGCCGCGAACTTGTTGTCCTCGGGGGGGATGATGGTCCCGAACCACTTCTTCACGATGTCCGGGCGCTCCTTCAGCGCCTGGTCCATGGAGAGGAAGACGACGCCGAGGTCCTCGAGGTCCTTGCGGATGGAGTGGTAGACGACCTCCGACTCGTACTGGGCCGTGACGCCGGCCAGGAACTTCCGCTCCGCCTCGGGGATGCCCAGGCGGTCGAAGGTCCGCTTGATGTCCGCGGGGACGTCGTCCCAGGAGCGCTGCTCCCCGTCGGAGGGCTTGAGGTAGTAGAAGATGTTCTCGAAGTCGATCTCCGCGAGCATCTCCGTGTCGCCCCAGCGCGGCATCGGCTTGGACTTGAAGACCTCGTAGGCGTGGAGGCGGAAGTCCCGCATCCAGTCGGGCTCTCCCTTGATGCGGCTGATCTCCTCCACGACCGTGGCGTCGAGGCCGCGGCGGGAGCGGAAGACGGGGCGGCTCTCGTCGTGGAAGCCGTACTTGTAGTCGGTGGTCGATTCGGTCGCGGGACTCGAGGGGGTGGGGTCGGGCATGGTGCCTCCTACGCCTTTCCTGCGGCAACGCCGGCCTCGCCCACCTCGGCGGGGGCGATCCACTCGTACCCGCGACGGTCGATCTCGGCGGCGAGATCCGCCCCCCCGCTGCGGACGATGCGCCCCTTCATGATCACGTGGACCCGGTCGGGGCGGACGAACTCCAGCATGCGGTGGTAGTGGGTGATGAGGAGCATCGAGCGCTCGGGGCTCCGCATCGCCTCGACGCCCCGGGCGATGACCTTCAGGGCCTCCACGTCGAGGCCGGAGTCGGTCTCGTCCAGGATGCACAGGCGCGGCTCGAGGAGCGCCATCTGGAGCACCTCGAGGCGCTTCTTCTCGCCGCCGGAGAAGCCGTCGTTCACGGGGCGGGTCATGAAGGCGGGGTCGATGCCGATGGTCTCGAGCTTCTCCTTGACCGCGGCCCGGAGCTCCCGGGGGCCGAAGTCCCCCTGCCCGCGGGCGGCCCGGACCGCCTTCAGGGAGTGGCGGAGGAGGTTGTGGACGCTGACGCCGGGGATGGCCACGGGATACTGGAAGGCGAGGAAGATCCCCCGGCGGGCCCGCTCCTCGACCGGGAGTTCGGCGATGTCCTGCCCCTCGAAGAGGATCCGACCCCCGGTGACCCGGTAGACGGGGTTCCCCATGATGACGGCCGACAGGGAGGACTTCCCGGACCCGTTGCGCCCCATCAGGGCGTGCACCTCCCCCAGGGGGACGTCGAGGGAGATGCCGGAGAGGATCTCCTTCCCCTCGACCTCGACGCGGAGGTCCTCGACGCGGAGAAGGGGGGGCTTCGTGTCCATGGATCCGTGGCTCCTGGGCGGGCGACCCCCCGATCCTAGTAATCCTTACTCTTTTATCAAGTTTTCGACTCCGGGAGGGTGACCGGGGTCACCGATCCGGGGAGGTGGTGCGAGAGGTGGGATTCGAACCCACACGGGTTGCCCCAGCGGATCCTAAGTCCGCCGCGTATGCCGTTCCGCCACTCTCGCCCCCCCCATCTTGCCCCCCGCCGCCCGGGGAGAGCGAGGGATTCCACAGGATCTTGCAAGCCCCGTCGCCGCAACCGGTTGCGATTCCCCCGGCCGCCCCACCCGCGGGAAAACCCTTGTCCCCTTCCCGGCCGTGGCTACAATCGCCCGCGGCAAGGTCCGTTCCACGCGGGCGGGCCCCGGGAGGACATCGTGGCCGCCCCGCGCATCCTCATCATGGACGACGACATCAACATCCTCTCGACCCTGAGGATTCTCTTCCAGCGGGAGGGGTTCCAGGTCCAGACGGCGTTCGATGGAGAGGACGGCCTGAAGAAGATCATCGTCGGCAGCGTGGACATCATCCTCTCCGACGTCGACATGCCGAAGATGTCGGGCTTCGAGGTCTTCCAGAAGCTCAAGATGCAGGGCCTCGTCCAGCAGGTCCCCATCATCATGATGTCCGCGGGCGTGAACCCCGTGGATCGGGCGAAGTACATCGACGAGGGGGCCGAGGACTTCGTCACGAAGCCCTTCAACACGATCGAGCTGCTCGCCCGCGTGCGGCGGATCCTCTCCCGCGTCGCCGGCCACATCGGCGCCTCCACCACCCCGGGGAAGGACGCCACGCAGATGACCGCGACCCGGGGGGCGGAGCTGACCCGGGGGAGGCTCGGCGAGATCCAGGTCCCGGACCTCGTCCAGTTCTTCCTGGTGGGGCAGAAGGACGGGTTCCTCGAGCTCACGCGGCCCACGGCCACCGCGCGCCTGTTCTTCATCGGGGGAGCGGTCATCCACTGCACGGTGGTCGAGCGCACCGGCATCTCCCGGGAGGGGGACGACGCCGTCTTCAACATGCTCGGCTGGACCGAGGGGAACTTCCGCGCCGCCTTCGAGCGCGTGGCCATCCCGCGCCGGATCAAGACCCCCACCCACGAACTGCTCCTGGAGTTCGCCCGCCGCTCCGACGACACCTCCCGCCGCCAGGAGGCCGCCGGGCCGGCCGCCGGCCGGCCGCCCGCCCCGGCCCCCGCCCCCGCCCCGACCAAGCCCGCGGCCGGCAAGGACGACTTCAACTTCTGAAGCCGGGGACGCATTTCTTGGCTTCGTCACGCGGAACGCGCCATACTCGCCCCCGTCGGGGGTAGAGCCGGCCGGCGCAGGACCGACCCGGTTGACGATGGCATTCCCGGAATCCGGTCGCGAGGCATCTCGAACGAGTCGAAGCGGAGGTTGCCCTCAACGGGCGTAAAACTTCCACCTCATCCCTATTCTCCAAGAAGTCACCTCCGCTTCATTCGCCCGGCTCCCCCTGGTCGCTGGTCCACCCCCCTCGCTCCTGCGGAGGTGAACGTGGCGTCGAACTCCGGCATGGCGGGCCTGGCCGTCACCGCCGTCGTCTCCGCCCTCGTCGCCGTCGGGGTCGCCGTCCTCCTCGGCCCGGTCGCACCGACCTCGTCCTCTTCGAGCTCCGCCGCGTCCCCCGATACCACGGACGGCCTCCGCCGCGAGGTGGAGCGCCTCCGAAGGGAGGTCCAGGAGCTGCGGGCGGGGAGGCCCCCCGTGGCCGCACCGGGAACCGGACCGACCCCCTCGGGCGACGCCCCGGCCCCCGCCGAGGGGCCGGTCCCCGCGACCCGGGCCGCGCTCCAGGCCTTCGTGGACGAGAGGCTGGCGGAGCGCCTCGCCGCGGGCATCGTGCCGGGGACGGACAGCCGGGTCTTCACCGCCCCCGTGCGCAGGACCCTCGACGAGGCCGGGGCGGAACTGGGCCTCTCTTCCGTGGACATCGACACCGTCAAGCGGATCTGGCGGGAGTCGGAGCTGGAGGCCCTGTCCCTCGTCATGGGGACCCCCGACATCGAGGCCGTGAAGGAGGAGGTCCGGGCCGCCGAGGAGGACCCCGACAAGAAGGCCGCCCTCATCAACAAGGTCGTCGGCAACATGGTCCGGAACCTGGGGAAGATGGCGACCATCGAGGATCGAAGGAACCGGGAGCTGAGGAAGTTCCTCTCCGAGGAGCAGCTGAAGAAGCTGAAGGGGATGAATGTCCGGCCGACCCTCGAGGACGAGGGCCTGGAGAGCATCCTGAAGGGGACCTTCGGGGACTGAGGCTCCCCCCCGGCGATTGCTTCCCTCGCCGCGCGGCGGGCGGGCACAATGCCCCGCTTCCTTCCACACGGAGACACGAAATGAGCGAATCCGCCCCCGCCGCGGCCGAGACCCCCGCCATCGACGCGAAGGTGGAGGACGCCGGCCCCTGCCTGAAGAAGATCGTCGTCACCGTCCCCGCCGAGCGGGTCCGCGAGGAGGTCGACCACGCCTTCCTGGAGCTGATCCAGGGCGTGCACGTCCCCGGCTTCCGCCAGGGCCACCTCCCCCGGAAGGTCGCCGAGATGCGCTTCGGCAAGGCGCTCCGCCACGAGGTCAAGGGCTCCCTCCTCGAGAAGGCCTTCGGAGAGGCCCTCGACCGGCACGGCCTCACCCCCCTCAGCCCCCCCGACCTCAAGGGCGGGGACGAGGAGATCGACCCGGCGAAGCCCTTCTCCTTCGAGGTGACGGTCGAGGTCCGGCCGGAGGTCG
Source organism: uncultured Planctomycetota bacterium (assembly GCA_964633345.1). Taxonomy (GTDB): domain Bacteria; phylum Planctomycetota; class JAJSAM01; order JAJSAM01; family JAKLKS01; genus CAZWGT01. The sequence goes on from CAZWGT010000060.1 coordinate 6,714, forward strand.
TGGTCCCGGACCTCAAGGGGATCTCCGTCCGCCGGGTCGCGGCGAGGATCGAGGAGAAGGACGTCGAGGCCGCCATCCAGAACGTCCTGCTCGACCGCGCCGAGCTCCGCCCCGCCGCGGACGGGACCGTCGCCGAGCGCGACCTGGTCGTCATGGACGCGGCCGTCCTCGTCGGGGGGGAGCGGATCATCGACGCCGAGAACGTCCAGTACCGCCATCCCTCCGAGGTCGTCGCCGGCGTCTCCGTCCCCGGCATCTCGAAGGAGATCCTCGGGAGGAAGCAGGAGGAGGAGTTCACCGTCCGCGCGACCCTGCCGGGCAACTTCAAGCTGACCGACCACGCCGGGAAGGAGGCGGACCTCAAGTTCACGATCCGCGAGGTCAAGCGCTTCCACCTGCCCGCCCTCGACGCGGAGTTCGCGAAGTCCCTGGACTTCGACTCCGTCGACGAGCTGAAGGCCGAGGCCCGCAGGGCGGTCGAGCGGGAGAAGGCGGCGGAGGCGGAGAAGGCCCTCGACGACGCCATCCTCGACGCCATCCTGAAGAAGGCCCCCATCGTGCTCCCCGAGGGCCTCGTGAAGAAGGAGATCGGGCAGGTGCTCTCCCGCTACCAGGCCGACCTCCACATGCAGGGCGCCCCCAACGAGGTGATCGAGGAGAAGCTCGCCGAGGTCCAGGGCTCCGCGAAGGAGCACGTGGGCCGCGAGTTCCGGGTCGCCTTCCTCGTCGAGGAGATGGCGAAGCAGAAGGGGATCTTCGTCACCGAGGGCGAGGTGGACGAGCAGGTCCACCTCATGGCCGGGCGCTACGGCCGCAGCCCCGAGGAGATGCGCAAGTACCTCGAGCAGAGGGACATCATCCCCTCCCTCCGGGGGCGCCTGCGCGAGCGCAAGGTCCTCGAGGCGGTCCGCAGGGAAGTGACGATCGAGGGCTAGCGGCGGGGGGGCGCGGTTCCAGCGCCCGGCGCTGCCGCCCGATGTAGGATCAGGACTCCACCGGGCATGGCCCCTCCCGGCTGCGGAACGGGGCCGGCGGAGGATCCATGCCAGCGAACTCGTTCTACATCCCCTACGTCATCGAGAAGACCGGCCGCGGCGAGCGGGCCTACGACATCTACTCCCGCCTCCTCAAGGACCGGATCGTCTTCATCGGCGACGCCATCAGCGATCCCCTGGCCAACGCCGTCATCGCCCAGCTCCTCTTCCTCCAGAAGGAGAACAAGGCGCAGGACATCAACCTCTACATCAACTCCCCCGGGGGCTCCGTCACGGCGGGGCTGGCCATCTACGACACCATCCAGTTCGTCCAGCCCGACGTCGCGACCTACTGCATCGGCCAGGCCTCCTCCATGGGGGCGGTCCTGCTGGCCGCGGGGACCAAGGGCAAGCGGTTCGCCCTCCCCCACGCCCGCGTCATGATCCACCAGCCCTGGGGCGGGGTCCAGGGCACGGCGGCGGACATCAACATCCACGCCGAGGAGATCCTCAAGATGAAGACGAACCTCAACAGGATCCTCGCCCGCCACTCGGGCCAGCCGCTCGAGCGGATCGAGAAGGAGACGGACCGCGACTTCTTCCTCTCGGCCGAGGAGGCTAAGGCCTACGGGCTCGTGGACGACGTCGTCGCTACGCTGAAGCCGGCGGCGGGGGCGAAGTAGCCCGTGGCCCGGAGGACCGGCGGAGGCGGGGGCCCCGGCGCCAGGGGCGGGCGCGAGGTGGAGAAGTGCACCTTCTGCGCCAAGAACCGCCACATCGTCGAGAGCCTCATCGCGGGCCCCCCGGGCATCTACATCTGCAACGAGTGCGTCGAGCTGTGCAACTCCATCCTGCTCGAGGAGACCAACCGCGGGAAGCCGGGGGCGGCCGCCCGGGCCGGCGAGGCGGCCCCGGGGATCGCCTCGCCCCACGCCGCCCCGCCCCCGCCTCCCCGCGGCAGCCGCGCCCCGCGCAAGCTCGAGGACCTGCCGACCCCGAGGGAGATCCGCGAGAAGCTCGACCAGTACGTGGTCTCCCAGGACCACGCCAAGAAGGTCCTCTCCGTCTCCGTCTACAACCACTACAAGCGCCTGCTCTCCCGCGGCGGGGACGGGGGCGTGGAGATCGAGAAGTCCAACGTCCTCCTCATCGGCCCCACGGGCTCGGGCAAGACCCTGCTCGCCCGGACCCTCGCCCGGATCCTCGACGTCCCCTTCGCCATCGGGGACGCGACGACCCTGACCGAGGCCGGCTACGTGGGCGAGGACGTCGAGAACCTCCTGCTGCGCCTGCTCCAGAACGCGGAGTTCGACAAGGAGCGGGCCGAGCGCGGGATCGTCTTCATCGACGAGATCGACAAGATCGCCCGCACCCAGAACAACGTCAGCATCACCCGCGACGTCTCCGGCGAGGGGGTCCAGCAGGCCCTTCTCAAGATGCTCGAGGGGACCCTCAGCAACGTCCCTCCCCAGGGCGGCCGCAAGCACCCCGAGCAGCAGTACATCCAGGTGGACACGACGAACATCCTGTTCATCTGCGGCGGCACCTTCTCCGGCGTCGAGAACATCATCCGCCGCCGCATCGGGCGCAAGCCCATCGGCTTCGAGTCCTCCTCCGGCGGCCTCGACCCCCACGAGAAGCAGCTGGGCGACCTCCTGGAGGCGGTGGAGCCCCAGGACCTGCTGGAGTTCGGCCTCATCCCGGAGTTCATCGGGCGCCTCCCCGTCACCTGCCCGCTCCGCCCCCTCGGGGAGAAGGAGCTCGTGCGGCTCCTCGTCGAGCCCCGCAACGCCGTCATCCGCCAGTTCCAGGCCCTGTTCGCCATGGAGGGCGCGGAGCTGCACTTCACCGACGAGGCGATCGTCGAGGTCGCCCGCGAGGCGCTGCGCAAGGAGACGGGGGCCCGGGCGGTCCGCGGGATCATCGAGGGGTTCATGCTCGATCTCCTCTACGAGCTGCCCGGCAACGCGCGGGGCTTCCGCTTCGTCGTCACGCCGGAGACGGTCCAGCGAAAGTCCCCGCCGCGCCGCGAGGCCCTGTCCCGCTCCCTCCCGGACGAGCGCCGCGAGTCGGCGTAGCGCCGTGGCGCTCCCCTCCGTCACGGCCCTGTCGCCGGAGGCCCTCGCCTCCGTCCTCGGCCCCCTCGGCGAGCCCCCCTACCGGGCCCGGCAGATCCGCGACGGGGTCTTCCTCCGCGGGGCCCGGGAGTTCGGGGAGATGACCGACCTCCCCCGCCCTCTGAGGGACTCCCTCGCGAAGGCCCTGCGCGTCCTCTCCTCCTCCGTCGAGACCGTGCGGCGGTCGAAGGACGGGACCGTGAAGCTCCTCGTGCTCCTCGAGGACGGCCGCCGCGTGGAGGCGGTGATCATCCCGGAGGGGAAGCGCCGCACGCTCTGCATCTCCACGGAGGTCGGCTGCCCGGTGAAGTGCGTCTTCTGCGCCAGCGGGATCGAGGGGCTCGTGCGGCCGCTGCGGGCCCACGAGATCGTGGAGCAGGTCCTCCACGCGCGGCGGCTGCTGGCCGACGACGGGGCGGGGGCGATCACCAACCTCGTCCTCATGGGGATGGGCGAGCCGCTGCTCAACTTCGAGGCGACGGCCGAGGCGCTGCGGGCCCTCCGGGACCCGGCCGGCATCGGCCTCGGCGCGCGGCGCATCACGCTCTCGACGGTGGGGATCACGGAGGGCATGGACCGGCTGGCCGCCGAGGGCCGCCCCATCAACCTCGCCGTCTCCCTCCACGCCCCCGACGACCCGACGCGCACGAGGATCGTGCCGCTGAACGCCCGCTACGGCGTGGCGAAGGTGGCCGACGCTTCCCGGCGCTACGCGAAGGCGACGGGGCGGGACGTGACCTTCGAGTACGTGCTTCTCGCGGGCCTCAACGACTCCGACCGCCAGGCCTCGCTCCTGGCCGATCTCGCCGAGGGCGCCCACGTGAACGTGAACCTCATCCCCTTCAACCGGGTCGACGGCCTCCCCTACGACCCGCCCTCGAAGGAGCGCGTGGCGGCCTTCACCGCGATCCTCGAGGGGCGCGGCATCACCGTCCACGTCCGCCGCCGCCGCGGCGACGACATCGACGCCGCCTGCGGGCAGCTGCGCCTCAAGCGCGAGCGCGGCGAGGTCTAGCGGGTCCCGGAGACCTCCTCGGCCTTCCCGCCGCGGAGGATCCGCAGGGAGAGCGCGCCCCCCTCCTTCACCGCCTCGACGGCGGAGCGGATCTCGCGGGCCCCGGAGACCGGGATGCCGTTGACGGCGAGGATCACGTCGTGGCGCTTCAGGCCCAGGCGCGCCGCCGGCGTGTCCGGGAGGACCTCCTCGACCACGACCCCCTCGCCCTCCTTCACGGAGAGCTGGGTCCGGAGGACCGGCGGGACCTCGGAGATCGTGACGCCGAGGGCGGGCTTGGCGGGGTGGAAGGTCCCGTCGCGGAACGGGTCGAAGGGCTTCAGCTCGATCCGGTCCCCGAGCAGCCCCTTCACCTTCTTCGCGACCTCCGGGTGGTCCTTCTCGAGGGCGGCCATGTCCTTCGCCTCGAAGGTCTCCTCCGAGGACTTCCCGTCGGCCCCCTTCGTGGCCAGCTTCACCGTGACCTTCCCCTCGGCGTCCTCGCGGACCTCGATCCGCTCCCCGTCCCGGACCATGACCGAGTGCCGCTCCCCACGGGTCCCCCGCAGGCCCGGGTGCAGTTCGAACCGCAGGCCGCCGCGGAGGTCCTCGAAACGCCGGTTCAGGTCCGCCATCCGGCGGTCCATGTCCCGGAAGGCCTCATCGAGGTCCGGCATCCCGATCCCGGAGTCCTCCCCGAAGCGGAGCACCCGCGGGGCGGGCTTCTCCTGCCCGTCGAGGCGTTCGAGGAGGCGCCGCGCCGACCAGCGGATCTGGGCGTCGTCGGACTTCGCCCCCTCCTCCAGCGCCTTGCGTGCTGCGGCGCCGGCGGATTCGAGGGACTCGTAGGCCTTCGTGCGGGCATCGAACTTCTCGTCGCCCAGGGACTTCACGAGGGCCCCGTAGTCGGGGGCGTCCTGGGCCGAGGCGGCGACCATCCCGAGGGTGCCGGCGGCCAGGGCCGCGACGAGGGCGCCTCCGAGCAGGAGACGGGTGTTGATCTTCATGGGTGACCTCCGTGGAACCGGGTGGTTTGGACGGACGACCCCCCGGAACCGCGAAAGTCCCTACCGCACCGGCAGGAGGTGGTTGCCGATCTCGCGGTACTTCCGGTAGCGGGTCTTGAGGAGGGCGTCGGCGGGGACGGCGTCGAGCTCCGAGAGGGCCGCCAGCACCGCCGCCTTCAGCCGCCGGGAGGTCTCCTCCAGGTCCCGGTGGGCACCGCCGAGGGGCTCCTCGATGATGCCGTCCACCACGCCCAGGCGCAGCAGGTCATGGGCGGTGATGCGCAGCGCCGCCGCGGCGTCGGAGGCGCGGTCCCGGCTCTTCCAGAGGATGGAGGCGCAGCCCTCGGGGGAGATCACCGAGTAGTAGGAGTTCTCGAGGATGAGGACCCGGTCGGCGACCCCGATGGCCAGCGCCCCCCCCGAGCCCCCCTCCCCGATGACGACCGCGACGATGGGGATGCGCAGCGTGCACATCTGGAGGATGCTCTCCGCGATGGCCCAGGCCTGGCCGCGCTCCTCGGCGTCGATCCCCGGGTAGGCCCCGGGGGTGTCCACCAGGCAGACCACCGGCAGGCGGAAGCGCTCCGCCAGGCGCATCTTCGCCATGGCCTTGCGGTACCCCTCGGGCCGCGCCATGCCGAAGTTGCTGGCCAGGCGCTCCTTGGTGTCCCGGCCCTTGCGCTGGGCGACGAGCATCACCCGCCGATCCCCGAGGGTCGCGAACCCGGTGAAGATCGCGCCGTCGTCCCCGAGGAGCCGGTCCCCGTGGAGTTCCACGACGTCCCGGAAGGCCGTCTCGATGTAGTCCCTCGAGTAGGGGCGCGCGGGGTGGCGGGCCACCTGCACCCGCTCCCAGGGGGTCAGCCGGGCGTAGATCTCGTGGGTGAGGGCGCGGCACTTCTCCTCCTCCTTGCGGCACTCCCGGGAGAGCTCCCCGTGCTTCTGTTCGAGGTCGGCCAGCCGCCGGGGGGCCCCCTCCGCCGGGCCCTCGGAGGACAGCGCGGCCTTGAGGACCCGGACCTCCTGCTCCATGGCGTGGAGGGCCGCCTTCATCTCCTCCACCCGGCCGAGCTGGTCGTAGATCGGGCGCTCGAAGGGCAGGCAGGCGGTGGACTCGGACATGGGGGGGATTCTAGGCGCGGCCGGACGCCGGTCCTTCCCGATTCCGCCGCGGGCCCGCGGCCCGCTAGACTCTCCCGTTCCCCGGAGGCCTCCCGTTGTCATCCCCCAGCGATCGCGATCCCCCGGCAGCACCGGTCTTCCGGATCGCCGTGGGCACGCGCCCGGGGTTCCGCGACCCCCGCGGCGAGGCGGCCCTGGCGATTCTCCGGGAGGCGGGCCTCGCCTCCGCGACGGCCGTGCGCTACCAGGCGGTCTACCTCGTCGAGACCGACGGCTCCCCCGCCGACGCCGCCCGCGCCGCCCGGGAGCTGCTGGCCGACCCCGTCCTCGAGGAGGCCGCCGTGGACGGCCCCGTGCGCGCCGACGAGGAGAGCCTGCCGGTCCTGACGGTGCTCCGCCGCCCCGGGGTGATGGACCCCGTCGAGGCCTCCGTCCGCGAGGCCCTCGGCGAACTGGGCCTCCGCGCGCTCTCGGTGCGCACCGGGCGCCGCTACGTGGTCGAGGGGGCCGTCGATGCGGGCGACGCCGCCGCCGCGGTCGCGCGGACCCTGGCCAACGAGGTCATCGAGGAGGTCCACCGGGGCATCGACCTCCCCGTCCGGGTCCCCCACCCCGCCCCCTACGAGTTCCGCAGGGTCGAGGTGGCGCTCCGCGACGCCGACGACGGCGCCCTCGAGAGGATCTCCCGCGAGGGGGGGCTCAGCCTCGAGGTCTTCGAGATGCGGGCCATCCGGGATCACTTCCGCGCCGTGGGCCGCGATCCGACGGACGCGGAGCTCGAGACCCTCGCCCAGACCTGGTCGGAGCACTGCAAGCACAAGACCCTCGGCGGCGCCGTCGTCATGACCGACCCCTCGGGGGTGCGGCGCTACGCGAATCTGCTGAAGGAGACCGTCTTCCACGCCACGGCCGTGCTCGACCGGCCCTGGTGCCTGTCCGTCTTCAAGGACAACGCCGGGATCGTCGCCCTCGACGACCGCTGGGGCGTCTGCATGAAGGTGGAGACCCACAACCACCCCTCGGCCATCGAGCCCTACGGCGGGGCGGGGACCGGGATCGGCGGCGTCATCCGCGACATCCTCGGAACCGGCCTCGGCGCCCGCCCCTTCCTGGGCACCGACGTGTTCTGCCTCGCCCCCCCCGACCTCCCCGACGCCTCCGTGCCGAAGGGGGCCCTCCACCCGCGCCGCGTCCTCCGCGGGGTGGTGGCCGGGGTGCGCGACTACGGCAACCGCATGGGCATCCCCACGTCCTCCGGGGCGCTGTGGTTCGACGATCGCTACGTGGGCAACCCGCTCGTCTTCTGCGGCACGATCGGGCTCATTCCGCGATCGATGGTGGAGAAGGCCGCCCGCCCCGGGGACCGCGTCGTGGTCGTCGGCGGCCGCACGGGACGCGACGGGATCCACGGGGCGACCTTCTCCTCGGCGAAGCTCCACCAGGACTCCGAGCGCCTGGACGCCGGGGCGGTGCAGATCGGCAACCCCATCGAGGAGAAGCGGGTCCTCGACGGGCTCATGAGGGCCCGCGACGAGGGGCTCTACACGGCGGTCACCGACTGCGGCGCGGGGGGGCTCTCCTCGGCGGTGGGCGAGATGGCCGAGGGCCTCGGCGCCACGGTCCACCTCGACCGCGTGCCCACCAAGTACCCCGGCCTCTCCTACGCCGAGGTCTGGATCAGCGAGGCGCAGGAGCGCATGGTGCTGTCGGTGCCTCCCGACCGGCTCCCGCGCCTGCGCGCGATCTTCGCCGTCGAGGGGGTCGAGGTGACCGACCTCGGGACCTTCGAGAAGAGCGGCCGCCTGCGCCTCACCTTCGCCGGGACCGAGGTGGCCGACCTCGACATGGAGTTCCTCCACCACGGACTCCCGCGGAAGGAGCGCGAGGCGCGGTGGGCCCCCCCCGCCCCGGGCGGCCCCGCCCCGGAGCCCGCCGACCACCGGGCGGAGCT
>CAZWGT010000061.1:0-7379 GCA_964633345.1 uncultured Planctomycetota bacterium
CGAGGCGAGGAGCGCCTTGTCGGCGATCTGGGAGAGGGGGAGGGACTCGCTCCCGGCCCTCAGCGCGCCCAGGTCGGCGAGGTTCGCCCCGGCCCACCGGATCGCCTCGAGGATCTCCGGCACGCGGATGCGTCCGTCCATGTCCCCGTCGACGAGGGCCAGCGTGCGCTCGTCGATCTCCAGCCCCTTGACGGGGCAGGCCAGGGCGGCCCAGAGCTTCTGGTCGAGCTCGCCGAGGCGGGCGTAGTCCTGGGCGGTCTCCAGTCGCACCTGGTCGAAGCCGCCGAGGCGGGCGAACCTCCATCCGTGGGGGGTGGTCATGGCGGGGGGATCTTAGCGTTGCGGGGGGTGGCGGCCAACCGACGGAATCGGGAAGGGGCGCGCTGGGGTCACGGGGTTCCTTCCGCCGCTCCGCCGCGGAACGTCTCCCCGGGATCGGGGCGGGGCAAGCCCCGCCCCTACCGCCCCTTCCCTGCGTCCTTCTCCGACCATCCCGGGTGCTTCGACCGCCACCAGTCGCTCCAGTAGCCCCACTCCTTGACGGTGAACTTCTGGCCCGTCAGCTCCTGGAGGAGCAGCGTCGTGTGCCACCGGGTGGCGGCGTTGCGGAGGCCCACGAAGAGGTGGGGGACGACCGCCTGGCCGCAGTTCTCCGTGGCCGCCATCTTCCGCACCGCCCCCATGGCCGCCTCGCGGACCTCGGCGTCGCGGGCGCCGCGCCCCTCCTGGAAGTAGCGGGCGAGCACGCGGGCCACGGACGGCTCCTTCGTCCCGGACAGGACGTCGATGACCCGGAGCAGGCGGTCGTAGGTCGAGTTGTTGTCGAGGGAGGAGGACAGGCCGATGAGCCCGTCGTAGCCGAGCCCCTTCATCGTCGCGATCATCCGCTCGAAGAGCGCGGGGTCCTTCGCCCCGATGAACCGTCCCATCTGCCGGCAGGCGGTGCGCCGGTCCACGGAGTTGCGCGAGGAGATCCGCACCAGGGCGTCGAGGGCGGCGGGGGCGTGGCGGGGGTCCTTCGCGAGGTCGGCCAGGGCGTCGGCCCCCTTCGCGCCGCCGATCGACTCCAGGGCCCGCACCATCGCCCCGGCGGGGGCCCCCGGCTCCTCCTTCCCCAGGGCGATGCCGAGGGGCCGGATCGCCTCGGGGTGGCCCAGCTTCCCGAGGGTCCGAGCCGCGTGCTCGCGGACCGCGGCGTCCCGGGACGGGAGGTCCCGGGCCACGGCGAGGACCATCCCCTTCATCCGCACGTTGTCGATCCCCTCGAGCGCGTCGGGGTCCTCGTCGCGGAGGAGCTTGTAGGCGTCCTTCAGCCGGGACTCGAGTTCGCCGACCCGCACCGCGGCCTCGCGCACGAGCGGGTGGGAGGGATCGGAGAAGCCGGCCGCCAGCACCTTCATCCAGCGGGCGTGGGAGCCGGGGACGTCGGTGCGGTGGCGCTTCTCCCAGTCCACGGCGGCCGCGTGGAGCGTCTCGACGGCGGAGGGTGTGACCTTCCCGGGCGCAGGCGCTGGCGCAGGCGCAGGCGCCGGTGCGGGAGCGGCCGGCGGCGCCGGGTCCTCCTCCTCCGGTCCCTTCCCCTTCGCGGGTCCGACGCCGGTCCCCTCGAGGAGGCCGACGGGGGACTCCTTCTTCAGCCAGTGGACCATCATCCGGACCTCGCCGTACTTCCGGTCGGCGGCGTCCGCGCCTCCGGGATTCTCCTCCTCGAAGCGGTCGAGGGCCTCCTTCGCCGGCCACAGCGCCTTCCACGCCTTCACGCGCGCGGCGTTGCGCTCCGCGAGGCCGAGGTCGGTGTTTCCCGACTCCCGGAACCAGCGCTTCCCCTCGTCGAACAGGGAGTCCATCTCCTTCGGCAGCTCCCCGGCGAGGACGAGCAGCAGGACGGCGGCGAGGGTCGTCATGAACGGCTCCTTCCCGTCCGGGGATTATCCCACGCCCCGGGCCCGAGGGAGCGGGTAGGATTCGGCGCGTCTCCACGGGGAAAGCGTGGAAAGAGGGGCGTTGGAGACTACGCCCATGTTCCGGTTCCCCGCGGCCCCCCTCCTCGCGCTCGTCCTCGCCGCGTCCTCCTGCGACCACGGCGGAGCGACGGGGAAGGCGCCCATCAACGCAGGCACCCCCTCCGCGCCTCCTTCCGATTCCGATCCCGGCCCCGGTCCCCGCTTCGAGGAGGTCGGCGCGAAGGCGGGCATCACGTTCCAGACGACCTTCCTCCGCGGCGAGCAGGGGGAGAACTTCCGGATCAACCTCTACGACCACGGCAGCGGCCTGGCCGTGGCGGACTTCGACGGGGACGGCCGCGACGACATCTACTTCCTGAACCAGCTCGGCCCCAACGCCCTCTGCCGCAACCGGGGGGACGGGACCTTCGAGGACGTGACCGAGAAGGCGGGCGTCGCCCTCGACGACCGCATCAGCGTGGCCGCCGTCTTCGGGGACGCCGACGGGGACGGGGACCTCGACCTCTACGTGACGACGGTCCGGGCGGGCAACGTCTACTTCGAGAACCTCGGCGGGGGGAGGTTCCGCGACGCGACGAAGGAGGCGGGGCTGGAACTCGTGATGGAGTCGATGTCGCCTGTGTTCTTCGACGCCGACGGGGACGGGGACCTCGATCTCCTGGTGACGAACACCGCCCGCTGGACCCTCGATTCCTACCACGACAAGCTGCGCTACTTCCGGGGCAAGGAGTCCCTCGCCGACCTGATTTCCAGCGAGAAGCAGTGGAACAACTTCTACCTCAACGACGGCAAGGGGAGGTTCACGGACGTCACGGAGGAGTCCGGCCTGCGCGGGAAGGGCTGGGGCGGGGACACCGCGATCTTCGACATGGACGACGACGGGGACCTCGACGTGTTCATCTGCAACATGTTCGGCTCCAGCATGCTCTATCGCAACGACGGGAAGGCCGTCTTCACCGACGTCACGCGGGAGACCCTGGGCCGCACCTCCTGGGGCGCCGTCGGTGCCCGCGTGTTCGACTACGACGGCGACGCGCGGCTGGACCTCTACATCGCCGACATGCACTCCGACATGTGGATGCCCTTCCGCATCGAGGCCCCGGCCATCCAGGAGAACGTCAAGTACCCCACGTTCTTCGCGCGGTCGGTCGAACTGGGCTTCGCGAAGGAGGAGGACGACCGGAGCTTCATCCTGCAGGCCAGGATCAAGCCCGACGAGGTCGTCTTCGGCAGCACCCTGTTCCGGAACCTGGGGGCGGGGAAGTTCGAGGAGACCTCCGACCGCGCGGGCGCCGAGACGTTCTGGCCCTGGGGCATCGCCGAGGGGGACTTCGACGGCGACGGCGGCGTGGACGCCTACATCCCTACGGGCATGGGCCACCCGCTCTTCTACTGGCACCCCTCGCTCCTGCACAACCAGGGGAACGGGACCTTCAAGGACGCCAGCGGGGCGGCCGGCCTCGACCCGCCCCCGGGCGGGCCCCTCTCCGACCTGATCATCAACGGCAAGCACGCATCCCGCAGCCAGCGGGCCGCCGCCACCATCGACTACGACGGGGACGGGCGCCTCGACCTCGTGGTGAGCCAGTTCAACGACCGGGCGCTGCTCTACCGCAACGTCTCCCGCCCCGCGCGCTGGCTGGGGCTGCGCCTCGTGGCCACGCGGTCGAACCGATCCGCCATCGGCGCGGTCGTGAAGGTCACCGCGGGCGGCCGCACCCAGGTCCGCCAGGTCCAGGCGGCGGGCGGCTACCTCTCCCAGTCCACCAACGACCTCCACTTCGGCCTCGGCGCCGCCGCCTCCGTGGAGAAGGTCGAGATCCGCTGGCCGGGCGGCCAGGTCCAGGTCGTCGAGAAGCCGGGGATCGACGCCCGCACCACGATCACCGAACCGCGGTAGGGGCGTACGGCCGGGCGACCCGCAGGGTCGCCCCTACGAGGCCCCCGTCGCGGTGTCGGTAGGGGCGACCCTCCGGGTCGCCCGGCCTCTAGGAATCCAGGACCCCCAGCGCCACGCGCTCCATCAGCGCCTCGGAGCGGAAGGTCCGGCGCGAGCGGACGAGGAACCGCACGAGGGGGAAGAGGGCGCGGTGGGTCCAGCGCTTCTCGAGGACCCGGTCGTGGATCACGAGGGCGTCGAGGCGCGACGCGAGGTACCCCTCGACGGCGTCCCGCGGCGTCTCCACGATGGGCTCCCCGCGCAGGTTGAAGGAGGTGTTGAGGAGCACCGGCACCCCGGTCCGCGCGCCGAACGCCTCCAGCAGCGCGTGGAAGCGGGGGTTGTCCTCCCGCCGCACCGTCTGCACGCGGGCGGTGCCGTCCACGTGCACGACGGCGGGGATCCGGTCCCGCGCCTCCGGGCGGACCCGCTTCGCCAGCAGCATGAACGGGGACTCCTGCTCCCCCTCGAACCACTCCCGGGCCCGCTCGGCCGGGACCGCCGGCGCGAAGGGGCGGAAGGACTGGCGGTGCTTCACGCGCGCGTTGACGTGGTCCCTCATCCCGGGATCCCGGGGGTCGGCGAGGATGGAGCGGTTCCCGAGGGCTCGGGGACCGAACTCGGAGCCCCCCTGGAACCAGCCGATCACCCTCCCCGCGGCGAGAAGGCCCGCGGCCCGGTCCACGGCGTCCTCCCTCCGGCGACGGGATCCGCACAGCCACGGCAGGAGACCCCGTGCCGCCGCGGCCGCCTCGTCCTCCCGGTACTCCCTCCCGAGGAAGGAGGAGGTCTGCACGAAGGCGCGCTTCCCGCCGCGCAGCGCGAGGTGCCCGTAGAGGGCGGCGCCGAGGGCGATGCCGTCGTCCCCGGCGGCGGGCTGGACGAACACGTTCCGGAAGGGGGTCTCCTCGACGATGCGGCCGTTGGCCACGCAGTTGAGGCCCACCCCGCCCGCGATGCAGAGGTTCTCCGCCCCGGTCTCCGCGTGGAGGCGGCGGGCCCGCTCGAGGAGGACCGTCTCCGCGTCCTCCTGCGCGCGGCGGGCGAGGTCCTCCCACTCCGCGCGGTGGGGGCTCGCCTCCCACGCCGCGTCGCTCCGGCCGAGGAAGGGGTGGCGCATCGCCTCCGTCCACTCAGGGACGGCGAGGCGCCCGTCGGGGCCGAGGGACATGAGGTGCCCGTAGGGGCGACCCTCCGGGTCGCCCGGCCGTTCGTCCGCGCCGCCCGGCCGCCCGTAGGGGGCCAGCCCCATCACCTCGCCGCACTTGTTCCAGTCGCCGAAGACGTAGGTGGACACGCGGCTGTAGAGGGCGCCGAGCCCGGCCATCGAGGTGAACTCGTCGTTGAGGAAGCCGCGGGAGGGCTCCAGCCAGAACTTCCGCAGGGGCTCGAGGGTCGCGTCCCGGAAGCGGTACCAGGATTCCGATTCCCGCGCGAGCGGGTGGGCATCGCAGCCGGCGGGGATCTCCTCGGTGCAGTCGGCCCGGTAGCTGCCGACGCCGTCCACGACCATCACGACCCCCTCGCGGAACGGGGAGACGGCGAAGGCGCTGTAGGCGTGGGCGAGGTGGTGCGAGACGTTCGGGGCCCGCTCCGGCGGGGCGAGGAAGAGCGGGTGGGCGAGGGCCTGCCTCCGCTCGCGCGGCGTGAGGTGGTAGGGCCGGTCCTGGTGGAGGAGGCGGCGCTCCATCTCCGGCACGGGGAGGACGTAGCAGTCCCGCACGACGAGGTCCACGCGTTCGAGGGGGATCCCGGCGGCCTCGAGGCAGTAGTCCACGACCTCCGCGTAGAAGCCGGCGTCGTGCTTGACCCGGGTCAGCCGCTCCTTGGCGACGGCCGCCACGACCACGCCGTCCCGGAGCAGGCAGGCGCTCGTGTCGTGGTCGTAGCAGTTGATCCCGAGGACGTAGAGTTCCCGCCCGCCCATGGGGTCCTTTCTAACCGACCGCGGGGCGAATCCCCCCGGGCACGGATAGGATCGGGACCATGGCCCTCGACGCGTTCTCCGTCGTGCTCGGGTTCCTCGCCGCCGTCGAGGTGCTGCTGGGCGCCGCCGCCGCCGTGCTCGGGTGGAGGGAGTTCCGCGGGGGCGCCGCGGAGGCGGCCGAGGGGCGCCGGCCGCTTCTCGTGCTCGTGGCCGTCGCCGCCGTGGCGGCCGCCGTCCTCGCCTTCCCCCTGCACCACCTGCTGCTGTCGAGCTGGGTCCCGCGGTGGCCCGGGATCATGTGCGTCGAGGGGGTGCGGCGGATCGGGACCGGGACCGTCGGCGCCTCCCGGTTCCTGCCGTGGATCGTCCAGGCCCTCGACTTCACCCGCATCCTCGTGATCTTCGCCGCGGGCTCCTGGGCGATCCTGCGGCGCGTCCCCGGGGCCGCCGGCCCCCGCCGCGCGGCCGTCGCGGCGATCCTCCTCGGCGCGCTGGCCGCCCTCGACGGCGCCCTCGGCCTGGCCTACGTCGCGATGCCGAAGGAGGAGATCCTGCCGGTGGCGGGCTGCTGCACGGCCGCCCCGAGCGGGCCGGAGCGGCACGCGGGCCTGACCGCCGCCGGGGGCGGGGAGGGCGGGAGCGGGGTGGCCGCCGCGCACGTGGCGGCGGCCGCCCTCCTCGGGGCCGGCGCCCTCGCCCTCCGCGGCCGGCCGGCCCGGTTCGTCCTGGGGCCCCTTGCCGCGGGCTCGCTCCTCCTGGCGGGGCGGTTCCTCGCCGACGTCGCGGCGCCGGCGGTCCTCGGCCTTCCCTACCACCGCTGCGCCTGGTGCGCCTTCGCGGCGGCGCCGGAGACCGTCGTCTTCGCGGTCCTCCACCTCGGCGGCGCCCTGTGCGCGGGCTGGTCCGCGTGGGCCGCCGACGGAGGAAGGCGCCTGCTCGCGGCGTCCGCCTTCGGGTTCCTCGCGTCCGCCGCGATGGGCGGGGTCTTCGCGTGGGCCCTGTGACCGGACCCCGGGCCCTGTTCGTCGCCGGGATCCTCGCGGCCGCCGCGCTGCCGCTCCTCGGCCGCTCGCTCCGCGGGGAGGGGGAGCCGCGCTGCGCCCTGGACGGGGTCCGGCTCGATCCCGCCCGCCGGGTGCGGATCTTCGAGTCCGGGGGCCGCGAGCGTCTCCTCGACTGCGTGGACTGCGCGCGCCGCTGGCTGGAGAGGACCGGCGACCGCCCGCGCGAGGTCGTCGTCGTGGACGAGTCGACCGGGGCCGCGGTCCCGGCGGGGAAAGCGTGGTTCGTCGAGAGCCGTGTCCTAGCCTTTCCCGTCTGCGGGAGCCGCATCCACGCGTTCGCCCTCGAGGCGGACGCGCGCCGCCACGCGGAGGACTTCGGGGGATTCGTCCTCGAGGGACGCCGGCGCCCCCTGGGCCCCGAGGAGGAAGCGAAGCGATGACGCCCCGGAACCCCCGCCCCCCCCCCCCCCCACCCCCCAACCCGGGCAGGGGCCCCCCCGGGCGCGGCCGCGGGGGGGTCCGGCGGGCCGGGGGGCGCGGGGGGG
>CAZWGT010000061.1:7389-14576 GCA_964633345.1 uncultured Planctomycetota bacterium
CGCTTCGGGGCCGGGGCCCCCGCGGAGACGGACCGCGCGGAGATCCGACGGCCCGGGGTCCGCGTGCGGACCCTCGACGGCCCGGCCGGGGACGCCCCGGCCCTGGCCGCGGAGCCGACGTGACGGACCGCGGCCCGGAACGGCTGGCCGCCGCCGTGGCGGTCCTCGTCGCCGCCGCGGGGGCGGTCCTCGCCCTCGGCCCGGGGCGGGGCGGGGGCGCCGATCCCCGGGCCGGGGAGTTCCGCCGGCTGGCCGGCGGGCTCGACCCCGGTTCCGCGGCCACCCTCGCCGCCTGCGAGGCGGCCCACGACGGGGGGATCGCCGGGACCTGCTCCCGCGGCCTCGACCCCGTCCCCGGCGGCTTCGCCTTCTGCCCCCACCACGCGGGCCCGTCGCTCAGGCGCTGAGATGGGAGGGTTCCCCGCCGTCGCCCGGAGCGGCCTCGCGGCGGTCCTCCTCCACCCGGTGCGGAGCTCCGCCATCACAGCCTGCGTGGTGGCGCTCCTCCTGCCGTTCGTCGCGGGGCTGGCGATCTCCGAGGGGCTCGCCGCCGAGGCCGCCGCCGCCGCCCGGGCCGGGCCCGACCTCGTCGTCACCGCGGTGCGATTCGGACGCCCCGCCCCGATCCCGGAGCCGGCCGCGGAGGTCCTCCGCGCGATCCCGGGGGTCGCCTCCGTCCGGGCCCGGATCGTGGGGGCCGTCGCGATCGGCGCCGCCCCGGAGAGCGCCGTCCTCGTCGGCGTCGATCCCGCCGACCTCCCCCCGGACGTCGCGTGCGTCGAGGGGCGCCTGTTCGCCCCCGGCGGGGGGCTGGAGCTGGTCTTCGGGTCCCGCCTCGCACGGCGCCTCGGCCTCTCCCCCGGCGCGCGCATCCCGCCCTTCTTCCAGAACCGGGGGGGGCTCCGCGTCCCGACGGTGGTCGGCGTGTTCCGCTCCGGCCTGCCGATGTGGGAATCGAACGTCATCCTCGCGTCCCTGGAGTCCGCGCGGCTCGTGTTCGACGAGCGCGGCACCGTGACCCAGCTCCTCGTGGACTGCCGCGAGGGGTACGCCGGCGCGGTGCGGGAGGAGATCTCCCGGATCCCGAGCCTCGCCCCGGAGGGGGCCGCGGAGCCCCTCGCCCCTCGCGTGGCGGCGCGGGCCGACGTCGAGGCGAGGCTGGCCGGGGGCGCCTCCTTCGGCGCGGGGGTCTTCGCCCTCCACTTCGTGCTGCTCTTCGCCGCGGCGATCCCGCTCCTCGTCGTGGCGACGGGGGCGGGGCTCCGCGAGCGGCGCCGCGAGACGGGGATCCTCAAGATGCTCGGGTGGGGGACCGACGAGGTGATCCTGCGCTGCCTCGTGGAGAGCCTCGTCCTCGCCGCCGCGGGCGCCGCCTCCGCCGTGCTCCTGGCCGCCCTGTGGCTCGGGCCCCTGGAGGCGCGTGGGATCGCCGCGGTCCTCCTCCCCGGCGCGGACGCGGTGCCCGGGTTCGCGGTCCCCTGGCGTCTCGCCCCCGGCCCCGCCGTCGCCGGCGCCGCGCTGGCGTTCCTGCTCGTGCTCACGGGGACGATCCCCTCCAACTGGCGCGCCGCCGCCGCGGAGCCCATGGAGACGATGCGGTGACCCCCTTCTTCGAGGCGCGGGACGCCGCGCGGTGGTTCCACGCGGGGACCCCGGCCGAGGTGCGGGCCCTCGACGGCGTGACCCTCGAGGTCCCCCGCGGGGCCTTCGTGCTCCTCGAGGGGCCGAGCGGGAGCGGGAAGACGACGCTCCTGGCGCTCCTGGGGACCCTGGAGCGGCCCACCCGCGGGACGGTGCTCGTGGACGGCGCGGACGAGGCGGGACTCTCCGAGGCGGGGCGGTCCCGCGTGCGGCGCCGCATCGGGTTCGCGTTCCCCGGCGGCCCCATGATTCCGCGCCTGCCGCTCTGGGAGAACGTGACCCTCGGCCTCGTGCCGCTGGGCGCCGGGGCGGCGGAGCGCCGGGAGATCGCGCGGGGCATCCTCGCCCGCCTCGGGATGGAGCCGCGCCTGCGGGCCCCGGCCGAGGAGCTGAGCACGGGGGAGATCCAGCGGGCCGCCCTGGCGCGGGCGCTGGCGGGCCGCCCGGAGGCGCTCCTCGTGGACGAGCCCCTCTCCAACCTCGACGCCGCCGCGGCGGGCCTGGTCGTGGAGGCGCTGGCCGCCTTCCGCTCCGCCGGGGGGACCGCCGTCGTCGCCTCCCACGCGACCGCCCCGTTCCCCTTCGCCGACGCCGGGATCCGGCTGGAGGCCGGCCGGCGGGCGTGACGCCCGTCACGGTCCCCCCCTTCGCGGGGCCCGGCGGGGGGTTCCTCACGGTGTGAAGAGGCTCCTCGCGGCGTTCCTGCTCCTCGCGGCCCCCGGGCCCGCGGCCCCCTACGAGGCCGGGGCGTGGACCGTGCCGGCGACGCCGCTGGACGCCCTCGTCCTCGACGCCCAGAGGAGGGCCGGGGTGCGGCCCGCGCTCCCCTGCTCCGACGAGGTCTTCTTCCGCCGCGTCCACCTCGACCTCGCGGGGATCCTGCCGGAGCCCGAGGAGGCGGGGAGGTTCCTCGCCGACGGGAGCCCGGACAAGCGGGCCCGCCTGATCGACGCCCTCATGGAGCGGGAGGAGTTCGCCGACCTCTGGTCGCTGAAGTGGTGCGACCTGCTCCGCGTGAAGTCGGAGTTCCCCGTCAACCTCTGGCCCAACGCCGTGCAGGCGTACCACCGCTGGATCCGCGACGCGATCCGCGAGAACCGCCCGCTCGACGGCGTCGCCCGCGACCTCCTCACCTCCTCGGGCAGCAACTTCCGCGACCCGCCGGTGAACTTCTGGCGCGCCGTCCAGGGCCGCGAGCCCGGGTCCCTCGCGGCCGCCGTCGCCCTCACCTTCCTGGGGGAGCGGTTCGACCGCTGGCCCGCGGAGCGGCGGGCCCCCTTCGCCGCACTCTTCTCCCGCGTCCGGTGGAAGGGGACGGGGGAGTGGAAGGAGGAGATCGTCCTCCACGACCCGGCCCCCGCGCCGCCGCTGGACGCCGCGCTCCCCGACGGGACCGCTGTGCGCGTCCCCGCGGGGACCGATCCCCGGGCCGTCTTCGCCGACTGGCTGCTGGAGCCCGGGAAGCGCCGGTTCGCGCGGTCCGTCGCCAACCGCGCCTGGTCCTGGTTCCTCGGGCGCGGCGTCGTCCACGAGCCCGACGACCTCCGCCCCGACAACCCCCCCGCGATCCCGGGACTGCTGGAGCTCCTCGCGAAGGACCTCGAGGACGGCCGCTACGACATGCGCCGCCTCTTCCGCCGGATCCTCAACTCCCGCACCTACCAGCAGTCCCCGATCCCGGCCGACGGGGACGGGGCCCTGTTCTCCTGCTACCCGGTGCGCCGCCTCGACGCCGAGGTCCTCGCCGACGCCCTGGCGTGGATCGCGGGCCGAGGCGAGGGGTACTCGAGCGGCATCCCCGAGCCGTTCACGTTCCTCCCCGCGGGGCGGACCACCGCGCTGGCCGACGGGTCGATCACCAGCCCCTTCCTCGAGATGTTCGGCCGTCCGGCCCGGGACACCGGCCTGGAGTCGGAGCGGAGCGGCCGGCCCACCGACGCCCAGCGACTGCACCTGCTCAACTCCACCGACGTCCAGCGCCGCATCCGGAACAGCCCGCGGCTGCGGGCCGCCGTCGAGGGGGCGCGGGGGGACCGCGACGAGACGATCCGGCGCATCTTCCTCGTGGTCCTCTCGCGGTCCCCGATCCCGGAGGAGGCGGCCGCCGCGGCGCGGCACTTCCGGGCGGGCGGCCGCGCCCCGCGGGAGGCCGCCGAGGACCTGGCGTGGGCCCTCGTGAACTCGCGCGAGTTCCTCTACAGGCACTAGGAGGCGGGATGACCGGGGGAATCGACCGGCGGGGCGCGCTGAAGGCGATCGCCGCGGGCGCGGCGGCGTTCGCGCTCTCCCCCTCCCCGGCCCGGGGGCGGCCGGCGCCCCCGCCCGCGAAGGCCCGCGCGGTCGTCGAGATCTGGCTGGCCGGCGGTCCGTCCCACCTCGACACGTTCGACCCCAAGCCCGAGGCGGGCTCCGACTTCTCCGGGCCCGCGGAGAGGCCCGTCGCCACGGCCGCCGACGGGATCCGCATCGCCGCGCTCCTGCCGCTCCTGGCGAAGCAGGCGGGGAGGTTCTCCCTCGTCCGATCCATGAGCCACGGGAACAACGGGCACGAGACGGCGACCTACGTCGCGCAGACCGGCCGCGCCCCCGGGGAGCGTCTCGTGTACCCCTGCATCGGCGCCGTCGTCGGCGCCCTGCGGGGCCACGACACGGGGTACCGCGGCCTCCTCCCCCCCCACGTCGTGCTCACCGCCCCCAAGGGCCGCTTCTCCGAGGCGGGCTTCCTCGGCACCCGGGGCCAGCCCTTCGTGACCGGCGGGGACCCGAGCCGCACCCCGTTCCTCGTCGAGGGGGTCGTCGCCGAGGGGATCTCCGCGGAGCGCCAGACGAGCCGCCGCTACCTGCTCGAGACCCTCGACACCCTCGGGCGCGCGATCCCCGGGAGCGCCGCCTTCGACGCCTTCGACCGGGCGGGGGAGGGCGCCTACGACATGATCCTCGGGGACGCGGGGCGGCTGTTCGACCTCGGCCGGGAGAAGGACGAGGTGCGCGACGCCTACGGCCGCACGCGCTTCGGCCAGTCCTGCCTGATGGCGCGGCGCCTCGTCGAGAGCGGCGTCCCCTACGTCACCGTCAACCACGGCGGCTGGGACACGCACAAGCAGCACTTCGAGGCGATGCGCCGCCAGCTTCCGGACCTCGACCGCGGGCTGGCCGCCCTCCTCGCCGACCTCGCGGACCGCGGGCTCCTCGAGACCACGATCGTCTGGTGCGGGGGGGAGTTCGGGCGCACGCCCCGGGTCCTCTGGGAGCCCCCGTGGAACGGGGGCCGCGGCCACCACGGCGCCTGCTTCTCGACCCTCGTGGCGGGGGGCGGCTTCCGGGGAGGGAGGGTGGTCGGGT
Organism: uncultured Planctomycetota bacterium; assembly: GCA_964633345.1. GTDB lineage: Bacteria > Planctomycetota > JAJSAM01 > JAJSAM01 > JAKLKS01 > CAZWGT01. The sequence goes on from CAZWGT010000061.1 coordinate 12,373, forward strand.
CCACGAGCCCCACGGGCGAGGAGGTCCGCGACCGGCCGGTCCACCCGCGGGAGCTGCACCGCGCGATCTACGGGCTCCTCGGCATCGACCCTGACGGGCCGCTGCCGACCCCCGGGGGCCTCGACGTGCGCGTCGCCGATCCCCTCCCCGGCGGCGGTCCCGCCCTGCCGGAGCTGCTGTGATGCGGATCGCGGGACTCCTGGTCCTCGCGCTGGCGGCCGTCGAGGGGCCCGCGGCCCGCCGGGAGCCCTCCATCGGCTACGCCTTCCCCGCCGGCGGCCGGCGCGGCAGCGTCTTCCCGGTCCTCGCCGGGGGGCAGGGGCTCCGCGGCGTGTCCGGCGCCCTCGTCTCCGGCGAGGGGGTGCGCGCCGTCGTGGTCCGCCACGTGATGCCCCTCGGGCGGCAGCAGCAGGGGGAGCTGCGGCGGCGGCTCGCCGACGCGGCGCGGGTGCGGCGGGGGGGGCGGCCCGCGGAGAGGCCGGCGGACGAGGAGAGGGTCGATCTCCCCGACCACCCCATGCTCCGGGACCTGGAGACGCTCGACGACGCGGGGCTGCGCGCGGTGGCGCTGCGCTTCCTCGGCGCGGGCGAGCGGCAGCAGGCCAACGCGCAGATCGGCGAGACCGTCGAGATCGAGGTGGCCATCGACGCCGCCGCCGCGGCGGGGGACCGGGAGATCCGGCTCCTCACGCCCGCGGGCCCGACCAACCCGCTGCGCTTCCAGGTGGGCTCGGCCCCGGAGGTCCGCGAGGAGGAGTTCGCGGCGGCCCCGGTCCTCGACCTCCCGGTCGTCGTGAACGGGCAGGTCCTGCCCGGCGACGCCGACCGGGTCCGCTTCCGGGCCCGCAGGGGGCAGAAGGTCGTCGTGGACGTGCGCGCCCGCCGCCTCGTCCCCTACCTCGCCGACGCGGTGCCCGGGTGGTTCCAGGCGACGGCGGCGCTCTTCGACGCGAAGGGGCGGGAGGTCGCCTTCGCCGACGACTGGCGCACGGGCCCCGACCCGGTGCTCCTGTTCGACGTGCCCGCCGACGGGGAGTACGCGCTCGAGGTCCGGGACGCCCTCTGGCGCGGGCGGGAGGACTTCGTCTGGCGCGCCTCGCTGGGGCCGGAGCCCTTCGGCCCGTGGATGTTCCCCGCCGTCCCCGGTCCCGGGGAGGCGGAGCCCAACGACGATCCGGCCCGCGGCCAGGCGATCGCCCCGCCCCGCACCCTGGGGGGGCGCATCGGCAAGCCCGGCGACACGGACGTCTTCCGCTTCGAGGGGAGGGCCGGGGAGGAGGTGGTCGCCGAGGTGGAGGCGCGCCGCCTCGGCTCCCCCCTCGACTCGGTGCTGACCCTCTCCGGGCCGGCGGGGGAGGTCGTGGCGTGGAACGACGACCACGGCGACGCGGCGGAGGGGCTCCTGACGCACAAGGCCGACTCGTGGCTCCGCGCGACGCTCCCGGCCGACGGGACCTACCGCCTCGCGCTGATCGACGCCCAGCGCCACGGGGGGCCGGAGTACGTCTACCGACTGCGGGTCGGCCCTCCGCGGCCGGGGTTCGAGGTGTTCGCCACGCCCTCGGGGCTCGGCGTCCCCGGGGGGCGGGCGGCGCCGATCCGGCTGCACGCGGTGCGGCGGGACGGGTTCGCGGGGGAGATCGAGGTGGCGCTGAAGGACGCGCCGTCGGGCTGGTCCCTGTCGGGCGCCCGGATCCCGGCGGGGAGGGATTCGATCCGCGCCACGCTCTCGGTCCCCCCCGACGCGGCGAAGGGGGCGGTGGTCCTCGGGATGGAGGCCCGCTCCGTCGTCGGGGTGGAGGAGGTCGTCCGCCCCGTCGTCCCCGCCGACGACCGCATGCAGGCCTTCCTCTACCGCCACCTCGTGCCGGCGCGGCAGATGGTCGTCCAGGTGACGGGGCGGGGCGGGGCGGAGGCCTCCGTCGAATCCCCCCTGCCGATCCGCCTCCGGCCGGGGGGGACCGCCCTGGTCCGGATCCGCCTCCCCCGGCGGGCGCGGGCGGAGTCCCTCCGGCTCGCCGCGGACGAACCCCCCCCGGGGATGTCCGTCGAGGGGACGACCGCGTCGGACGGGGGCCTGGCCTTCGTCCTCCGCGCCGCGGCGGAGGTGAAGCCGGGGACCGCGGACAACCTCGTCGTCGAGGTCTTCGGCGACGGGCCCCGACGCCCGTCCCTCGGGCACCTGCCGGCGATCCCGTTCGTCG
>CAZWGT010000062.1:0-13944 GCA_964633345.1 uncultured Planctomycetota bacterium
AGGCCGACGGGCCGAACCCCTCGTTCACCACGAGGAGGCCGACGGGGACCGACTCCAGGACCTCCCGGACCGCGGAGAGGTGGTCCTCGTCCTCGTGGGAGACGACCACCGCCTCCAGCGCCCCCGCGCCCCGGGCGCGCAGCGCCGGCAGCACCGCGTCGGCGCCGACCCGGGGGCCCCGACCCCCCGCATCGCAGAGGACCCGCGAGGCTCCACCGTCGCATAACACCGAGAGCCCGTGCCCGGTGTCGAGCACGAGGACCGACGGGGCGGGCGGCCGCGGCGGCAGGGCGAAGGGGACCACCGCGCGGGCCGCCAGCCCCGCGGCGGCACCGAGGAGGGTCCCCCGGCCGGGGCGGACCGCGGCGGCGGCGAGGAGCGCGGCGTCGAGCCCCAGCAGCCACGCCGGCGCCGGGGGAAGGACGAGACAGGCCCCCGGCAGGGCGGAGAAGGCGGCGACGAGGAGCGCGAGGACGGCGGCCGCGGCGTCGGCCAGGGGAGCCGTGACGGTCGGGAGCACGGCGCCGAGGGGCAGGAGGACGACCCCCAGGGCGAGGGCGGCGGTGGTGGCCGGCACCACGACGAGGTTCGCCAGCGGGGTCACCGGGCTCAGGGTCCCGAAGTGGAAGAGGAGGAGGGGGGCCGTGGCCGCCCACGCCGCCAGCGCCGCCGGCAGGCCCCGTTCCAGCAGGTCCCCGAACCGCCGCCGCCAGGACCGATCGGCGGCGGGGATGGGGAAGCGGCGCAGGAACCGCCGCCGCGCGAACAGGAGATCCCCGACGGCCGGGGAGATCCGGAGGATCCCCAGCACCGCCGCGAAGCTCAACTGGAAGCCCGCCTCCTCGAGGAGGACCGGCCGGAAGGCCAGCAGGATCCCCGCCGCCGCGAACAGGGCGTGGAGGGGATCGGCCCGGCGCCGGAGGAGGGGCGCGAGGCAGAGCAGCGCCACGGCCACGAGGGCGCGCCGCGAGGGCACGCCGAACCCCGAGGCCGCCGCGTAGGCCGACGCCGCCAGGAGCGTCCCCCCGGCGAGGGGCCCCGGCCCGCACCCCGCCCGCCGCAGGGCCCAGGCCGCCGCCGCGGCCGCCAGGGCGATGTTCACGCCGCTCACCACGAGGACGTGCCACGTCCCCGTGCGCCGGAAGTCGGCCACCACCCGGGGGTCGAGGTCGGCCGCCCGCCCGGCCAGGAGGGCCTCGTAGAGGGCGCGCCCCTCCCCCCGGAAGGCGCGGCGCACCGCCGCGAGCAGCCCCTCGCGGAGAAGGGCCTCCGCCCGGGCGAGGGAGGGCCCGCCGCGCCCGAGGAGGACCACGGCGCCGGGGGAGGGCGCGTCGAGGCAGCGCGCGATCCCCCGGCCCCGGGCCGCCGCCGCGCGGTCCCTCGCGCCGGGGTTGCGGGCCGGAGCGGGGGGCCGGGCGACGCCGGAGACCCGCACCCGATCCCCGGGCAGGAGGGGGGGGGGCGGCCCCCTCGACGTAGACCTCGACCCGCCCGGCGGCCTCCACCGGTCCCGCGGGTCCGCGGACCCGCCCGGCGGCGAGCCCCAGGACGTGGACCTCCCGCTCCACCGGGCCTCCGGGGGAGATCCGCTCGGGCGCGGAGGCGACGCTCCCCTCGAGCACGACCGGGCAGGAACGCGGCGGGAGGATCCGATCGACGTCCCGCGGGCCCGGGGGCAGGGCGTCCAGGCCCGCACGGGCCGCGCCGAGGAGGAGGGAAAGAGTCAGAAGGAAGGGGCAGGCCCGGGAGTCCCACGGCGGCGGGGCCCGGCGGCGGAGGCCGTCCCGGCGCGAGGCCGCGAAGGCGAGGAGGGCCAGGGAGGGGAGCGACGCCGCGGCGGCCCAGGGGGGGAGCGACCGGGAGATCGCGATGCCTCCCGCGAAGGCCAGGACGATCCCCGGGACGAGTCGGTCCACACAGGAAAGGACGCCGGGGGGGGTCGCCCCGGGCGGGTTCGCCCCCGATTCCGGCCCCCCCGGGGGTCCCGGTTCCTACAATCCCCGGCGGTGAACCTCCCCGCCCGACTCCTGATCGGCGCCCTCGCGCTCGCCGCGGTCGCGGCGCCGCGGGCCCTGGGGCAGGAGCCGAAGGAGGACCCCCCGGCGACGGGGAGGAAGCCCGTCCCCCCGAAGCACCCGGCCGGTGTCCACCATCCCGCGGACTGCCCGGTGTGCGCCCTCGGCGAGGCCGCCGGACCCGCTCCCCGTGCGGCGCCCGGGGCGGACCCGCCGGAGACTCCCCGCGCGAGGCCGGCCGGGATCCCCGAGTTCCGCGTGGAGTGCCCCGTCTGGGACGCGGTCGAGGCGGACGGGCTCGTGGAGGTGTTCCTCGTCGAGGGGGTCGCGGTCTACATGGGCAACTTCTCGATCGAGGCCCGCAACATCGTCCTGTGGATCGACCCCGGGGCCGCGGACGCGGCGGGGGGCCTGCTCGGGATCTACGCCGGCGCGGCCCGCGGCGCCGGGAAGGACGGCGCGAAGCCGAAGGAGGAGGCGCCGCCGCCCGCGCCGCCGCCCGGGGAGGGGTTCGACCGGACCATCCCCGGGGACCTCCGCCGCGTCCTCGGCCCCGTGCTGCGCGCGGTCTACGCCGAGGGGAACGTCGTCTACCGCATGGGGACGAGGGCGGTGCGCACCGAACGGCTGTACACGGACTTCCGCCGGAGGATCCTCGCCACGGGGAAGGTGGCCCTGTCGATCCCGGTGCGGATCGCCTCCCGCGGCCGCTCCCTCCCCCTCGTGGTGCGCGCCGAGACCATGCGCCGGACCGCCCTCGACACCCTGGAGCTGCGGGACGTCGAGTACACGACCTGCGACTTCGAGGATCCCCACTTCTCCTTCCGCGCCACCTCCTTCGAGATCACCGAGGAAGGGGACGAGCAGGGCTTCGCCGCCTGGAGCAACGTGCTTCGGGTGGAGGGGGTGCCGGTGTTCTGGATCCCCTACCTCTCGGGGAGCTCGACCCTCTCGGCGCGGCCGCTGCGGAACGCGACCCTCCGCAAGTCCTCCCGCTTCGGGACGGAGGCCCTCCTCCTCTGGGGGGACGACATCCTCCTCGACCGGGGGCGGTGGGGGGAGTGGCGCGTCCACACCGACTGGCGCAGCGCCCGGGGTTTCGGCGTCGGGCCGGAGGTCCAGTACGACTACGGGAGGTACGAGGGCGAGCTGATCACCCAGTACCAGCGGGACCGCGCCCACGAGGACCAGTTCGACGACTCCCCCGTCCCGAGGGAGGATCGCGGCCGGGTGCGGTGGGAGCACCGGCACCGGTTCTCCCCCGAACTGCGGATGGACGTCTCGCTCTTCGACTTCTCCGACCGGAACTTCCAGAGGGAGTACCTGAAGAAGGAGGCCCTCGAGGACCGCGACCCCGAGACGTACGCGTACCTGCGGTGGAGGAGGGGCGGCGACATGGCGACCGTCGCCGTCCAGCGGCGCCTGGACGACTTCCGCACCGAGACGATGGCGCTGCCCGACGCGGCGCTGCGGCGCGTCGGGGCCCCGATCCCTGCGTCCCTCGCCCCCCGGTGGCTCCTCGATTCCGCCACGTGGTCCGTGGACGGGCGGGCCGGGGCCTACGAGCGCCAGTTCGACGAGGCGACGGGGCTCGCGGGGGACGGGGTCACCCGCCAGGACGCCGTGGCCCGGGTCGAGGGGACGCGCTGGGCCGGCCCCGTCTCCCTCTCCCCGTTCGCGACCGCGGGAGGGACCGCCTGGCAGGGGATCGACCGCTCCGGCGGCGCGGACGGCTCGGAGGTCCGCGGGGACCTCGCGGCGGGCCTGAGGGCCGAGATCGAGGCCCGGAGGGACTTCGACGGCGTCGCCAGCGACCTCTTCGACCTGCGCGGCCTGCGCCACGTCGCGGCGCTGGAGGGGCTCTGGTTCGACCGGGCCACGGTGACGGAGGACCCGGCGGGGTCGCGCGCGGTGGACCGCATCGACGTCCTCGACGAGGCGAGGGTCGGTTCGGTGCGCCTGCGCAACCGCCTCCAGACGATGCGCGGCGGCCGCCGCGTGGACTGGGTGGACCTCGAGGTCCGCGGGCTCTGGTTCCCCGACGGCCTCGGCCCGCAGACCTCGCCGCTGGGGTTCAAGGAGGAGGGGCTCGAGGAGGCCCGCCACTCCGACTTCGTCGGCGAGGAGAAGTACCGGGCCGCGGCACCGCCGGGGGACGCGGGACCGGTCGAGGCCGACCTCCGCGTGCGCCTGAGGGAGAACCTCTACCTCATCGGCGGCGGGGAGTACGCCCTCGACCCAGGGCGGATGGCGACCTCGGCCCAGGGGGTGCGGTGGTTCGTCGCGCCGAAGTTCGCCGTCTACCTCGGGCGGCGCGCCATCGCGGGGGACTCCGACATCTACACCGCCGTCGTGGACTGGGCGATCTCCGACCGGTGGGCCTTCCACGTCGACCAGCAGACCGACTTCCGCAACAGCGAGGGGCTCAAGACGGAGGTGGGCCTGCGCCGGGTCTGGCACGACTTCGTGCTGGAACTCTCCTACGTGGACGACCGGATCAACAACGACACGTCGTTCAGCTTCTCCCTCCTCCCGACGGCCCTGTGGGACCCCCCGACCTCGGCGGAGAACCTGGGCAAGCTCGACTACGAGGCCCAGCGCTGGTACCGCTGAGACGCCGGGGCCTCAGCGGGTCCCGGGATCGAGCCTCTTCCGCAGGGAGTCGGCGGCCGCCCGGTCCTCCTCCCGCGCGCCGGGGCCGAGCAGGCTCCGGGCCTCCCCCGGGTCGGACCGCAGGTCGTACAGGTCCAGCCGCCCCGGGCCGCCGGCGGAGCCCGTGACCACGAGCTTGCGGGGGGAGGGGCCCCGCGCGGCCTCCCGGACCACGAGGAAGGACCGGCGGTAGCGGGCGAGCCCCTCCTCCGTCGCGCCGGGGAACCGGGCGCGGACGCCGGGCACGGAGTCGGAGAAGGACTGGTGCTCCGCCACCGCATCCCTCGGTTCGACGGGGTCCCCGAGGAGGGAGTCCGAGTCCAGGCCGCACCCCTTCGGGGCGGCGGCTCCCGCCGCCTCGAGGATCGTCCGGTAGAGATCCTGGAGGCGGACCTGGGCGTCCTCCGTGCGGCCCGCGGGGAGGCGGCCCGGCCACCGGATCACCAGCGGGACCCGCAGCACGGCGTCGTGGACGGAGAGGTGGTGATCGACGTCCCCGTGCTCGCCGAGGCACTCCCCGTGGTCCCCGCAGACCGCGACGAAGGCCCCGTCGCCGATCCCGGCCCCGCGCAGGGCGTCGAGGATCCGCCCGGTGGCGCGGTCCGCGGCGCGCACCCCGGCGTCGTAGGCCAGGGAGAGGGAGCGCAGCGCCTCCGGGCCCAGGCGCTCGATCCCCAGCATGTGGCGCGCGGCGGCGTCCACCGACGGGACGGGGATCGCCGACAGCGCCGCCCCCGTCCCCGGCCCGTGGATCGCCTCGAGATCCTCCTGCCGGGGGGCGAGGGGCAGGTGGCAGTCCATGAGGTTGACGAAGAGGAAGAGCGGCCGGCGCGGCCCCGTCCCGCGGGCCCTGGAGGAGAGGAGCTCCTCGACCCGCTCCGCGAGGACCTCCCCCGGGCAGGGGGTCCCCTCCGGGGGGCCGTGGATCACCGACTCGAAGCCCTCCAGGAGCCCGACCGTGGCGAGGTAGGGGTTGGCGGAGGCGGCCACGGTGTCGTACCCCGAGCGGCGCAGCGTCGCGGCGAGGAGTTCCCGTTCGCGATGGACCCGGTCGCCCGCCCTCTCCCGGAGTCCGTGGACGGAGGGCAGGAGCCCCGTGAACAGGGAGGCGTGGGCGGGGGGGGTCCAGGGGCTCGGCGTGAAGGCCTGGCGGAACGTCACGCCCCCGGCGGCGACCTCCGACAGCCGGGGCGTGGTGGGGAGGGGATAGCCGTCCACGCCGGTCCTGTCGGCCCGGCAGGTGTCCCAGACGACGAGGACGATGTCGGGGCGGCCGGCGGCGCGGGCGCGGACGAGGAGGGTGCTGGCGGCCAGGGTCCCGGCGGCCAGGGTGCCGGCGGCCGCGAGGGCGAACGCCAGCCGGCGGGCCCCGGGACGGCGGAGGAGGCCGGGGGCGGGGCTAGATGTAGCCGAGGGCACGGATCGCTTCGACCTCCGCCTTGCCCTCGACGGGGATGGCGTCCAGGCCCTTCACGCGCAGTCTCCGGAGCAGGGTCGCCCGGTAGTGCGCGAGGGAGTCCGGCGCGGGGTTGGAAATCCGGACGGCCACCTTCGTGACCGGATCGACGAGTCGCAGGGTCTCCACCCGCCACACGGAATCGAAGGTGTAGAGGGTCCCCCCCTCCTCGACGCAGTGGACGGAGCCCCTCTTCTCGTAGGAGGGGCCCGCGCCGGCCATGGCCGCGAGGGTCCCGGCCGCCGCCACGAACACGAGGGCGGCGGCGGCGAGGACGGTGAGCAGGGGGCGGCGTCGGCGAAGTACTGAAGGTTGCATGGCGGTCCTTGTGCACCTTCCCGCGCGACAGGTGGTTCTTGCAGGCACCCACGGAGCAAGCGTCATGCCGGATTCCGCCCCCTGCGAGTGGTGCGGGGGCCGTAAACCGGGGGCCCCGGTGTAAGGGCTGTCTTACGGGGAGAAGGGTTCGCGCGGGGCCCCCCGCTTCGGCGAGAATGGGCCCCATGCGAAAGGCCCTCTACGCGGGAACCTTCGACCCGGTCACCTTCGGGCACGTGGACCTCATCGAGCGGGGCGCGCGCCTGTTCCCCGGGCTCACGGTGGGGGTGGCGGACAACATCCGCAAGGGCCCCCTCTTCTCCGCGGCCGAGCGGGTGGCGATGCTCGAGGGGGCGATCCGCCGCCGGCGCCTGCGGGGCGTGAAGGTCGTCACGTTCCGGGGACTGGTGGTGGATTGGGCCCGCTCCCGGGGGATTTCCGTGCTCCTGCGCGGCGTGCGCACGACCAGCGACTTCGAGTACGAGTACCAGATGGCCCTCACCAACCGGGCGCTGCGCGGGGACATCGAATCGGTCTTCGTGATGCCCTCGGAGAAGTACGCCTACCTCTCCTCGACCCTCATCCGCGAGGTCGTCCGCGGCGGCGGGGACGTCTCCCGGTGGGTGTCGAAGGACGTGGAGAAGGCGCTCCGGGCGCGCCTGGCGGCCGGGACGGACGGGGAGGGGGCCCCGGGTCTCGGGGGGCGGAGGAGGAGGCAGTCATGAAGATCGCGATCGGCCTGGTCGTCCTAGCGTGCGCCGTCGCCGCCCCGGCCGGGGAGGACTACCCCACGGACCCGGCGAAGGTCGTGGCCGAGGTGAAGGCGGGCCGACTTCCTCCCATCGCCCCGTGGAAACGGTACGAGGGGACGATCCCGGTTCCCGCCTTCGGGGCCGTCCCGAAGGAGGACGCCCTCAACGGCGGTACGCCGGACCAGGTTCCCTCCGACGGCGGGACCCTCGTCGTCCAGTACAACTCCGCGCCGAAGTCGCTCAACGGGATCGTGGACAACTCCGCCATCATCACCTACGTCGAGGAGTTGTTCGCGCCCTACCTCATCCGGCAGGACCGCGTGGACTTCTCCTACGGGAAGCCTTCCGCGGAGGACCCGGTCCACGTCTTCGATTCCGTCAGTCCCCACGACTGCGCCGTGAAGTTCGTGAAGGAGGACACCCTCGTCCGCGCGGACGGGAAGACGCGGTTCTTCGGCGCCGTGACGGAGCGGGACGGGGCCTGGGTCGTGACCCCCGTGGCCAGGGTCGAGGGGGAGGAGCGGGCCGTCGCGAAGGTCCCGAAGGAGGCCGGGGACACGGTCCTCCGCGGCACCTTCATCACGGTTTTCCTCCGGCCCGGGGTGAAGTGGCACGACGGGGCGCCGTTCACCGCGGCGGACGTGGAGTTCACGGTGAAGGCCATCCAGAACCCCCTCGTCAACTCCGACAACGTCAAGACCTACTTCGAGATGGTGATGGAGTGCAGGGCCCTCAACCCCGGGACCCTCCGGTGGGTCCTCGATCGCCAGTACTTCGGGGCCGACGACACGACCGTGGGGGGGAATCTCCGGGCGATCCCCCTCCACGCCTACAAGGCCGCGTTCGAGGCGGACAAGGCCAACGCCGGCCGGGCCTTCGACCCCTCCTCGAAGGAGTTCGGGCCGTTCTTCAACAACTGCACCGCCCTCAGCGAGAGGCCCGTCGGCACGGGCCCCTACCGGGTCGCCGAGTTCAACCAGTCCCGCTCGGTGGTCCTCGAGCGGAACCCCATCTACTTCGGCCCCCGGGGGCACGCCGATCGGATCGTCTGGAAGTTCATCAACGACCCCGTCCCCGCCCTCCAGGCGCTCCAGAGCGGGGAGATCGACTTCTCGGCCCACGGCCTCACCGCGGAGCTCTACCAATCGGTGATGGGGGACCCGAAATTCCAGGAGAGGTTCGTGCGCGCCCACTGGTTCACGCCCTCCTTCTCCTTCGTCTCCTGGAACCTCACCCGGGATGGCCTGAAGGACGCCCGGGTCCGGGCGGCCCTGGCCCTCCTGGCCGACCGCCCCTCCTACGTGAAGAACAAGCTCCACGGGATCTCCGTCCTCGTGTCGGGGGACCAGTTCATCTCGGGGCCGGCCTACGATTCCATGGTGAAGCCCCTCGCCTTCGACCCGGCGGCGGCGGAGGAGATCCTCGACGGCGCGGGGTGGTACGACCGGGACGACGACGGGATCCGGGACAAGGACGGCAGGAAGCTCTCCTTCAGCCTCCTCATCCCCTCGGGGAGCAAGACGATGAAGGAGTTCGTCCCCGTCTGGCAGGAGGCCCTCAAGAAGGCGGGGGTCGAGATGAAGGTGAACGAGCTCGACTGGGCCGCCTTCGTGGACCGCTTCGACTCCAAGAACTTCGACGGCATCGCCCTCTCCTACGCCATGGACCCCGAATCCGATCCCCACCAGCTCTGGCACTCCTCGTGGACCGACGCCTCCAAGCGCCAGCCCAACACCTTCGGGGACGCCCGGGTGGACGCCCTCATCGAGGCCCTCCGGCCCTGCCTCGACCGGGAGGAGCGCTTCCGCTACCAGCGCGCCCTCCACCGCTACCTGGACGCGGAGCAGCCCTTCGTGTTCCTCTGGGCGACGCCGGAGATCGCCGGCTACTCGAGGAAGTGGAGGGGCGTGAGGCTCTACCCGAAGAGGCCGGGCTTCGACCTGATGGAGTGGTACCTCCCGAAGGAAGCGCAGAGCGGACGCTGACCCGGGGCCGATGAAGACCTATCTTCTCAAGCGCCTCCTCCTCCTTCCCGTCACCCTCTTCGGGATCACCCTGATCGCCTTCCTCGTCATCCACCTGGCTCCCGGGGACCCGGCCTCCCTCAAGAGGCGCGGGATGATGGAGGGGCGCAAGGCCGGGGTGGAATCGGAGCGGGGCTCCGAGGACGCCATCGTCAAGTTCCGCAAGGCCCACCACCTCGATCGCCCCCTCCTCGTCCAGTACGGCCTCTGGGTCTCCCGCCTGGTGCGGCTGGACCTGGGGAAGACCTTCCAGAACGACAAGGACATCTGGCAGGAGATCAAGCCTCGCCTCTGGATCACCGTGTGGCTCGAGATCGCGGCCTTCCTCCTGGTGTTCGCGGTCGCGATTCCCCTGGGGATCTACTCGGCATGGAAACCGGAGACCCTGCTCGACCGGAGTTCCTCGCTGACGCTGTTCATCCTCTACTCCCTCCCCTCCTTCTGGGCGGCGACGATGCTCATCATCACGTTCGGGAACCCGGAGAAGGCGCCCCTGGGAATCTGGTTCCCTGTCGCGGGGCTGAGGGACGACCGGCTGATGAACCCGGGGACGTGGGAGCTCGTCAAGGACGTGGCCTTCCACGCGTTCCTCCCCGTCCTCTGCATCGCCTACGGTTCCCTCGCCGTCGTCTCCCGCTACATGCGCGCCGGGATGCTGGAGGTCATCCGGCAGGACTACATCCGCACGGCCCGGGCGAAGGGGCTCCCCGAGGGCCGCGTGGTCCTCAAGCACGCGCTGCGCAACGCGCTCTTCCCCATCATCACCCTGGCCGCCTCCCTGCTCCCCCTGGTCGTGGCGGGGAGCATCATCGTGGAGTCGATCTTCTCCATCCACGGGATGGGCTGGTACGCCCTCGACGCGATCCACAACCGCGAGTACGACGTGATCATGGCCACCCTCCTGCTGTCGGCGGTCCTGGAACTGCTGGCGATCCTCGTCGCGGACATCCTCTACGCCGTCGTGGACCCCCGCATCTCCTACGAGGGGGCCTAGTGGCGGAGCACAACCCGGTGCCCGCCGGGAGATCCCACTTCGACATCGCCCTGGCGATGTTCACCCGGAGGCACAGGGCGGTGGCCGCGCTGGCCGTCCTCGTCCTGTTCTTCTACGCGGCCGCCTGGGCGCCGCTCCTGGCCAACGGCCTTCCCCTGCGGTTCGTCGGGACCGACCGCGGGGCGGCGGAGAAGGCGTGGCGCCTCTCCCACCTGGAGTGCGCGAGCCTCGCGCGGGGGCTCTCCGGGGCCGAGGCGCTCACCCGGGAGAAGGCGGTGGCCTCCTTCGGGGTGGTGGACGCCCAGCTCGAGCGACTGGAGGGCCTCCTGGCCGAGGGGGGCGCGGCGGGGGTGCAGGCGGCCCGGGGCCGCCTCCGGGAGGCGAGGGCGGCCTTCGATGCCGGGACGGGCACGACCCATCCCGAGGGGGGGAAGGCCCTCAAGGACCTGGCGAGGACGGTGAAGGAGGACCTGTCCCCGGCGAAGGCGCCGCTCCGGGTGGAGACGAGGTGGCCCGCCTTCCGCGGCCTCGACGGCGTGGACGCGGGGCTGATGGTCCTCTCGCTCTCCCTCCTGACATCCCTCCTCCTCCTCCGCAAGGGGAAGGGGGGCCGCCGCCGGTTCCGGGCGGCCGCCTTCGCCGCCTTCATCCCCCCCCTCCTGGCGGGCCTGGCCTGGGCGGCGGCTGTCGACACCCTCGACGACGCCACGGACTACCGGGGGGGGATCGCGTCGGGGAAGATCGAGGCCCTGTCGGTGACCTGGCCACCGGTCCCCTTCGGCCTGAACCAGAACGACCTGCAACTCGTGGCGAAGCCCCCGTCCGCCGACCACGTTCTGGGCACGGACGAAAGCGGCCGCGACCTCCTCTGCCGGATGCTCTGGGGCGCCCGGATCTCGCTGTCCGTCGGATTCGTGGCGGTGGGGATCTACGTCCTCATCGGGGTGGTGATGGGGGCGGTGGCGGGCTTCCGCGGGGGCTGGATCGACATCGTGATCTCGAGGTTCATCGAGTGGGTGATCTGCTTCCCCACCTTCTTCCTCATCCTCGTGATTTCCGCCTTCCTGCAGGAGCGGCTGATCTGGGGGTGGGAGCCCCCCCAGCTCCTCGTCATCATGGTCGTCATCGGGGTCACCGGCTGGCCCGGCGTCGCCCGTCTTGTGCGGGCGGAGTTCCTCCGGCTGAACGGTCAGGACTTCGTGACGGCGGCCCACGCCCTGGGAGCCCGCCCGAACCGCGTCATGTTCCGCCACGTCCTCCCGAACGCCCTCGGTCCCGTGTTCGTGGCGGCCACCTTCGGGATCGCGGGGGCGATCCTGACCGAGTCCGCGCTTTCGTTCCTCGGCCTGGGCATCACCGTTCCGAGGCCCTCCTGGGGGGGGATGCTGTACGCCGCCCACGGCTACGAGCAGGTCTCCACGTGGATCTTCCTCTGGCCGGGGCTGGCGATCTTCCTCGTCATCACCTGCTACAACCTCGTCGGGGAGGCCCTGAGGGACGCTCTGGATCCGCGCCTTCGACAGTAGGATGTGCCCCCTGACAGGAGGCGACATGGCCGAAGTCCCGAAGGCGTCCGGCGCGGGGGAGGACCTCCTCGAGCTCCGCGACCTGAAGACCCACTTCCACACCGACGAGGGCGTCGCCCGGGCCGTGGACGGGGTCTCCTACGTCGTGAAGCGGGGCGAGACGCTGGGCGTGGTGGGGGAGTCGGGCTGCGGCAAGTCGGTCACGGCGCTCTCGGTCATGCGGCTCATCCCCGACCCCCCCGGGAGGATCGTCCAGGGGAGGATCCTCTTCGAGGGCAGGGACCTCGTCACGCTGCCCGCCGAGGAGATGCGGCGGATCCGCGGCAACCGCATCGGCATGATCTTCCAGGAGCCCATGACGAGCCTCAACCCGGTGTTCACCGTCGGGGACCAGATCATCGAGGCCGTCGTCCTCCACAAGGAGGTCTCCTACCGGGAGGGGCGCGACCGGGCGATCGAGATGCTGCGCCGGGTCGGCATCCCCTCGCCGGAGAGCCGGGTGGACGACTACCCCCACCAGATGTCCGGCGGCATGCGCCAGCGCGTGATGATCGCCATGGCGCTCTCCTGCGACCCCGACCTCCTCATCGCCGACGAGCCGACCACCGCCCTCGACGTCACCATCCAGGCGCAGATCCTCGAGCTCATGCGCCGGCTCCAGGACGAGCTCGGGATGTCGATCCTCCTCATCACCCACGACCTCGGCGTCGTGGCCCAGAACGCCCAGCACGTGGCCGTCATGTACGCGGGGAAGGTCGTGGAGTACTCCGACACGCGCGAGGTCTTCGCCAACCCCCGCCACCCCTACACCGTGGGCCTGTTCCGCTCGATCCCCAGGCTCGGCGTCCGGGTCGCCCGGCTCGACACGATCCCGGGCACCGTGCCGAGCGCGCTCGAGTTCCCCGACGGGTGCCGCTTCCACAACCGCTGTCCCTTCGCCACGGAGAGGTGCACCCGGGAGGAGCCCCCGCTGCTGGAGATCGCCCCCGGCCACACGGTCGCCTGCCACTACTCCTCCGAGGTGACCCTGGCGGAGTGGGAGAAGCGGGCGGCCGCCGGTTCCGCGTACGCGAAGGAGGTCTAGGTGCCCGGCGAGACGATCCTCGAGGTCCGCGGCCTGACGAAGCACTTCCCCATCAAGCGGGGGCTGTTCGGACGCACCGTGGGACACGTGAAGGCCGTGGACGGGGTGTCCTTCGAGCTGCGGCGCGGCGAGACCCTGGGCCTCGTGGGGGAGTCCGGCTGCGGGAAGACGACGGCCGGCCGCACGCTGCTGCGCCTGCTCGACCCGGTCACCGCGGGCAGCGCCACCTTCCTCGGGAAGGACCTCTTCGCGCTCCGGGGCGAGGAGCTGCGCCTCATGCGCCGCCACATGCAGATCATCTTCCAGGACCCCTACGGGTCGCTGAACCCCCGCATGACCGTGGAGTCCATCGTGGGGGAGGCGCTCCAGATCCACGGGACGCAGCCCGACCGCGCGGCCCGCCGCCAGCGGGTGCAGGACCTCCTCAGGGAGGTCGGCCTCGACCCGGTGCGCCACATCACCCGCTACCCCCACGAGTTCTCCGGCGGGCAGCGCCAGCGCATCGGCATCGCGCGCGCCATCGCGCTCGACCCCGAGTTCATCATGTGCGACGAGCCGGTGTCGGCGCTCGACGTCTCCATCCAGGCGCAGATCATCAACCTGCTGCAGTCGCTCCAGGAGCGGAAGAACCTCTCCTACCTGTTCGTGGCCCACGACCTGAAGGTGGTGGAGCACATCAGCCACCGCGTGGCGGTGATGTACCTGGGCGAGATCGTGGAGACGGCGCCGTCGGAGGAGCTGTATCGGAACCCGATACACCCCTACACGAAGGCCCTGCTGTCGGCCATCCCCGTGGCCGACCCCACGGTGACGACGAAGCGCGAGATCCTCACGGGGGAGCCGCCGACCCCGATCAACCCGCCGGCCGGCTGCCACTTCCACCCCCGGTGCAAGTTCGCCGAGGACCGGTGCCGCGACGCCCGCAACCCCGTGCCCGTCTACGAGGTGGGGGAGGGCCACCGCGTCCAGTGCATCCTCGCCGAGCAGCAGGGCGGGAGGATCGTCGAGCAGAGGCCCGCGCAGGTCCCGGTGGAGGTTTGAGGCTCTCCCTGGGCACCGTCGGGCCGTTCGCGCTGCCCCTGGCGCTGTGGCTCGACGCCGACGACGCCCGCGCGGCCCTCTA
>CAZWGT010000062.1:13954-14537 GCA_964633345.1 uncultured Planctomycetota bacterium
GCGGTCTGGCTGGGGGCCGGCTCGGAGCGCACGGGGAGGACCGAGATCCGGGCGAAGGACGGCCCGGAGCCGGACACCCTCCGGATCGCCGTCCTCGCCAACCCCCCGAACCTCGACCCGGTGGAGGCCTCGGACACCACGAGCAACGCCCTCGTCCGCAACGTCTGCAGCACCCTCCTCGGGCTCGACGACAACCTCGCCCTCGCGCCCGACCTCTGCGAGGCGCTGCTGAAGCACCTCGGCGTCAGCGGCCGCCATCACCTGCTCGTGCACGACTACGGCGTCGCCGTCGGCGAGGAGCTGCTCGCGCGCGACGCTCCGCTCATCACCGCCGCGTTCCTCAACGGGGGCATGCTCCCCGAGGCGCACCGGGCGCGCACCATTCAGAAGCTGCTCGCCGGCCCGCTCGGCCCGCTGCTGGTGCGCTTCACGTCGCGCCGCCGCTTCAACGCGCAGATGACGGCGCTGTTCGGCAAGAGCACGCCGCCGAGCGAAGCCGACCTCGCCGCGTTCTGGCAGCTGATCCAGGTCAACGACGGCATGCGCGCGGTGGGAGCGGAAGAGTCGGTTCCGGTTTATGACC
>CAZWGT010000063.1:0-11843 GCA_964633345.1 uncultured Planctomycetota bacterium
TTGACTCCGGCCGTCATGCGGACGTCCGCGAGCACGTTGTCGATCAGATCGCGCATGCCGACCAGGCTCCTCCCGAGGAGGGCGCTCGTGCTCCCCCGGGTCCCCACGCTCCCCTTCTTCATCGCCTCGTGGGCGAGCATCGCGGCGTAGACGTAGTTGTGGATCTCGTGCGCGAGGAAGCCGAGCCGCTCGTTCGACGCCTGTTCGTCCTGAGCCGTGGCCGCCGTCTCCCGCCGGTGCGCGAACTCCGTCACGGCGTCCGCGATGGCGTCGTCGAGCCCCGCGTTGAGCGCCCGGAAATCCTCGGTCGAGATCGGGGCTTCCAGTTCGATGGACTGGCAGGCGTCTCCGTAGTCGTGCACCACCTGGGCCACGGTGAACCCGTGGAAGTGCATCTCGCCTCCGTGCAGCCCTGCGGTCCGGCTCATCGCACCCCGGGGGGACGCCTTGTCGCGGAGGATCTGCGTGAGCTGCCTCAGGAAGAGGGGGATCCCGTGCTCAATCTCCTGAGGGGTGGGATTGGGGACCACGCGGGCGGCGACCTTCGCCCTGCACCGCGATACGAGTTCGTGATGGTGCTCTTCCACGAATTGGGCGAGTGACATGGCCGCTCCCGAGCCGCCGTCCCTCCCGGCAATCCACCCCGCAGTATAGCGAGGGAGGGCGGCGAGCGGGTGAACCACATTCGTCCGGTCAGGAAGGCCCGTCCGCCGCGGGCCCCCTCCCCGCGCCGTCATCGACGAGAACTCCGCCCCCCGCGGTTCGCGAGGGGCGGAGCGGGTCGGATGGCGTGTCGTCGCGTCCGCCGGGTGCGGTCGGCGCCGGCGGACGTTCGAGGAGGCGGCTAGTTGCCGTGCTTGTCGTGGCCCTTGCCGCGGCCCTTGCAGTGGCCGAGGCCGAGACCGTTGCCGTGCACGTGCCCGTCGCCGTCGTGGCACTCGCAGGCGCAGTCGTCCTTGCCGTTGCCGTTCCCCGCGTCGAACTCCGGGGCGGCGATGTTGCTGGTGTCGAGCGTCACGGCCCCGTGGATCGCCATGACCGCGCCGTCGATGCTCGTGCCGGAGACGACGGTGATGCTCGCGTAGGCGATGAGGATCCCCGTGAACCGGGTGTCCACGCCGAGGGTCGCGGAGCTGCCGACCTGCCAGAACACCCCGGAGGCGTCGAAGTCCGCGCCGCCGTTGATCACGGTGACCGTCGCGCCGGTCGCCGTCGTGAGCGTGCTGCCGATCTGGAAGACGAAGATCGCGTTGGGGTTGCCGCCGGCGTCGAGGACGAGATCCCCCGTCAGCTGGGCCGAGGAGTCGAACGTGTAGACGCCCGGCGCGAGGGTGAGTCCGCCGAGGTCCGTGCCGGAGAGGTTGTTGGCGGTGCTGCCCGCCATGCCCTCCAGGTAGAGGTACGCCGCGGCGGCGTCGGCATGGGCCTGGACCGCCAGCGCGTCGTTGTGGTGGAGCGTCCCGCCGGTCACGACGCCGGGCGGGAAGCCGGTGATGGCGGTGCCGGGGCTGACCCCGACGTCGCCCTCGATCACCGTGAGCCCCGTGTTGGTCACGGTCGAGCCGCCGAGCACGGCGAACGTGCCCGCCGCGCCCAGATCGGGACCGTCGACCGCCGCGGCGAGCAGCGTCCCGCCCGCGAGCGCGAACCCGGCCGCCACCGCGGCGGAACCGCGGATCCACCGCCACATCGAGAGACGCGCATTGCTGGTCATTCGGAACCTCCTCTTGAGTCGACTGAGTCGATGGGTCCACGGCAAGGCCGCACCATAGGCCAAGCGCGGACCGGGTGAAATGGGGCGGATCCCATCGGGCGGAATGCCCGTCGGCGCGAGGGCCCTCCGGGGCGCTCCCCCCGCCCCCCGTCCCGTGCTACCCTCGACGCGTACCCGGGATCGGCGGGCCCGGCCCGGAGGGGGATCGCCATGCCGAAGATGAAGCCCTACGCCACCTTCGACCTCTACCTCGCCGACCGTCCGCCGGGCCACCGGGCGATCATCGGCGCGCTCCGCCGGCTCGTGCGGACGACCGCGCCCTCCCTCGCGGAGTCGGTCAAGTGGGGCAACGGCTGCTGGCTCGCCGGGGCCGCGCCCATCGCCTACGTCTACTCCGACGCGGACCACGTCCACTTCGGCTTCGTCCGCGGCTCTTCGCTGCGGGATCCGAAGGGCCTCCTCCAGGGCCGGGGCGCGTACGTCCGCCACGTCAAGGTGCGCAGGGCCGGGGACATCGACCGCGCGGCGTTCGCGGCGCTGCTCCGCCAGGCCGTCCGGCTCGGCGGCGTGCCCGGGACCTACCGCAAGGAGCGGGGAGGGAAGGCGGGCCGGAAGCCGAGGGCGCGGTAGAGGGCCTGCGCCCGCGGACCGCGGCCACCGACCCGATCTACCGGCCGCGCTCCCCGGGCTTCGTGCGGAGGTACAGCCACACCCACCCGTGCATGTGCTCGTTTCCCGTCTGGGCCGCGGTGCGGTGGTCGTGGAAGTCCCCCACCAGCAGGTCCGGGAGCCCGTCGCCGTTCCAGTCGGCGACCCAGGGCTTGGCCCGCATCGCGCAGAGTTCGGCGCCGCGGCAGCGCTCCTCGACGAACCGCCCCCCCTGCGGAGCGAGGAGTTCCGCGCCGGCCTCCAGGCGCGGGGCCTTCCGGGTCCCCGCGTTGCGGAAGAGCGTGACGCGCCCGGCGTCGTCGCCGACGAGGAGATCGAGATCGCCGTCCCCGTCCCAGTCGGCCGCGTGGGGGCCCGCGTCGCCCGCCGGGGCCTTGACGGGCGACTCCCCCGCCGTCAGCGGCCGGGGCTCGGCGAACCTCGGCGCCTTCGCCGTGCCGGCGTTCTCGATCAGGAGGACGAGCCCGCGCCGCGAGCCCGCCAGCAGGTCGAAGTCCCCGTCCCCGTCCCCGTCCACGGCGTGGCAGGCGACGTGGCCGTCCTTGAACGCCTCGTGGGTGAGGACGACGAGATCCTCCCGCTTCCCGAAGCCGCCCGCCCCGGCGCCGCGCCAGAGGAAGACCTGCGCCGCGTAGGACCCCGAGACGAGGTCCCCCCGCCCGTCCCCGTCGAGGTCCGCCGACTGCGGACCGCTTCCGACGCATCAGCCGGTGGGGACGGTCGCCCCCTCGCCGCCGCCCTCGAGGAGCCGGAAGCCGTCGAAGCGGGGGGCCTTCTCCGTGCCCAGGTTCCGGTAGACGCGCATCGGCGCCTGGAAGGCGTTCTTCCCCTCCGCGAGGAACTGGCCCACGAGGAGGTCCCGCACCCCGTCGCCGTCGAGGTCGGCCAGCGCGGGGGCGGCGTGGCCGCCGAACACGTCGATGGGCTTCCCGCCCGCCTCCAGACGCACCGGGGGCTCGAGGTCCGATCCCGGCGCCGGCACCCCGGGTGGGATCAGGAGACAGAGCAGGAGGCCCGCCGATCGCATGGGACCCGCAACGGACGGCGGGGCCGGCGGTTCACTCCCCCGGGATCCACCCCGATGCGAACGGGGTCCCCCAAGACCCCCCCCCCCCCCCCCTTGACAGACGTCACAAACCGGGCCAGCATGGGGCCGTCGCGGGGCCAGCCGAGGGGGAGGGAAGCCATGGGTCACCGGATCGGGCGCATCGCCGCGTTCGCGATCCTTCTGGGAGGCGCGGCGGCGACGGCCGAGACGCCCCCGCTGCTCCAGGACCGGGAGGTGTGGGCCCTCGAGGAGGACGGCGTCCTCATCCGGTTCCGCAGCGGCGACCCCGGGACCCTCCTCTCCAGCGTCCGGCTCTTCCACTGGCCGCCGCTCGCCGGCGAGACCCCCCTCATGACCATCGCGACCCGGCCGGCCACGGGCGGGCTCTACGGCATCACCCGCAACCTCCAGCTGGCCCGCGTCGACCCCGTGACGGGCACGATCTCCGTCGTCGGCCCGAAGATCCACGAGACGATCCCCGGCTTCGGCTCCCAGTACATGTGGCTCGGGTTCGACGCGAGGCGGGACGTCGCCCGGGTCATCGACGGGTACGGCCACCAGGTCCGCCTCGACCCGGAGACCGGGGCGGTGATCGACGGGGCCCCGGGCACGGCGGGAGTCCAGTCCGACGCCGACTGGCACTGGGCGGAGGGGGACCGCAACGACGACGGCTACACCGGCGCGGTGCCCTCGGCCTTCGCCTACGCCAACGGGTCCGCCACGTCCACCGCCTACGGCATCGTCGACACGATCCGCGGGCAGATGCTGGTGCGCCTCGGCGAGGGCGGCGGCGCCGCCGCGGCCGACGGGGGCGTCATCACCACCATCGGCGTCCTCGGCGGCTTCCCCGGCGGCGGGCTCGTGCCCTACGGGTTCGTCGTCTCCGACGGGGCCGCCCTCATGGAACTGATGCACCCCTACCACGCCGGCGCCTACGTCGTGGGAGTGGATCTCGAGGGCGCGGTGTACGGCCCGAAGCCCACCTGGCCCCAGGGCGCCAACTCCCCCGAGCCGGAGACCATGATCGGCCCCCCCGGCAAGGGGAACTACAACGCCCTGGCCGAGGTCCCCGCCGGGGCGCCGCAGCCCCCCGCCCCGGACCCGGAGCCCGACCCGGATCCCGCGCCCGGACCCGGCCCGGCCCCCGCCCCCGAGCCGGCGGAGACCGTCCGCGTGCTCAAGGGCACGATCCAGTTCTCCCGCCTGCGCCACCCCGCGGACGCGGTGCAGCTCGAGGGCGTCGTCGGCCTCGACGGCGCGGCGAGCCCCGGCGACGACGTGCGCGTGCGCCTGGGATCCATCGACCACACCTTCCAGCTCGACGCCCGGCTGCGCGCCGCCGAGGGGGGGGACCGCATCCGCTTCCTGCCCTACCGCGGGAACGGCCAGCGGTTCCGGATCCAGTTCGATCGGGAGGACCTCGCCGAGGAGCTGCTGACGGCGGAACGGGGGGCCCGGTTCACCATCCCCCTCCGCCTCACCGTCGACGGGGAGGAGACCATCGGCCCCGTCCACCTGGTCCTGCGCGCCGTGACGACGGCCCGCGCCGTGGGCGTCGTCGAGCGCGGAGGGGAGCGGCGGTAGCGCGGCAGGGGCGCCTACCGCCGGGCGTCGGCGGGGCGGCCCCGGATCATGCGGACGAGGCCGACGAGGACGACGGCGCCGACGAAGGCGACCACCACGCGGCCGAGGAACCCGTAGGCGGAGATGCCGACCATCCCGAACAGGACCCCGCCGAGGACCGCGCCCACGATGCCGAGGAGGATGTCGCCGAAGATCCCGTACCCCCCGCCCTTCATGAAGAGGCCGGCCAGCCAGCCGGCGATGAGGCCCACGAGCAGCAGCGTCAGGAATTCACCGAGCGTCACGGGGCACCTCCGGGTTCCGGGGAAGGGGACCGCCCCCCGCGGAGCGCGGGGGGCGGACGGGGTTTCCGCCTACGGCGAGGTCGAGGGGACGAGGCCCGTCAGGAGGATCGTCGTGCCGGCGGCGTCCCGGACCTCGAGGACCATGCCCGAGAGGTTGGCCAGCGTGGCGCCGAAGGGGAGCGTCGCGCCCCTCTTCGTGTCCGCCATGTAGTTGAAGGACCCGCTGCGCCTCGTCGTGAAGGAGTCGAACTGGACGGGAACCGTCGCCAGCGTGGACGGATCGTCGGCCCACAGGGTGTACGTCGTTTCGGCGTCGAGCCTGCGGATCTTCATCCGGAGCCAGGAGCGCTCCTCCCGCGAGCCGTTGGCGGGGAAGTGCTTCACGTCCACGCGGGCGTTGGCGTCCGCATCCGGCCCGCCGATGGGCGGCGCGAGGATCGTCCTGTCCGCCGACGGGCTCCCGTTCGGGTTCCCCGCGCGGCGCCGGGGGGAGACGACGGTGTTCGCCTCCAGCGTCACGCCCCCGTTGAGCGCGATCGCGTTGCCGGCCAGCGAGGAGCCGGTGACCATCGTGACGCTGGCGTAGGCGAGGATGTTCCCCGTGAACGCCGTCCCCGAGCCGAGGGTCGCGGAGCTGCCCACCTGCCAGAAGACGCGGGACTCGTCGTAGTCCGCCCCGCCGTTGATCACGACCACCGAGGAGCTGCTGGCCGTGGTGAGCGCGCTGCCCACCTGGATGACGAAGAGCGCGTTCGAGTCGCCCTGGGCGTCCAGGGTGAGGGCCCCCGTCAGTCCGGCGGACGTGTCGAACTTGTAGACGTTGGGCTTCAGGGTCATCCCGCCGAGGTCGAGGCCCGAGAGGTTGTTGGCGGGGATGGAGGCCATGCCCGCGAGGAAGGCGTACGCGAGGCCGGCGTCGGCGTGGGCCGTGGCCGCGACGGCGTCGCCCGCGTGCAGGGAGCCGCGGGCGATCGTCCCGGGCGGGAAGCCGATGATCTCGGTGCCGGGGCTGACGCCCACGTCGCCGGAGACCGCCGTCAGGCCCGTGCTCTCCACCATGGAGGCCCCGAGCACGCCGAAGTTCCTCGCCTCGCCGAGGGAGGGGCCGCCCTCCGCCGTCGCCGGCCGCGAGGCGCCCGCGAGGGCCGCCGCGACGGCGGCGAGAACCCCGGCCTTCATGCGCCAGCGGCGGGATGAGCCTCTGTCCTGGGTCATGGGGATCCTCCGGGTGCGTCGCCTGATGGAGAGCCGCCCCCCGCGGAACGCGGGGGGCGGTGTACTGCGTGGAACTACCGGGAGACGCTGAACTGTGCCTTGTAGCCGGGCTCGAGGTGCTTCGGCCGGTCCCAGGCGCGGACGTCGGAGCCCGTCGCCCCGGCCATCGTGAGGGAGACGGTGATGTCGTTCTGGGGAACCGAGGCGAACTGGTTCCTCTTCGTCGTGAGGGTGAACTCCGACTTCCTCGTGTCGAAGCGGAGGGTCATGAGGGGTTCGCGGCCGCCCTCGCGCGCGCGCCAGCGGTAGACGCCCTTCTTCGAGGCCTTCCACTTCGGGTCGTTCGGCGCGATGGAGAGGAGGACGACGTTGCCGGGGGCGCGGACCTGGATGATGACGGAGGAGGCGCGCGGATCGATGTCGTCCACGAACGTGGGCACCCCGGTGTCGATGTCGATCACCGAGTAGGAGCCCTTGATGCGGAGCTCGTCGCCCGAGGCGAGCTTGCGGTCCCGGATGTAGCTGTGCTTGCGTCCGAGGTCGAGGTCGAGCCAGCGGACGGGCGGGCCCTCCCCGGTGCCGAGCAGCGCCTCGTTGGACGGTTCGGATTCCCCGTCCGTCGGGTTGGCGGCGGTGACGCGGTAGGTGTAGGTCTCCAGGGGGACCAGGACCGTGTCCTGGAAGGTCATGATGCCGTCGATGCCGGGCGTGTCGGACGTCGGGACCGTGCCGATGAGGAGGAAGTCGGGCGAGGCTCCGTCCCGGCGGTAGACGAGGAACTCCGTCTCGTTGTCGCTCGCGTCCGTCCAGGAGAGGTCGCCCAGCGGGATCGCCTCGGTGCCGCCCAGCACGGCCGTCAGCTCGATGGGGGCCTCGATGAGGGGCATGACCTCGCCGGTGTCGAGGAGCGCCTCGTTGGAGGGCTCCGACTCGCCGAGATCGGCGCCGAACGCGGTCACGTAGTAGGTGTAGGTCGTCGAGGGGTCGAGCACGGGGTCGGAGTAGGCCAGGAGGGCGCCGGTCCCCATGGTGTCGGCCGAGAGGATGGTGGCGACGAGGACGAAGGCGGGCGCGGCGCCTTGACGCCGGTAGAGGCGGAACTCGGTCTCGTTGTCGCTCGCGTCGTTCCAGGTGAGGTCGCCGCCCGGGGCGGCGGTCGTCCCGGTCAGGACGACGGCCAGGTTGATCGGGGGCGCGGTGACCGGAGGCGGCCCCACCACGAGGGGCGGGGAGGTGACGAGATTGGAGTCGAGGGACGTCGCGCCGTTGACGGCCAGGGCGATGCCCGTCAGGGTCGCGCCGGTCTCCAGGGTGACGCTCTGGTCGGCCACGATGATGCCGAGGAAGGCCGTGGTCGTGCCGAGGGTCGCCGAGCTGCCGCACTGCCAGTAGATGTTGGACTCGTCGTAGTCGGCGCCGCCGTTGATCACGGTGACGCTCGAGCCGGGCGCGGAGGTGAAGGACGTCGCGATCTGGAAGACGAAGACGGCGGCGGAGTCGCCCCCGGCGTCGAGGACCAGCGCGCCGGTGAGGGCCGCCGAGGAGTTGAAGGTGTAGACGCCCGGCGCGAGGGTGAGCCCGCCCAGGTCCGTGCTGGTGAGGTTCGCGTTGCTCGCCATGCCCGCGAGGAAGTTGTAGGCGAGGGCGGCGTCGCTGTGGGCCTGGTCGGCCTTCGTGGTCCCGCCGACGTAGACGCCCCCGTTCACCTGCGACGGCGTGAGGCCGACGACGGCGCTGCCGGGGCTGACCCCGACGTCGCCGACGATCATCGTGGTGGAGCCCGTGTTCGTCAGCGTGGAGCCTCCCAGCGCGGCGAAGCTCCTGGCCTCCCCGAGGGAGGGGCCGACGGCCGCCCCCGCGGGGATCGAGGGGATCGAGCCGACCGCCAGCGCCATGCCGACGGCGGCGAGAAGCCCGCTCCGCGTCCGCCAGCCCGTCGAACCGCGTTCTGCGTGAGTCATTTGAGACCTCCTTTGCAGCACCCGAGGCGTTTCCTGCCTCTCCATCGTTCCGTGTTTCCACCGTCGGGGCTCAACCTACGGGTCCCCCCGGTTCCCGCCAATGGGGCGATACCCGCCCCCCCATGGGGTGGAACCCTCCATGGAAAAGGGCCTCCCCCGGCCCTTCGGCGCAGGGGAGGCCCTCCAGACCGAGGCGGTACGCGGACCGAGGCGGTGCTACTTCGAGCCGCTCTTCGAGGTCATGGCCTCGGCCGCGGCCTCGAGGCTGGTGCGCGTGGGACGGGTCATCTCGTCGAGCTTGCCGTTGGAGGCGCGCGCCTTCTCGGCGAAGCCCTTCACGCCCTCGACCCCGTTGTCGGAGAGGTCGTTGGAGAGCACCTTCCGGAGGTCCGAGAGGTAGGTGACGAAGCCCGCCGACTGCGCGAGCATGGCGTCGGCGTCCACGGCGGCCCTGCGGAAGGTCTCCGCGGCCACGGCCCGGCTCTCCTGGGAGCGGACCTGCATGTCGTTGTCGGTGTAGGAGACGTTCTCCTCGCCCCAGGCCTTGAACCGCGCGGCGGCGGAGGCCTTCATCGCCGTGATGGACTCGCGGAGGGCGCCGTCGGCGGCGACCACGCGCTCCACGGAGGTGTTGAAGGTCTCGAACTTGGCCGGGCGGTTCTCGAGGGGCTCGGCGACGAGGGCGTTCATGGACTCGAAGGAGGCCTGGCGGTGGATCCCGTAGGCGTCCACCGAGGCGACGCAGGCGTGGACCTCGTCGGCGAGGTACTCCGACTTCTGGTAGCCCCTCTTCGTGGCGCATCCCGAGGCGAGGGCCGCGGCCGCGATGGCCAGGGCGGCGAGCGTGGTGCGAGTCCGCATGGTGTTCTCCGGTGTTGTGCGCGCCCACTGACGGCGACGCGACGGGGACACCTTGACCGGCGCGCCGCGGAGCGGCAATGGGGTGGAACCCCTCCGGCGGCCGCGGGTCGGGTTCCGCCCCACGCCGGCGCCCGAGCCGCCGGTGCCACGATCCCGCCAAGGACTCCCCCCCCTGCCTCCACGACGGGCGCCTCCTGACGCCCGAGGACTCCGTGGAGTTCCTCCGCGCGCTCCAGGGTAGGGATCTGCCCCAGTGCGCCCGGCCGCCCGCCCCGTGTACCGTGCCGCCTTCCACGGCCGCGAGGAGGTCTCCATGAGGAACCGGGTGCGGACGCTTCTCCTGGCCGTCACCGCCGCGGTCTCCCTCGCCGGCTGCGTCTCCTACCCCGGGACCGCCCGTCCCGCCTCCTACGAGGACCTGCGCCGCGAGGAGGGCTGGCTGCTCCTCGACTCGGTCCCCTTCGTCCGCCAGGTCTCCGGGAAAGGGTGCGGTGCGGCCTGCCTGGCCATGGTCCTCGGCCACTGGGGCGAGGGACCCTCCGTCGTTGACCTGGAGAGGGAGTGCGCCCCTCCGGGACGCGAGGGCATCCGGGCCCTCGACCTGAGGGACGCGGCCCGGCGCCGGGGGATGTCCGCCTTCCTGTTCCGGGGCACCCTCGCCGATCTCGAGCACGAGCTCTCGCGGGGACGGCCGGTCGTCGTCGGCCTCGCCAAGCCCGCCGGCGGCGGCCGCATCGCCCACTACGAGGTCGTCGTCGGTCTCCATCGCGGACTCGGACGGATCGCGGCGCTGGACCCCGCCCGCGGCCTCGTCTGGGACTCCCTCCCGGCGTTCGAGGGGGAGTGGACGCCGACGAACGGCGTGACTCTCGTGGTCTTCCTGCCGGAGGAGGTTCCGGTGCTGGCCGGCTCGGACGCGGAACAAGAAGGAGGCGGCTCATGAAGCTCCCATCGTTGCTTCTCGGCGGCGTGCTGTGCGCGGGCATCCTGACCTCGGGCGCGTGCCCGGCGGCCATGGCGGACGGCGGAAGGGCCCCGGAGTCGCGGTCGGCGGCCCCGGAGACGATCGTCCCCCCCGCCCCGCTCGCCGGCACGGGCGCGGAGTCCCTCGCCTACGCGCAGAGGGAGGAGCGCTCGCCCGAGGTCCAGGAGTTCCAGGGCGGCGACGGCGTCTTCATCGGCGGGGGGCTCATCCTCCTCGTCCTCATCGTCGTGCTGCTCGTCGTCCTGCTGGGCGACTAGGACTCCGCCGGAGGGTACCGTGAAGATCAGGTCGAACGCGCCGTCCGCGCCGAGCCCCGCCGATGCCGGGGCGCGGGCGGCGCTCCTCGCGTCCATCGTGGACTCCTCCGACGACGCCGTCGTGAGCACGGACCTCGACGGCGTGGTCACGAGCTGGAACCCCGCCGCCGAGAGGATGTACTCCCGGGGGGCCGCGGAGATGATCGGGGAGCCCTGTTCGGTCCTCTTCCCCGCCGACAGGCCCGCCGAGCTGGCCGGCATCCTGCGGGAGATCCCGGGCGGCCGCCGCGTCGGGCCCTACGACGCCATCCGCATCCGGAAGGACGGTTCCTCCGTCCCGGTCTCCGTGACCATCTCCCCCACCCGGGACGGGACCGGCGCCATCCTCGGCGGGTCCTCCATCGCCCGCGACATCAGCGAACGCCGGCGGGCGGAGGAGCAGGCCCGGAACACGTCCCAGTACGCCCGGAGCCTCATCGAGGCCAGCCCCGACCTCCTCATGACGATCAGCCCCGAGGGCAAGATCACCGACGTCAACGAGGGCTCCATCAAGGTGACCGGCGTCCCCAGGGCGAAGCTCATGGGGACGGACTTCTTCGACTACTTCACGGAGCCGGACCGGGCGCGCGAGGGGTACCAGCAGGTCTTCGCCAGGGGGTCCGTCACCGACTACCCCCTGACCATCCGCCACGAGGACGGCCGCCTCACGGACGTCCTGTACAACGGCTCGGTCTACAGGGACGCCGCCGGCAAGGCGCTGGGCGTGTTCGCCGCCGCCCGCGACGTCACGGCCCAGAAGCGCGCCGAGGCCGTCATCGCCGAGCAGCAGAGCCGCGAGCTCGAGCGGGTCACCGAGCTCGAGCGATTCCAGAAGCAGTACGCCCGGAGCCTCATCGAGGCCACGCCGGACCCCCTCGTCACCATCAGCCCCGAGGGCCGCATCACCGACGTCAACGAGGGCACGATCCGGGCCACGGGGGTCCCCCGGGAGGAGCTCATCGGCACGGACTTCTGCGACTACTTCACCGACCGCGCCCGCGCCCAGGAGGGGTACCAGAAGGTCTTCGACAAGGGGATCGTCACCGACTACCCCCTGACCATCCGCGACCGCGCCGGCCGGCTCACCGAGGTCCTCTACAGCGCCTCCCTCTACAAGGACGCCCGCGGCGGCGTCCTCGGCGTGTTCGCCGCGGCCCGCGACGTCACCGCGCAGAAGCGCGCCGAGGCCGTCATCGCCGAGCAGCAGAGCCGCGAGCTCGAGCGGG
>CAZWGT010000063.1:11943-14459 GCA_964633345.1 uncultured Planctomycetota bacterium
TCGCCGCGGCCCGCGACGTCACCGCGCAGAAGCGCGCCGAGGCCGTCATCGCCGACCAGCGGGGCAAGGAGCTCGAGAGGATCGCCGAGCTCGAGAGGTTCCAGAAGCTGACCGTGGGCCGCGAGCTCAAGATGATCGAGCTCAAGAAGGAGATCGAGGAGCTGAAGCGGGACCCGGTGAAGGGGTGAGCCCGGTCCGCACGGCCGACCGGGACGCCGCGACGGACGGGGGGAGGGCCGACGCGGGCGACTACGCCAGCGCGATCCTCAACATCCTGGAGGACTTCGCCGGGGAGAAGGACCGCATGGCCGACACCCAGCGCGCGGCCCTCAACATCCTCGACGACTTCGACATGGAGAAGGCCCGCATGGCCGACACACAGCGCGCGGCCCTCAACATCCTCGACGACTTCGCCGAGGAGAAGGACCGCATGGCCGACACCCAGCGGGCGGCCCTCAACATCCTGGACGACTTCGGCGACGAGATCGCGGTGCGCACGCGGACGGAGCTCGCCCTCGGCCGGGCCAAGACGGCGGCCGAGGCCGCCAGCCGCGAACTGGAGGCCTTCAGCTACTCGGTGGCCCACGACCTGCGCGCCCCTCTCCGCAGCATCGACGGCTTCAGCCAGGCCCTCCTCGAGGACTGCGCCGATCGGCTCGACGACGACGGGCGGAAGTACCTCCAGCGCGTGCGCCAGTCCGCGCAGCAGATGGGGGCGCTGATCGACGACCTCCTCAACCTCTCCCGCGTGACCCGGGCCGAGCTGCGGCGCGCCGTCGTGGACGTCTCCGCCCTCGCGCGGTCGGTGCTGGCGAGGCTGAAGGACTCCCAGCCGGAACGGACGGTCGAGACCGTCGTCCAGGACGGCCTGAAGGCGGAGGCCGACCCGCGCCTCCTCGAGATCGTCCTGACCAACCTGCTCGGCAACGCCTGGAAGTTCACGGGGAAGCGCGCCGCCGCGCGGATCGAGTTCGGGGCCGAGGACGGGTCGCGGCCGACGACGTTCTTCGTGCGCGACAACGGGGCGGGCTTCGACGTCCGGTACGCCGACAAGCTCTTCGGCGTGTTCCAGCGGCTGCACGCGGCGAGCGAGTTCGACGGGACGGGAATCGGCCTCGCCACGGTCCAGAGGATCGTCGCCCGCCACGGCGGCAGGGTCTGGGCGGAGAGCGAACTGGATCGCGGGGCCACGTTCCGCTTCACCATCGAGGAGGCCGTCTCATGAGGGAGAAGTACATCCTGCTCGTCGAGGACACGCAGGGCGACGAGGAGCTGGTGATCCGGGCGCTCCGCAAGAACGACATCTGGAACGAGGTCGTCGTGATGCGGGATGGCGCCGAGGCGCTCAACTACCTCTTCGGCACCGGGGACCACTCCGGGCGGAACACCTCCGAGCTGCCGGCCCTGGTCCTCCTCGACATCAAGCTCCCGAAGATCGACGGCCTGGAGGTGCTCCGCCAGCTCCGGTCGGCCGGGCGCACCCGCCTCCTCCCCATCGTCATCCTGACCTCCTCCGTCGAGGACAAGGACCGGCTCAAGGGATACGACTCCGGGGCCAACAGCTTCGTGCGCAAGCCCATCGACTTCGCCGAGTTCCGGGAGGCGATCCGGGTGCTCGGCCTCTACTGGCTCACCCTCAACCAGCCCCCGCCCGCGATCGAGAAGTAGCCGTGGGCGGCCCGCTGCGCGTCCTGTTCGTCGAGGACCACGAGGAGGACGTGGACCTCCTCTCCCTCGAGCTCCGGCGGGGGGACTACACCCTCCAGCGCGAGCGGGTGGACACCCCCGAGGCGTTCTCCGCCGCCCTCGACCGCCAGGAGTGGGACCTCGTCCTCTGCGACCACCGGATGCCCCGCTTCAGCACCGCGACGGCCCTGGCGATGGCGAAGGAGAGGAAGTCGGACGTCCCCTTCATCGTGGTATCGGGCGCCATCAACGAGGAGGATGCCGTGGAGGCCCTCCGCGCCGGCGCCCACGACTTCATCGCCAAGGGCCGGCTCACCCGCCTCCTCCCCGCCATCGACCGCGAGCTGCGCGAGGCCGCGTCCAGGGCCGAGCGGAGGAAGGTGGAGGCGCAGTACCAGCAGTCCCAGAAGCTGGAGGCCATCGGGCACTTCGCCGGCGGCATCGCCCACGACTTCAACAACCTGCTGACGGTGATCTCCGGCTACGTGGAGCTGGCCGTCCTCCGCCTGCCCGAGGGGGATCCCGTCCGCCGCCACCTGGGCGAGGTCCGCGAGGCCAGCGAGCGGGCGGCGACGCTCGTGCGGCAGATCTCCTCCTACAGCCGGCAGCAGGCCGTCCTGCCGAGGGTCTTCGAGTTCGACCCGGTCGTGACGAGGATGGACCGGCTGCTCCAGCGGGTGATCGGGTCCGACATCGAGTTCGTCGTGAGGACCGGCTCCTTCTCGGCCCGCGTCCTGGCCGACCCGGGGCAGGTGGAGCAGGTGCTGATGAATCTTGTCGTCAACGCGGTGGATGCCCTCCCGCACGGAGGGACAGTGACGCTCGGGTCG
>CAZWGT010000064.1:0-14140 GCA_964633345.1 uncultured Planctomycetota bacterium
CTCGAACGTGGACGGCGCCCGCGTCCCCACGAGGTAGGAGCGGAACTCCCACTCCGCGCAGACCCGCAGCGCCTCGGGGAGGATCGCCCGCGCCGCCGCCTCGCCCGCTCCGGTGGGATCCATCCCCGGATCCTACGCCCTGCCCGCCGTGCTACAGTGGCCCGCGCAGGGGGGCACGGGCGGCCGCGAGGCGCGCTACCGTGCGTCCTCGAGGAAAGTCCGGGCTCCACGGGGCAGGATGGTGGGTAACGCCCACCGGCCGCAAGGCCAGGGACAGCGCAACAGAGAGCAGACCGCCACGCCCCGCAAGGGGCGGGGCAAGGGTGAAACGGTGGGGTAAGAGCCCACCGCGACCGCGGCGACGCGGTCGGCACGGCAAGCCCCATCCGGAGCAAGGCCACATAGGGAAGGAGGGAGGTTCGCCTCCCACGGTGCGGCCCGCACCGTCACGACTTCCGGGTAGGCTGCTGCAGGCGGCGGGCGACCGCCGCCGGAGAGGAATGGTCGCCGGCGGGGACGAAGGCCGAAAGGCCGTAAACCCGCTTACAGAACCCGGCTTACGGGCCCCCCTGCAACCCCGGCCGCTTTCTGCTTGCGCCGCCGCCGACCCCCCTTACAATCCACCCCGTTCCTCGAGTGGGCCGTGGTGCCTCCCGCCAGGCTCGACCCGGTCGGCCCGTCCAGGGCAGCGGGACGCGCAGGAACGAAGCCCCCCGTCGCATCGGTTCCCTGGAGAGGGATCCCCGTTCCGGAGGGCCGTCCGCAGGGCCTCACCGCACACACGCATCGTTTTCCGTGCCCGGCGCGATCCGCACACCGCGCGCCCGGCGCAATTCCAGGCTCCTCCGGCACGCCCCCTCGTGGGGGTGGGGCCGCGCAGGGGGGCCGCAGGGCGCTTCGGCGCCAAGGTCGTTCCATGATGGAAGAAGCATCCAACGGAGGGGACGG
The DNA here is from genome assembly GCA_964633345.1 of uncultured Planctomycetota bacterium. GTDB lineage: Bacteria > Planctomycetota > JAJSAM01 > JAJSAM01 > JAKLKS01 > CAZWGT01. The sequence goes on from CAZWGT010000064.1 coordinate 949, forward strand.
GCCCCCGTCCTCCCCTCCCCCCGCCGGCGGCAACCCTCCGGCCTCCCCACCCCCCCCGGCTCCTCCCGCCGGCGGCGCCCCGCAGGGGGCTCTCCCCGCAGGGGTTCCCGGTACGGGCGCTCCCGGCGGTCCGCCCGGCTGGAACAACGGCCAGGGCGGCGGCCGGGGCCGGCGTCGCCGGCGCGGCCGCGGACGGCGCGGCAACCCCGGCGGACCGCAGGGCGGACCGCCCCAGAACCACGGGGGCCACCGGCACCAGGGCGGTCCTCCCCGCCACCAGGGGAACAACCCCTCCTTCGGCCCCGCGCCCGGCGAGGTCCTCACCGCCGACACCGTCGCCGAGGGGGCCGTGGACGTCCTCCGCGAGGGCTACGGCTTCCTGCGGACGCTGAAGTACTGCTACCTCCCCCACCCGACCGACGTCTACGTGCCGGCCAACCTGATCCGCCAGTACGTCCTCGAGCAGGGGACCCTCGTCAAGGGGGGCGTCTCCTCCCCCCGCCGCCCCGGCCAGCGCCCGTCCCTCGTCACCATCGAATCCATCGAGGGGGAGCCGCCGGAGAAGTACGTCAACCGCACCCCGTTCAAGGCCCTCGTCACCGTGGACCCGACGGAGTGGCTCCGCCTCGAGGGGCCGGGGACCAACGATCCCCTGCTCCGCGTCATCGACCTGCTCATCCCCATCGGCAAGGGCCAGCGCTGCCTCATCGTGGCCCCCCCGCGCACGGGCAAGACGATCATGCTCCAGCGGATCGGACAGGCCCTCAACCGCAACTACCCCGAGATGAAGATCTTCGTCCTCCTCATCAACGAGCGCCCCGAGGAGGTGACGGAGCTCCGCCGCACGGTCAAGGGGGAGATCATCGCCTCCTCCCTCGACGAGCTGGCCACCCAGCACGTCGGCGTGGCCGAGATGGCGCTCGCCCGCGCCAAGCGGTGCGTCGAGATGGGCCAGGACGTCGTCGTGCTGGCCGACTCCCTGACCCGCATGGCCCGCGCCTACAACATGGAGATCGAGCACAGCGGCCGCACCCTCTCCGGAGGCGTGGACTCCCGCGCCATGGAGCGCCCCAAGACCCACTTCGGCGCGGCCCGCAAGATCGAGGGCGGCGGCTCCATCACGATCATCGCCACGGCCCTCGTGGACACGGGCAGCCGCATGGACCAGGTCATCTTCGAGGAGTTCAAGGGGACCGGCAACTCCGAGATCGTGCTCTCCCGCGAGCTCGCCGACCGGCGCATCTTCCCGGCCATCGACCTGTCGACCTCGGGCACGCGCAAGGAGGAGAAGCTCCTCCCGCCGGAGATCCTCCAGCGCACCTGGATCCTCCGCCGCGTCCTCACCAAGATGGAGCCCGAGGAGGCCATGGAGCTCCTCGTCCAGAAGCTCTCCCAGACGAAGACCAACCTGGAGTTCCTCGACCGGTTCAAGGGCTGATCGGGCGGACCCCGGGACCGTGGGATACACTGCCGCCATGCGAGCGATGGTCCTGGCCGCGGCGGCGCTGTCGGCGCTGGCCGCACCCGCGTCGGCGGAGACCGTGGACGAGGACCTCGTCCCGGGGGGGAAGGTCCTCTCGACCCTCTTCCCGGCCGGCGAGGTCGAGACCTACCGCGTCGCCGCCCCGGCCGGGTCGGTCCTCTCCGTGGACCTGCGGCCGCTCCGCAGGGGGGCCTTCGTCCCCGCCCTCGCGGCCACCCTGTCCGACGGGGCCGGGGCGGTCCTCCCCGCCCCCGACCGGAAGGGGAGGACCCGCGGGCGGATCCCCTTCCCCGTGGACGGGACCCTCGAGATCCTCGTCCTCGCGGCCCGGGGCGGGGCGGGGGACTACCAGCTCCGCACCCGGCTCGCCGTGCCCGCCGGCGTGGACGTCGCGGGCACCATCGAGGGGCCCGGGGGGATCGCGTTCGAGTACGTCGCGCCCGCGGGGGCGTTCGCCACCGTCACCGTGAAGTCCGCCGCCGGCTCCGAGGTGATCCCGACCATCGAGTCCCTCGAGGGGCCGGGCGGCCCCGTCGAGCCGGGCCTGCGCCGCGCGAACCCCCGGATGGACCAGTGGCGGAAGGTCCCCCAGCCGGCCCACGGCCCCTGGACCCTGACCGTCGTCGGGAACGTCCTGACGACCGGGCCCTTCACGGGGACGATCCGCTGGAAGGCGCCGCGCGGGCCCGACGAGGACCACCGCGGTCCCTCCGATCCCGCCTCCCTCGAGGGCTCCTACGCCGCGCTACTCACCGTGGCGGACGCGGCCAGCGCCTCGCTCCCCTCCGTGCTCACGGGGCGGGTCGACTTCGACGGCCGGGGCCTCGCCCGGACCGCCCTCGCCCTCCGGGGCCTCTCCGAGGACGCCTCCTCCCCCTTCGGGATCGGCCTGTCCACCGTCCCCGTGGGGTCGACCACCGGCTCCTACTTCACGGACGGGACCACGGCGGCCGTCAGCCTCGACCTGGGGGCGAGCCTCTCCGTGTCCACGAACTTCACCGTCGCCGCGGGCGGGACGGTCCTCCACGCCGGCGTCGGGTCCGGGTCCCCCTTCGGCCAGGGCCTCCTGATCGCGCGCACGCCGGTCCCGGCCCCGGCCGACCTCGCCGGGACGTGGCTCTACGTGGACGCCGACGGGGGCGCTTCGCCCTCCGTCGAGATCGGCAGCCTTTCCATCGCGTCCGGGGGGACCCTCACGGGTATCGGGGTGAGGACGTCCCTCTCCCTCGTCGGCGGGGTGCCGACGCCCGGCGCGCAGACCCCCGTGTTCCGCACGGGCTCCCTCTCCGTGGGGGAGGACGGGACCGTCACCATCGTGACCGTCCCCAACCTCTTCGGCGCCCCGGAGTCCTGGACCGCCTCCACCGTGCTCGGGTCCGACATCCTCGCGGGGCTCGACGACGCGGGGGGCGGCGGGCGGCTGTTCGTCCGCCAGGGGACCGGCCTCGCCGCGGACGACGTCTCGGGGGACTACCTCCACTTCGGGATCGAGTTCGGCGGCTCCCTGCGCCTGCGGAGCGGGATCCTCGGCTTCGACGGGGCCGGCGGCTGGACCGGGCAGGAGACCGTGATCGACCTCGGGTCCGGCGTCCCCCCCGCCACGACGCCGGCCACCGGGACCTACTCGGTGGACGCGCAGGGGATCGCGAACTTCGGGCTCGACGGGGGGTTCCAGGGCACGGGCGTCGCCGGGCCCGGGGCGCGCTACCTCTTCACGGCGTCGCTCGGCGGCGCGGGCTTCGGGATCGACCTGCTCCTCGACCTCGAGTAGACGACGCACACCCTCTCCCGCCCCGGGACCTCCATGGGGAGGATGCCCGCGGGCTCGAGGCCCGACTTCCGCGCCTCCCGCTCCCCGAGGGCCAGTTCCGCCGGCTCGAGCCCGCGCCCCTTGGGGCAGAGGAGCACCCCGCCGGGACGCAGCAGCCCCCGGGCCTCGCGGCAGAGCTTGCCCAGGTCCCCCACCGCGCGGGCGGTGATCACGCCGACGGCCCCGTCGAGGTCCTTTCGGTTGTGGCGCAGCTCCCGGGCGCGCCCCTGGACGATCTCCGCGTTTCCCAGGCCCAGGCGCCCCGCCGCCCTGCCCAGCCAGCGCACCTTCTGTCCCTCGCTCTCGACGAGGACCCAGCGGCTCGCGGGGAAGGCGACGGCGAGCGGGATCCCCGGGAAGCCGGCCCCGGTCCCGATGTCCACGCAGAGGACCCCGCCGTCGAGGGGGACGCCCGCCTTCGCGGCGACCTTCGCCAGGGCCAGGGAGTCCAGGAGGTGGTCCACGACCATGTCCCCCTCCTCGAGGATGGTGGTGAGGTTCTGGACCTCGCACTCGGCGCGGACGAGCGCCAGCAGCAGGTCGAGGCGCGCCGCGTCCACGGGCGCCAGCGCCACCCCGAGGCGCGCGGCCGCCTCCCCGATCGCCGCCGCCGATCCGCTCACGCGCCCTCCCCGTCCCGGTGCTCCCGGTCCAGCCCGAAGAACCGGATGATCCCCCCCAGGATGGAGGGGGACGTCGCCGGGACGTCCCGCATCATCCGGGCCTCCCGGATCTTCGCCGACTCCTCCTCGAGGGCCGCCCGCCTCGTGGCGGCGGCGTCGGCCATCTTCCGGGCGAACTCCGGGTGCTCGCGCAGCTCCACCGCCAGGGCCGGGGCCGCCAGGGAGATGGCCTCGACGAGCCCCTCCGCGGCCACGGTGGCCAGGCGGGGGGCGCCGGTGAGGAGGGACATCTCCCCGAAGTAGGACCCGGCCTCCAGGACGGCGATCGCCTGGGTGGACCCCTCCGGGCCGGAGGCGACCCGGACCTTCCCGTGGACGATCACGAACATCCGGTCCCCCGTATCCCCCTCGACCGCGATCCGCTCGCCGTGGAGGTAGGTCTCGTCCCGGGCCGCCGACGCCAGCCGGCGGAGGCTGTCCTTCGGGAGGCCCTCGAAGACCGGGACGCGGCGGAGGAGATCCACGTTGCGGAGGACCCGCGCCCCCTCCCCCGCGGGGCCCGACCGCCCCTCGTCCCAGGTGGCGTCCCGGGTGACCAGGTTCCGGATGGGGTAGGGGATCTCGATGTCGGCGCGGCGGAGGGAGTACCAGATCCGGCGCATCACCTCCGCCCGGACCGCCTCCGCGTTCTCGGGGTCGTCCACGAAGAAGCGCACCTCCCACGTCACCGACGAGTCCCCGAACTCCAGGATCCGGAAGGACGCCTCGGGCTTGACGAGGACGCCGGGCACCCCCCGCACGGCGCGGCGGAGGGCGTCCTCGGCGGCGACGGGGGGCGTGCGGTAGTGGACGCCGACCCTCGTGCGCACGCCGACGGGGATCTCGGGCCGGGAGAGGTTCACCAGGCGCGTCCCGGCCAGGAGGGAGTTCGGGTACACCACGCGCTCGCGGTCCCGGGTGACGATCCGGGTGGAGCGCCAGGTGATCTGCTCCACCCGCCCCGTCTTGCCGTCGACCTCGATCCAGTCCCCGATCTCGAAGGGGCGCTCGCTGATGAGGGTGATCCCGGAGATCATGGATCCCAGGGTCGGGCCCAGGGCGAGGGAGACGGCGATGGAGAGGGCGCCGGCGAGGAGGGACAGCTCGCCGAGGTGGAAGTTCCAGACGGAGCCGAGGACCACGAAGAACGCAAGGACCAGGAGGACCCACCTGAGGAAGTCGCGGAAGATCTTGGGGACCGCCGCGTGCGCCTCCCCCGGGCCCCGGCCCCTGACGAAGAGGAAGTGGTCGAGCAGGGAGAAGACGACGTGGCTCACCGAGAGAAGGGCGATGGAGAGGATGGCCCGCCACGGCCCGGAGTCCGACGTGAAGCCGTAGAGCAGGAGGAGGTTGCAGATCGCGGAGGCCGGGACGGTGACGAACCCCAGCTCGAAGACGATCCCGGCCTCGGGGGCCCTGCGCCGGCGGAGCGATCGCCAGAGGACCCCCAGCAGCGTGACGAAGAGGGCGGTCCAGCCGAGGATCACGAAGAGGCGGGCCCCGCCGGGCGGAAGCGGCATCCGCGCTGTCTCCCCCCCGGCCCCTAGAACCTCTCGCTCACGACCTTGGCCTGCAGGAACAGGCCGAGGTAGTCCCTGCCTCCGGCCTTGCTGTCGGTGCCCGACATGTTGAACCCGCCGAAGGGGTGCGCCCCCACCAGCGCGCCGGTGCACTTGCGGTTCACGTAGAGGTTGCCGACGTGGAAGTCCCGCTTGCACTGCTCGATGCGGTCGCGGCGGCGGGTGTAGACGGCGCCGGTCAGGCCGAACATGGTGTTGTTGGCGATCTCCAGGGCGTGGGAGAAGTTCCGCGCCGTGATGACGGCGAGCACGGGGCCGAAGATCTCCTCCTGGGCGAGGCGGGCCTTCGGGCCGATGCCGTCCACCACCGTGGGCTGGAGGAAGGCGCCGGGGCGGTCGAGGGCCTTCCCACCGGCCACGACCTTCCCCTCCTTCCGTCCGATCTCCATGTAGCCGTGGATGGTCTCCCGCGCGCCGCGGTTGATCACCGGGCCCATGTCCACGCCGTGCTCCCAGGGATCGCCGACCTTGAGCGCCTTCACGCGCTCGACGACCTTCGCCAGGAGCTCGTCGTGGACGTCCTTGTGGACGACGAGGCGCGAGCAGGCGGAGCACTTCTGCCCCTGGAAGCCGTAGGCGGCCTGCACGACGCCCATGGCCGCGGCTTCGAGGTCGGCGCCGGCGTCCACGACGATGGGATCCTTGCCCCCCCTCTCGAGGATGGTGCGCTTGATCCAGTTCTGCCCCTTCTGCGGGCGGGACGCCTTCTCGTGGATGCCGAGGCCGACCTCCATGGACCCGGTGAACGCCACGAAGCGGATGCGGGGGTCGGTGACGATCCGCTCCCCGACCACGGAGCCGCTCCCGGGGACGAACTGGAGGACGCCGGGGGGGAGCGCGCACTCCTCGTGGAGGATCTCGGCGAAGCGCAGGCCGATGACCGGGGAGTCGCTGGAGGGCTTGAGGACGACGGTGTTGCCCGCGACGATGGCCGCGGTCGTCATGCCGACGAGGATGGCCAGGGGGAAGTTCCACGGCGGGATGACGGCGCCGACGCCGAGAGGGATGTAGGTGAGCTCGTTCTCCTCGCCCGCCAGCGGGACGAGGGGGTGCCTCTCGGCCCAGCGGTACGCCTCGCGGGCGTAGAACTCGCAGAAGTCGATGGCCTCGGCCACGTCCCCGTCGGCCTCGGCCCAGTTCTTGCCGACCTCGTGGATCATGGTGGCCGCGAGCTCGAACTTGCGCCGCCGCATCGCGGCCGCCGCCTTGAAGAGGTACCCGGCCCGCTCCTGCGCGGAGACGTGCCGCCACGACTCGAAGGCCTTCCCGGCGGAGACGATGGCCTTCTCGACGTCCTGGGGGGAGGCCTTCGAGACGTTCGCGATCACCCGGTCCGCGGTCGAGGGGTCGAGGGAGGCGAAGGTCTCCTTGCGCTCGATCCACTTCCCGTCCACGAGGAGGCGGCCGTGCTCGCCGAACCGCGAACGGACGAGGGCCAGCGCCCTCTCCATGGCCTTGCGGTTGTCCTCCCGGGCGAAGTCGGTGAAGGGCTCGTTCACGAAGGGGGGAAGCATGGGGATCTCCTGGGGTGCGATGCCGGTGGAAGGGGCATTGTAGCCCCGAACCGGGGACGGCCCCTCGAACCTCGCTGACGCTCGGTTCGAGGCACAGTCCCCCGGCGGGTACCATCCACCCCATGGATCTCGTCACGGAGCCGTTCGACGTCGAGGGCGCCGCCGGGGAGCGCGTGCGCGGGGAGATCCGCCGCCCCGCGGGCCGCGGCGGGGCGCTGCCCGTGGTCTTCGTCCTCCACGGGTTCAAGGCGTTCCGGAACTGGGGGTTCTTCCCCTGGTTCGGGGAGCGCATCGCGGGCCTCGGCTTCGCCTCCGTGACCTTCGACTTCTCCCACAACGGGACCGGCGCCGACGGGGAGGCCTACCCGCGCAAGGACCTCTTCCGGAGGATGACCTGGGCGACCCACCTCGCCGACCTCGACGCCCTGGCGGCGGCCCTGCGCGCGGGATCCCTCCCCGAGTCCGTGCGCCTCGATCCGCAGCGGGTCGCCTTCGTCGGCCACAGCATGGGGGGGGGGCTCGCGGTCCTCATGGCCCACCGCTACCCCGGGGTGCGCTGCGTCGCCGGGCTGGCCCCGGTGAACCGCGCCGCCCGCTTCTCCGACCGGGAGAAGGCGACGTGGCGGGAGAAGGGGGAGCTGCCCATCGTGAACAGCCGGACCGGCGAGGTCCTCCCCCTCGGCCTCGACTACCTCGAGGACGCCGAGCTGAACGCCCCCCGCCGGGACTGCGTCTACGCGGCGGCCCGGCTGCCCTGCCCCCTCCTGGTGGTCCACGGGGACGGGGACACGAGCGTCCCCCCCGCCGAGGGGCGATCCCTCGTCGAGGCGGCCATCGCCTCCGGGCGGGCCGCGCGCTTCGCCCTCGTGCCGGGGACCCAGCACACCTTCGACTGCGTCCACCCCTTCGCCGGGGAGACGCCGGCGCTCCTCCACGCGTGGAAGGAGCTGGCCGCCTTCCTCACCACATACCTCGTGCGGTTCGACCCGTACTCCGCGGGAAAGGCCCGCTGATGGCCTGGATCCGGACCGTCGGGGACCGGGAGGCGACGGGCCTGCTCCGGACCCACTACGACGCGGCCATCCGGCGCGCGGGCAAGGTCTGGGGGATCGTGCGGCTCATGTCGCCGAACCCCGAGGTGCTCGGGGCCTCGATGAACCACTTCCGGGCGATCATGTTCGGGGACTCCCCGCTCTCGCGGGTCCAGCGGGAGATGCTCGCGGTCGTGACCTCCGTCGCCAACGGCTGCCACTACTGAAGGCTCGCCCACGCGGGCGACCTCCGGGCGGAGGTCGGGGACGGGACAGGGGAGGCGTTCGCGGCGGCGGTCCTCCACGACTGGAGGACGGCGCCGCTGACGCCCGTGGACCGGGCGCTGTGCGTCTACGGGGAGAAGCTCGCGCTGCGGCCGGCGGCGATGGAGGAGGCGGACGTCGCCGCGCTCCGGGCGGCGGGGCTCGACGACCGGGCGATCCACGACGCGGCCCAGGTGGTGGCCTACTTCTCCTACATCAACCGCATCGCCGACGGCCTCGGCGTGGACCTCGAGCCGGACATGCCGCGCCCCGCGGTGTAATCGACCGATCGGGCCGTCGCCGTGCCATGATCCGGATCGCGAGTCCACCGTCCGGCGAATCCGCCCCTTCGGCGGGACCCGCGGGATGCCGGAGGCGGGATGGCGACGGACGACCTGGATCGGCTGGCGGCGCTGGTCGAACGGGGGCACGACGCCCTGCTCTCGCGCTGGCGGCTGCAGGTGCGGGAGCTCCCGGCGGCGCGGCACCTCGACGTTCCGACGCTGAACGACCACATCCCCGGGCTCCTCCACGAGCTGGTCGCGGCCCTGCGGTCGCCGTCCGACCAGACGATCCCGGAGGCGCTCGCCGAGGGCAGCGCGCCGGCGCACGGCCTGCAGCGGGTGAAGGACTCCTTCGACATCGAGGAGGTCGTCGCGGAGTACAACATCCTCCGCGGCTGCATCCACGACTTCGCCGAGGCCGAGGGCGTGAACCTCCAGGGGAAGCCGTTCCACACGCTCAACCGCGTCTTCAGCCGGGCCATCGGCCTGGCCCTGCAGACCTACGCGACCGGGCGCGCGCTCGAGGTGCAGAGGCGGCGCGAGGAGTACCTCTCGTTCGTGGCGCACGATCTCAGGACTCCGCTGTTCGCCATCGCCCTGGCCGGAAGGGTGCTCGAGCTGAAGACCGGGGACCGGGGCGTGGATTCCGAGACGGGCCGGATGCTGAAGGCCCTGCGTCGCAACGTGCGGCATCTCGAATCGCTCGTGGACAGGGTGCTCCAGGAGAACCAGAACCTGGCGACCGAGGACGGGGTCCGGCTCGAGCGGCGGGAGTTCGACCTCTGGCCCGTCGTCGAGGCGGTCGTCCACGACCTCCACCCGGTGGCCGGGACGGACAGCACGCGCCTGCTCAACGAAGTGCCCGACGACCTGGTCGCCTGGGCGGATGCCGCCCTCCTGAGGCGGATCTTCCAGAACCTGATCGCCAACGCCATCCGCTACACCCCCCGCGGAACGGTGACGATCGGGGCGCGCGTCCTCGGCGCCGGGGGCGGCGTCGAGTGCTCCGTCCGCGACGACGGCGCCGGGATCCCGGACGAGCTCGTCGCGAGGGTCTTCGACAAGGGCGAGACCGACCCGGAGATCGAGGGAGGGGCGGGCCTCGGCCTGGCCATCGTGAAGACGTTCATCGAGGCCCACGGCGGGACCGTGGCGGTCGAGAGCAGGGTCGGGGCCGGCACGACGTTCCGGTTCTCCCTCCCCGGGAAGGGCGGCGGGGGCGCCTGAGCCGCGCCTACCGCACGAAGCCGCGCGAGGGGTGGCGCAGCAGCTCCCCGGCGTAGCGCCGGAAGGCCGGGTCCCCGTCGCTCCGCGCCGCCTCCTCGAGGGCCGCGGTCTCGCCGGACGCGCCCAGGGCCCAGGCCAGCCCCCTGCGGACGAGGGCGTCCGTCTCCGCCCCCTCGCCCCGGAAGCGGCGGAGGAGGGCGGGGACGGCGTCGGGGGACTTCAGGCGTCCGAGGCCGAGCGTCGCCTCCAGCCGGGTCGCCGGCTCCGCGTCCCCGAGAAGGGATTCGAGGCCCGGCCGCGCCGCGGCGCTCTCCGCGGCGCCGAGGGCCCGCGCCACGAGGCGGCGGGTCCGGGCCGAGGGATCGGCGGCCTTCGCGGCGAGGAACTCCACGGCCTTCGGGTCCCCGAGGTCGGCGACGGCGGCCCCCACGGCGTCGGCCACCGCCTCGCCGTCCCCGGCCACGAGGGCGGCCGCGAGCTTCGCCGCCGCCCCCTCCGGCTTCAGGAGGCCGACCACCCGGGCGAGGTGGAACCGCGCGCGGTCCCGGTTCGGCAGGGCGTCGAAGGCGGCGACGAGGGCGGCCCGCTCCTCCCCCGTCGCGCCGGCCAGCAGTGCGGGCTCGCGCACGAGGTCCATGGCGGCGCCGTGGCGGAGGCGGACGGAGGCGCCGGAGCAGGCCCCGACGAGGAGGGCCCGAGCCCTCGCCGGGTCGGCGATCCTCCCCTTCGCGTCGAGGGAGGCGATCAGCGCGCGGAAGAAGGCGGTCGCCGGGGCGTCTCCGGAGGGGACCTCCTCCGTGGCCACCAGCCCGAGGGCGCCGTCGAGGACCGTCCACCGGCCCCCGGTCCTCCCGAGGAAGGCCACCGCCCGGATCCCGGCGGGGGCGCGGAGGTCCTCGAGATCCGGGGCGCCGGCCGGCAGCACCCTCTCCCCCGCCTTCAGGGAGCCGCGGAGGACCTCGTCGATCCGCAGCACGCCGAGGGGGGCCTCCTCGCCCGGGGCCGGGGCGACGGCCGTGACGAGGGCCACCCCCTCGGCGCGGCGGAGCAGGCCCAGCGGCGTGGCGTCCTCCTCGGAGCGGCTCTCCGCGGGGGCGGAGGCGGCGGCGAGGGCGAGGACCGCGGCGGCGGCGAGGGCCCTACTGGTCATAGAGGAACCTCCGGAGCATGTGGGAGAGGCTGAGCGGCTCGAAGGTCACGAAGGAGGACCCCAGGCCGATGGCGTCGTCGAAGGACGCCGCCGCCTCCATCACGTTCCCGCCCACCGTGTCGATGTGGCTGGAGGTCGTGAAGGACGACGTCGCGATGAAGGTGTTGTTGGGGTGGGCGTTGCCGAAGAGCCCCAGCGGCGGCGCCCCGTCGGCCACGAGGCCCGTCGAGTGCCCGATTTCGTGGGCGCCGACGAGGCTCAGGTAGAGCGCGTACCGGTCCACGGCCTTCATGATGAGATCGAAGCGGGCCTTCCGCTGGGCGGAGGCGCCGGCGTAGTTGAAGGCGTCGTCGAGGACCACGGCGTCGTCGTTGTCCGTCCCCACGGGCGACCCGCCCCGGCCCGCCAGGGAGAGGAGCGGGTCGAAGGTCTTCGGGAACGACGTGTTCGCCGGGTCGTTCATCCGCACCCGGATCATGTGGGTGCCGAAGGTGCCGACGTTGTTGCTCCCGCCGACCCCGTCGTTGCTGTCGTCGTCCTGGTTGCGGTTGCGCAGATCGAAGTTCGCCCGGCCGATGGTGCCCCCCAGCGACATCGTCGCGGGCCCGACGGCGCTCTCGTCCCCGGTGAAGGTCATCATCGAGAAGCCGCTGGAGCCCGACCAGCCCGCCGGGCTCACCGTCCCGCCCGAGGACTTCGTCTCCCCGTCGAGGAGGAACTCGATGTCCACGCTGTCGGCGGTCCTCGTCCCGTCGTAGCCGATCCCGTAGCGCATGTTCAGGTACCCGCGGAGGGCCCGCTTCACCAGGGTCCGGACGATGGCGTTGGTCCCCGTGTCCGGGCCGTTGGTCACCGACGAGGCCCCGGTCCCGGTCTCCGCGCCGTTGAGCCCCACCAGCCGGAGGTCCCCCTCGAAGTCGTTGATCCCGTCCGCGCCGGCCGCGGAGAGGATCGTGATCGGGTTCGCGTGGGAGGGGGTCTGGTAGGCCGGGGTTCCCGCCGACGCGGCGACGGTCCAGACGTCCTGGTCGAACCGCAGCAGCCAGGACTGGCGGGCGTTGAAGGGGTCGCGGTCCGTCGAGGGGGTGCCCGCGTTGTTGTTGATGGTCCGCGTGATGTCGGCCGCGTCCACGGCCAGGGCCCGCGCGACGGCGGGGTTGCCGGCGTAGTCGCTCACGTTCACCGTGAAGGTGATGTTCGTCCCCGCGGCCAGCGCGTGGCCCGCGTCCACGGTCCAGGAGGCCCCGAGCGCGGTCACCGCGAAGCTCGAGGCGAGGTTCGACCCGGCGCCGCTCCCTCCCATGGCCGCGGAGCAGGTGCAGGAGAAGGTCGAGGGGTCCACCCCGCTCCCTCCGAGGTCGGAGAAGGAGACGTCGATCGTGAAGCCGGAGCGCGGGACGTAGGCGTTGAAGGGGGACGCCGCGCCGGGGGCGGTGGAGGCGCCGCCGTTGGACTGTCCGGGGATGAACGTGCCCGAGCCGTTGAGGTCCTGGGGGAGCGCGTCCACGGTGAGGGACTGGACCGGGACGACGGTGTCCGCCGCGGCGGTCGAGAAGGAGGACTGGAAGGCCCCGGCCAGGGCGTTCCCGGAGAGGTCCAGCAGGCCCGTCCCGACGCCGACGGTGTACGGCAGCCCCGCCGTCAGCTTCCGGCGCGGGGTCAGGGTCGCCGTCGTGCAGGCGGCGTCGAGGGCGAGGTCGAAGGGGACGGGCGTGGCCCCCTGCATCAGGGTGACGGCCGCCGCCAGCGTCGTCGGGTCCACCGCCTCGCCGAAGGTCACCGTGATCGGCGCGTCCACGGCGGCCGTGGAGTTCCCGTTCGCCGGGACCGTCGCGAGGATCGTCGGCGCGACGGCGTCGGTGTTCGAGGCGTGGGTGGTGAATCGTCCCTGGTACACGCCCCCGCCGAAGGGGATCGGGTCGAGCGCGTTGCCGGCCCGGTCGGTCACCGTGATCGGGATGTTCTCGAGGTAGGGGTTCGTTCCGGTGAGTTGCGGGGGGTTCGGATTGCGCTTCATCACGACGAACCGCCCCCCCACGGCCAGTGCGACCGAGGAGACCTGGGGTGCCTGGATGTCGTTCACCACCGTGCTGAACCATGCGAACCCGGTCGTGTTGGGCACGCTCGCGGAGGCGGCCGGCTCGCTCAGGACGAAGACGTAGGTCCGGATCGACCGCGGCACGCCCG
>CAZWGT010000065.1:0-1010 GCA_964633345.1 uncultured Planctomycetota bacterium
GCTCCCGGGATCGGCGTGAGCCTCCCGGTGAACGACGGAGAGTTCACGGCCGTGCAGGACACGGATCCCGACGGCCGCTTCCGGATCGGAGGCCTCACCGAAGGCGACTACTGCCTGTTCGCCAGGGCCGGAGGGAAGGCCGTCACGGGGATCGTGGCAAGGGCCGGAGACGAGGACCTGAGAGTGGTACTCCGGGTCGCGAAGACCATCTCGGGCCGGGTCGTCAGCGGCGAAGAGCGTGCTCCGGTGCGGGGAGTCCGGGTACTGGCCCGCAAGTGGAGTCCCCACCCCTTCTCGGTATGGCGGGCCGCGACTTCGGGCGAGGACGGGTCCTTCACCATCGAGGACCTGCCTGACGGGGAGTACGAGATCTCGGTGGGTGGACCCGATTCGGGCGGGCCCTACCTCGCGGTGCACCTGGCCGGAGTCCCGGCGGGCAAGTCGGACCTGGAAGTCGTCGTTGCCGAGTCCATGACGATCCGGGGGCGCCTCGTCGACCGGGAGGGCCGCCCCGTGGACGAGTCGATGCTCGTCCGGGTGACGAGGGGCGGGGGCGACTCCTGCTCGAGACCCGACGGGACCTTCTTGATCCGGGGCATGGCCCCCGGGGAGCACGAGGTCCTCGTGGAGGCCCCGGACGACACGGTGCGCCACTTCCTTCCCCGGACCGTCCGGCCGGTGACGGCCGGCACGTCGGACCTCGTCATCGTGCTCCAGCGCGGGGTCACGGTCGCGGGGAGGATCGTGGTCGAATCCGGCCATGGAGTGCTCCGGAAGGTGGAGATCCGGATGGAGCGGGCCGGCCGGGTCGAGGCCGAGAACGCCCAAGGAGAGGATGGGGACGGCGCCCGGTCCGACGCCGGAGGCCCTGGCCTGTTCTGGTCGAGGAAGGACGGCACCTTCGAGTCCCCCGCGCTCCCCGAGGGCACGGTCTGGGACCTCTTCGCCGGGACCACCCGCGGGACACTCGGCCGATTCCCCGACGCCACCACCTGGACCCTGGGATGCGT
>CAZWGT010000065.1:1020-14121 GCA_964633345.1 uncultured Planctomycetota bacterium
ACCTCGTCGTCGCTCTCCGGAACGGCGGCACCATCTCGGGGCGGGTGGTGGATGGCCGGGGGATTCCCGTCGGCGAGGGGGAGCTCGTCGTGGCAAGGGCGGACCCGAAAACCGAGGAACCCGGGGGGATCGTCACGGCGTTCACGGCGAAGGACGGGACCTTCACCCTGCGGGGGCTCGGCGACTTCCGGTTCGCCCTCACGGTCCCCGACATGGGATCCCCGGAGACCGGACCCGACGCCCGGGAGCGGCACGTCCCCGGGAGCCAGGGTGTGACCCTCCGGGTCGGGAACACCGCCGTCCTCGCGGGGAGACTCCTCGAAGCGGACGGGACGGGGGCCTCCGTCGTCTCCATGGTCGCGCGGGACGGCGAGGGGAACTTCCTCGACATGTTCTACGAGTTCGGCGAAGGGGGCACCTTCCGTTTCCGGCACCTTCCCGTGGGCCGCGTCCACCTGTTCGCGCTGGGCGTCACCGGGCTCGACGAAGCCCGGGACTCCCGCGGAGAGGTCGCCCTGGGGGCCTTCGACGCCCCCGCCGGCGGGGTGGAGATACGCCTGAGGCCCCGGAAGCGCTGAGCGACGGCACGGGACCAGCCGGTTCGATCCCGATCCCCCGCTCCCGCCCTACTCCTTCTTCCCGGCCCCCTCCAGCAGCGCCGCCCGCCAGCGGCCGGCCTCGGTGAACTCCGTGAAGTTCCGCACGCCCGTGGCGAGGCAGCGATCGAACAGGGCGACGGCCCCGGGCACGTCCCCGCGGATGGCGCGGATCATCCCCGCGTAGTACGCCGCCTCGCACAGGCGCTCGCGGCCCTTCTTCGTGTCCGGCGCCCCCGCCGCGGCCAGGGCGGCCTCCTCGGTCGTCGTCCCCGAGAGCAGGCCGACGAGGACGAGGTACCAGTCGTCCGGCCCGTCCGGCTTGCGGGCGGCCGCGTAGTCCACGAGCTCCTTGGTGGCGGCCCTCTCCTCCGGGGTGCCCGCCAGGGCGAGCCAGAGCCAGAGGCGCTCGTAGTCGGAGTCCTCGTCGCACTCGATCGCCCTCCTCAGGCCCTCGACGACCGGGGCCGCGGGGCGACCGGGCAGGAACCTCGACATCGCGAGGCCGCGGTGCGCCGCGGCGTAGCGGGGATCGATCTCCAGGGCCTTCCCCCAGTCGGCGGCCGCCCCCTCGAGATCCCCCTTCGCCGCCCGGGACCGGGCGCGGTTGTGGGGGTAGCCCCGGTTCCCGGGCTCCAGGGCCATCGCCTCCGTGAAGTCGGCGATCGCGCCGTCGTGGTCGCCCCGCCTCTGGAGGAGGCAGCCCCGGTCGTTCCGGCTCGACGCGAACTTCGGGTCGAGCTCGATGGCCTTCCCGTCGTCCTCCAGCGCCCCCATCTCGTCCCCCAGGCGGTCGCGGACGTCGGCCCGGAAGTAGCGGGCGCGCGCGTAGGAGGGATTCAGGGCGACGGCCGCGTCGTGGTCCGCCAGCGCACCGGCGAGATCCCCCGCCGCGGACTTCGCGTTCCCCCGGTTGACGAGGTAGAGCGGCTCCTTCGGGTCGAGTTCCGCGGCCTTCGCGTAGTCCGCGGCCGCCGCGGCGTAGTCGCGGAGGTTGTAGCGCGCCAGCCCGCGGTCGTTGAACGCCTCGGCGTACTTCGGCCGGATCGCGAGGGCCCTGTCGAAGTCCTCGACCGCCCCGGCGTGGTCGCCCCGCGCGGAGCGGGCGACGCCGCGGTTGCGGAAGGCCAGCGCGTACTTCGGGGCGATCTCGATCGCGCGGGTGTAGTCGGCGATCGCGCCCTCCAGGTCCCCGAGGATCCGCTTCTGGGCCCCGCGGTTGTTGAAGGCCGCCGAGGACTTCGGATCGACCTCGATCACCTTCGTGTAGTCCGCGATCGCCCCGGCCGCGTCCTTCTTCCCGGCCTTCGCCCGGGCGCGCTGGAACCAGGCGTCCCCGTACGCGGGGTCGAGCCCGATCGCCCGCCCGGCGTCGGCGAGGGCGCCGTCGAAGTCGCGCCGATCCACCTTGCCGGCGGCGGCCTCCGTCCAGGAGCGCGCGGATCGGCCCTCCGGTCCGAGCCGCGCGCGGCCGACGCGGCGCTCCTCGACGATGGCCAGGCGGCGCCGGTGCTCGCCGAGCTCCTGCCCCGGCAGGAGGACCTCGACGGTGGACTCGTCCCGGAAGGAGCCCAGGCGGGCCCACGACACCACACCGCCGTCGGCGGTCCCCTTCACGCGGATCGTCCCCTTCATGACGTCGCCGTCGGCGCCGGCGCACCCCGGGGCGCAGGAAATCGCCGCCTCGATCTCGTAGGCGATCGAAGCCTGCAGCGCGTCGCGGGCCCCCTTGGCCGCGACGAGGGTGCCCCTGCCGCGGACGCCGTCCACCCGGATCGGGTAGCGGAACCTCTCCAGCAGCGCCGCCCCCGTCTCCCCGGGGTCGGAGGTCCACGTCCCCTCCGGGAGGACCGGCATGGCCGGCGTCATCGCGGCACGCAGCGCGTCGTCGGGCCGGGCCCCCGTCCCGTAGCGGGCCTCGACCCACTCCTTCGCCCGCGCCGAGGCCGCGTCCCCCCCCGACCCCCACTTGAATCCGTCGGGGCCGACGCGGAGGACCGCGCCCGCCAGCGAGCGGTCCTTCTCCTGCCCCTCGACCGACGTCCAATCGCGCATCACGACCACGAGGGACCTCGGCCCGTGGCCGCCGTCCGCCTCCGTGCACTCGACCTCGGCCGTCCACGTCACCGTGCCCTCGGTCCGCACGGGGGCGCCGGCCTCGCCGTCCTCGTCCACGGGGGTGGCGACGACGGTCCTCCGCTCGCTCCCGCTCTCCAGGAGGGCGTCGCCCGGGGCCCAGGATTCGGAGGCGCCGACGGAGACCGCCCCCGCGGCCGGCTGGACCGGGACGGCGCCGCCCGCGGACCACGCCTCGCTCTCCTCCGCCACGATGCGCACCCGCACCGACATCCCCTGGGAGGAGGTGTCGAGGTCCGTCTCGGAGTTCACGGACATGCGGCCCGTGCGGTGCCAGTCCCCGGGAACGCCGACGACCTCGCCGCGGGTGCGCACGAGGCTCCCCTCCGCGACCCGGAGGGTCCTGCCGCCCCGGCTCGACTCCCCCGCCACGGGGATGGTCTCGTCGAACACGACCTTCGCCGTCGGCCCCGCCGGCGAGGCCACCGGCTCCCCCATCGTGAACGTCCACTTCCTCGACGGCAGGGGGAGGGGGAGCCCCCCGGAGGAGAGCGTCCGAGCGATGGCCGGCGGATCCGCGGTCCACGACGCGCCGGCCGCGACCGGGCCGGTCGATCCGAGTTCGGCCAGGCCGCCGCAGAAGCCGCCGTCGGGCCCGAACCGCCGGTCGAGCCAGCGCCGCGCCGCCCGCGAGGGGTTGGCGGCGGCCGCCGCGAGGCGCCAGCCCGAAGGGGAGACCTCCACGATCGCCCCCTCGAGGCAGCGGTCCGTCCCGGCGGCCCCCTTCATCGACCACGCGTCGATGCGCAGCACCGAGCGGAGCGGTTTCCCGTCGGCGGAGACCTCGAGGCAGTGCCGGACGAACTTCGCCTCGAGCCGCGTCTCGAACGCGCCGGAGGGCAGGCCGGCCCCCTCGATCTCCGACAGGGTCGACTCCATGACGGCGGCCGTGACGACCTCGCCCGCCTTCCACGCGGACGGCGTCCGGAGATCGACGGCCGGCGGCTGCTGGCCCGCCGCCGCGGCCGCGCCCAGCAGAAGGACCAGCGCTCCCGATGCCCCTCGCATGGATCCACCCTCCGGATCGTCGCGTCCGCCCGTGATGCTACATCCACGCCCCGCCGGTGGCAGCGTCGGGATCGCGCCGGGCTCCGGCCCGTCACAACGCCGGCTCCTCCGGGGCCCCCGCCCGGTACCATCCTCCCGCGGACACCAAGGGGAGGTGCGCTCCATGACGAACGCGTCCGCGGTCCGCCGGGCCGCGCTCCTCCTGGCCGCCGCCGCGGCGGGGTGCGCGGGCGGGGGGACGGAGGAACCGCCGCGCCTGCAGGATCCCCCCAGCATTCCCGCGACGGTCCGGTCCGCCTCCGGCCGGTGCACCTTCGACGTCCGCGACCAGCCGGTCGAGAGGGCCCTGGTCCACGTGAGGCTCGGGGCCGGCGAGGGGATCCCCATCACCGTCGCCCCGGAATTCGCCGGGGTCCGGATCACCCTGAAGATCGAGGACGTCCCGTGGCGGAACGCGCTGCGGGCGATCGCGGGGCAGGCCCGGTGCGGGGTCGTCGAGGCGGACGGCGGGTTCACCCTCGCGAGGACCCCGGAGAGCGGCCTCGAGGATCTCGTCCGCCTCGTGGAGGCGTGCCGCGTCGTCGCCGGGGAGTACCGCACCGCGAGGCCCGCGGGGGGAGGAGGGGACTTCCTCCGGATCGCCGCCCTCCGGCGGCAGTACCGCCAGGACTGGGCGGCGCTGGACGCGGCCGTCGCGGCGCTCCCGGAGGTCCGTGACCCCGCGCTCCGCGCGCGGTTCGAGGCGGAGGTTCGGGAGCCCCGCGAGTCGCTGCGGACCGCGAACCCGGACATCCTCGAGGGGAGGTAGCGGGCGGGCCCCTAGCGGGCCTCCCACGCCTGCCGCAGCCCCGTCAGCACGAAGGACACCGCCTTCGCGGCGATGAAGATGTACAGGACCCGGGCGACGACCAGCGACCCCATCCGCCCCACGGTCCGCTCCAGGTGGAAGGACAGCCTCAGGATGGGGAGCACCGAGGCGTAGACGAGGATCGCCACGAGGGCCGTCCAGGGCCCCCCCTCGCTCTGCATGAGGAGGATGGCCGTCACGATCGTGCCCGGGCCGGCGAGGAACGGGAACCCCATGGGGAAGACCGCGACGTGCGCGGGCTCCCCGCGCATCCTCGGAAGGCTGCTGGCGGGGCCGAGCACCATCCCCCGGACGGCCACGAGGAAGACGAGGACCCCCCCGGCCACCTTGAACTCCGGGATCCCGACCCGGAAGACCTCGCGCAGCATCCAGTCCCCGAGGAGCGAGAAGGCCACGACGATGGAGCAGGCCGTGAACACGGCGGTGCGGAAGGTGCGGAGGCGGACATCCGTGGGCATCCCCCTGGTGAGATCGGCGAACAGAGGGAGGTTCCCCACGACGTTCACCATCGCGAAGAGGAGGAGGTAGTCGTGGACGATCCCGGCGAGGACGGACAGGGCCCCGTTCAAGGCCGGACCGCCGCGCCGGGATCCCGCGTCCTGCCGACGAGGGACGGCGGAATCCGGCCGCCCGTGGAGTCCCGCCACAGGCGGTAGTAGACGAGCTCCTCCGGCGACCGCAGGGGGGGCCCGCCCGGCACGTGCCGCTCCGACTCGAACTCCGCAGCGCCGATCCGCGACGCCTGGCTCTCCGCGACCACGTGAGCCGAGCCCGCGCCCTCGGAGAACTTCTGCTTCGGCCGCGCGAGGATCCCGGACGGGAGGAG
Organism: uncultured Planctomycetota bacterium; assembly: GCA_964633345.1. GTDB lineage: Bacteria > Planctomycetota > JAJSAM01 > JAJSAM01 > JAKLKS01 > CAZWGT01. The sequence continues at coordinate 6,455 of CAZWGT010000065.1, forward strand.
CCCCAGGGCGGCGTCCCGGAGGAGGCGCTTCTCCCGGCCGCCGACGCCCGGCTCGAGGTATCCCGTGGGCAGCCTTCGGACGAACCGCAGAAGCGCCGCGTCCAGGAAGGGGACCCGGGCCTCGAGCCCGTGGGCCATGGTCATCCGGTCGGCCCTCTGGAGGTTCGTGTCCTGCAGCCTCTCCGTGATCCGGTCCAGCTCCCCGCGCAGGGCCTCGCCCCCCCCGAAGGAGGCGAGGTAGGCGTAGCCCGCGAAGGCCTCGTCGGCGCCCTCCCCCGTGAGCGCCACCTTCACGTGCTTCGACGCGAGGCGCGCGATGAACCACATGGGGATCGCGGAGCGGACCAGCGGCGCGTCGAAGGACTCGAGACGGGCCACCACCTCCGGCAGCGCGCGCTCCACGTCCTGGGCCGTGTAGATCAGCTCGTGGTGCTCCGTGCCGAGGTCCGCGGCGACCCTGCGGGCGGCCTCCAGGTCCGGGGCCCCCTCCATCCCCGCCGTGAACGAGAGCAGGCGATCCGCGTGGGGCCGCATGAGGGCCGCCACGACGCTGCTGTCGAGCCCCCCGGAGAGGAAGACGCCGACGGGCACGTCGCCCATCATGCGCTTGCGCACCGCCTCCTCCAGCCGCCACCGGACCCCCGCGACGGCCTCCTCCCGGGAGATCCCCGCCACCGCCGCGGACGGCGCGAAGGGATACGCGAACCTCCACGGCTCCCCACCCGCCACGAGGGCGTGGCCCGCCGGCAGGGCCCGGAGGTCGTCCATCGCGGGGAACGCGCCGAGCTCGCTCGACGCCAGGAAGGCACCCCCCCTCGTGCCGTAGTAGAGGGGCTTGATCCCGAGGGGGTCCCGCGCCAGGAGCAGGCCCCCCGGCCCGGCCACGGCGAGGGCGAACATGCCGTCGAGGCGCGGAAGCATGTCCGCGGCCTCCTCCTCGAAGAGGTGGACGAGGACCTCCGTGTCGGAGCGCGTGAGGAAACGGTGGCGCGGCTCGATGGGCCCGCGGAGCTCCCGGTGGTTGTAGATCTCCCCGTTGAAGGCCACGGCGAGGTCCCCGGCCTCGTTGAACATGGGCTGGCGGCCCCCCTCCACGTCCACGATGGCCAGGCGCGCGTGCCCCAGGAGGACGTCCCCCGCCCGGGCCGTCCCGCGCCCGTCGGGCCCGCGGTGCCCGATGCGCCCGAGCATCCACGCGAGGAGCTCCGGATCGTCCTTCCCGGCGACGGCCGCGAATCCGCACATGGGCCCTCCTCCCCCGGTCAGGCCAGGTCCGGGTCGATGGCCCGGAGCCTCTCCGACTCGCCGATCGGACGGCGCGATTCCGGGTCGATGGCCTCCCAGCCCCCGTCGACGCAGGCCGTCACGATCGCCCCCCGCAGGCGCGGGTGCCCCCGGAAGTGGGGCGCGTCGAGGACGCCGCGCAGGAGGGCCCGGGTGAGGGTCTCCGCGTCCGCCCAGGGGTCCGCGGCGCCCGCGCCGAGCCGCCGCACGGCCTCCAGGATCCGGCGGGCCTCCCCCAGGAGGTGGTCCCTCCTCCGCGCCACCGCCGGATCCGCGGCGGCGTCGGGCGCCCCCTGCAGCGCCAGCCGCAGGGCCCCCCGGGCGATGCGGCAGGACGCGATGATCGTCCCGGGATCCGCCACCGCGTTCGCCTCGCTGTAGCCCACGACGTGGAGGATGTGGGGACGCACCGCCATCGAGTAGACGGCCGAGGCGGCCACGTGGCCCTTCGCCTCGTCGGGGTCGTGGGGAAGGCTCGTGATCCCCGCGCGGACCTCGCGGAACGTGCGGAACCCCGGCCCCTCCAGCTCCCGGATGAGCGCGAGCTTCGCGAGCATCTTGCCGAGGTCCATGGCCGGGGACACCGAGGGGGGCGTGTTGTGCATCATCTGGATCACGTAGTCCCGGACCCCCTGCGCCCGGGCGTTGTAGGCCGCCAGAAACGCCATCGCCACGGCGAGGGCGTCGTGGGCGTCCCGGAGGCTCCACTGGTGGGATTCGTTCACCTCGACGGGCACGCCGCGCTCCGCGTGCCACCGCATGGCGGCCTGCTTCTCCCGGATGGCGTCCGGGAACGGGACCTTGCTCCGCCCGTCCATCTCGGAGTACCAGCACAGCGGGATGGCCGCCCAGGCGTTGCCGATCTCCCGGAGGCTCATCTCGGCCCAGAGGAGGAGGTCCCGCGTCCCGCTGTAGCAGCGCACGAGGGGGAAGTTCCCGCGCCGCGTCGCCTCCCCGATCGCCCGGAGGTCCTCGGGCCGCCGGACGGGGACCCCGCCGGCCCCGTCCTGGCGCGGGTCCATCTCCGAGGGACGGAAGAAGTGCTCCTGGGCGTTCTGGTCGGGACCGATGGACAGCACGTCGAGCACGCCGGCCTCGGCGATGCGCCGGGCCCCCTCGACGGTCCGGGCGACGTCCGGCTCGCCGTAGTGGTGCCGGAGGATCGGGGCGGGGGCCGCCTCCCCCACCCGGGACGCCAGGTCCCGGGGGAACTCGCGCCTCCCGGCCTTCCCGGCCACGCCGAGGATCCAGGCCTCGGGATCCCGGGAGGGCGTCCCGTCGAAGACCGCCTCGAAGAGCCCGCTCGCCTGGGCCAGGTCCGCCGCGGGGGGCGTCCCCCCGAACACCCAGCGGGGGCCCGGGGCCGGCAGGTCGCGCGCCCCGGCGCCCAGCTCCCGGAACAGGGGGACCGCGTCCTCGGGGGTCAGGCGGTAGGAGACGGCGACGACGTCCGGCCGCTCGGCGGCCACGGCCTGGAGCAGCGTCCGCGGGGGGACGGCCGCCCCCATGGATCGCGCCTTCCACCCGTGGCCCTCGGCGAGGCGCAGGAAGTGGTCGAGCCCCCCCACGTGGACGCACTGCCCGAGGGCGGCGCCGAGGATCGTCCCCCGGGTCATCGGGCTTCCCCGATGGCCAGGAGCCTCATGCTCCGGACGTCCATCCCGGCGAGGCCGAGGGAGTCCATGGTCCTGCCCTCCTTCCAGAAGTCCACGTCGAGGAGCGTGGACGCCATGTGGATGACGGAGTCCATCGTCGGCGTGGGGACGCCGAAGCACCGCCCGATGGAGCTCATCGGGACGAGGCTGCACGGCACGTCCTCGGTCAGGTAGCGCATGTTCATGCGGTGGGGCGCGAGGATCCCCCTGTAGCCGGGGTTGGCGTGGATCGCCTCGAGGATGGTCCTTCCCACCGCGTCGTAGGCGAAGTACAGCCACTCCCGTGCGGTCATCCCGCGGATGCCCAGGGCGGCGGCCACGGCGACCCGCTCCGCGTCGAGGCGCTCGAGGACCTTCGACACGGCCGCGGACGTCCCCTGGTAGTAGAACTCGAAGTCGATCGGGTCCTCCACCCATCCCGTGTTGAGGACCATGAGGGCGGGATGCAGGACCGTGCCGATGTTGTTGAACCCGGTCTTGAGCACGTTGTCCCCGGGGATGAACTGGGGGAAGGCCTTCCGGACGACCGAGAGGCAGGCCGGGATCCGGTGCGCCTCCAGGGTCGCCAGGGGGATGAAGTTCTTCACGGCGAAGACGACCGCCTGTCCGGGGCCGGCGACGCGGCTCGCGTAGAGGAAGGTCTGCGTCTCCGCGATCGTGACGTCCACCCTGCAGTCCAGGCGATTGAGCACCTGGCGGAACTCCAGGGCCCCCAGGGTCCTGCCGGGACAGAGGACGACGATCTGGCCTTCGCGGAGGTGGGGCGCGCAGGCCTCGGCCATGTACCGGTGGGCCGTCGCGGGAACGACGACCATCACCACGTCGGCCCCGCGGACGGCCTCGCCGGGATCGTCGGTGGCCAGGGCCACCTTCCCGAATCCCGAGACCTCCCCGCTGAGCTGGATCCCGCCCCTCTCACGGATGGCCTCGAGGCGGGCGGGCGTCCGGTTGAACAGGCGGACCTCGAATCCCATCAGTCCCAGGTGGCCCGCCATCGCCAGGCCGCCGTGGCCGGCGCCCATGACGCAGAAGATCGGAGAATCCTTCATCGGTTTCCTTCCTGCAGGCTCGATCCCTCGGATCGGCCCTGCTGCGCCGGACCCGCCGGGGATCCGGGCGCGATTCCATGCGAACGCGAGCCCCGCCGCGCGGCCCGCCGGGCTCAGGCCGCGGCGGCCGTCTTCCGCAGCCTCGCTGCGAACAGGTAGGGCCCGACCAGCGTGGTCGCCGCGACCATGAGGACGATGGCGGCGCCCGTGCGGACGTCGAGGAGCGGAACGCCCTCCACGACGAGGGCCGATCCGGCGCTCACGAAGACGAGTCCGACCTCGCCACGGGGGACCATGCCGAGGCCCACCGCCCAGCCGTCCGTCCCCTTCGAGACCCCGAATGCGCAGGCCTGCTTCCCCGCCACGGCGACGACGGAGAGCGCGACCCCGAGACCGAGGACGGAGGGATCGAGGAATGCCATCACGTCCACCTGGGTTCCCACGTGGACGAAGAACACGGGGACCAGGAACGCCGAAAGCGGGTGGAGCAGATGCTCGATCGAGTTCGCCTCCCCGTTGCCCCGGAACAGCTCGGAGTGGGCCGGCTCCAGGACGAGGCCCGCGGCGAACGCCCCCACGATGGGGGCGAGTCCCGCGGCGTGGGCCCCCCAGGCGAACGTGAAGCACAGGGACAGGGACAGCGTGAGGAGCATCCCCGAGAGGCGCAGCCGCGCCGCGAGCCGGAACAGGGGCTTCGACAAGAGTACCCCCGCGCCGACCCCGACGACGAGAAACAGCACCGCCTCCCCCATGGCGATCATCGCGGTCGCGCCGATGTCGGCGACGGTCCCCGAGGCGAGCCTCACCACGACAGCGAGCATGATCAGGCCCAGGACGTCGTCGATCACGGCCGCGCCGAGGATCGTCCGGCCCTCGGCGGAGTCCGATCGCCCGGCGTCCCGCAGGACCCGCGCCGTGATGCCGACGCTCGTCGCGCACAGCGTCGCTCCGATGAACGCGTGCAGGATGGCGGGCGACCCCGGCAGCAGGAGGGCCGCGACGCCCCACCCCAGGACGAACGGGACCGCCACGCCCAGGATCGCGACCCGGAGCGCGGGGATGCCGACGGACATCAGCCGCGACACGGTGTTCTCCACCCCCACCTCGAACAGGAGGAGGATGACGCCGATCTCGGCGAGGAAGGCGACGAACGGATCGTGGGCGATGTCGGGCAGGCCGCCCAGCCCCGACCGGCCCGCGATCCCCATCACGATCCCCGCCGCGAGCTCCCCGAGCACGACGGGGGTGCCGAGCCGGCTCGCCAGGAGCCCGCCGACCTTGGCGGTCAGGAGGATGAGCGACAGGAGGAGGAGCGTGGCGGGCAAGGTCTCCATGCCGCCGGCGGCGAGAACGGTGTACATCTCGGCTCCTTTCCGGCTGCCTGGTCCGGCACGCTACTTCCCCTCTCTCATCTTGGCCAGGGCCTCTTCCACCGCTTCGCCGTCGAATCCGTCCGCGGTGTACACGACGCGACCATCGCCGTCCAGGATCGTCGTGTGGACCTCCCCCCGCTGCATGAACCGTCGGAAGACCTCCTCCCCCGATTCGCTCCCGATGGGGACCGTGAACTTCTCGGCCAGGACGGCCGCGCGCGCCCGGTCCTTCGTCGTGTCGTGGAGCACCCCGAGGACGGACAGCTCCTCCGGCTTCCGTCCACGGGAGAGATCCTCCAGTCCGTGGAGGAGATCGAGATTCTCCTCGCTCCCGGAATCGGTGAAGAGGAGGACCGTGGCCTTCCCCCGCGAGCGCCCGGGCTCCCACGTGCCCCCGGGAACGAGCTCGATCGAGAGCCCGGCCACCCGGTCACCGACGTCGAAGTCCGCGGGCTTGGGGATGGGCCTCCATCCCAGCGTGAGGACCATGGCGAGGAACCCGACGACGTAGGCGGCCCCCACGAACCACCCCTCCCGGAGCCAGCGGCCCGTGTCGCGGGCGTCGGGGAAGTCCTTGGAGATGGCCACGCCGGCCGAGGAGCCGAACCAGATCATCGAGCCGCCGAAACCGACGGCGTAGGCCAGCACGCCCCAGTCGTAACCGCCCTGGTTCAGGGCCAGCTTGGTCAGGGGGATGTTGTCGAAGACCGCGGACACGAAGCCGAGCACGAAGGTGGACGCCCAGCCCGGCTCGGGGAGGGACTTCACCGGCATCATCGAGGCGCAGAGGACCAGGGACAGGAGGAACACGGCGCCCTTGGCGGCGCCGGGGATCTCGTGCCAGGTGGGGGCGCGGAGCAGCGCGCCGAGGAGGATCGCCCCCCAGACGCCCGCGGCCGGGAAGTCCAGGAGGAGGTTGGTGGCGATCGCCCCGGCGAGGATCAGGGCGACGATGGCCAGCCTCCCTCCGTCGATCGCGATCGCCTCCGTCCGATCCTCCGCGACGATCGGGGAGTACCTCTGCTGGGCGGCGCTGGCGACGAGGCCGAAGCAGAGCAGGGCGACGGCGCTGGGGAGGATGGCGTCGAAGACGCCGGCCGCCGGGACACCGGCGATCCACATCATCGTGGTCGTGGTGTCGCCGACGACGCTCCACGCCCCGCCGGCGTTGCTGGCGGCGACGATGGCGGCGAGGTACCCGACCGAGACCTTCCCGCGGAAGGCCGTACGGGCGATGACCCCGCCGATCATCGCGCCCGCGATGTTGTCGAGGAACGACGAGAGGATCCAGACGTAGCAGAGCAGGACGAACCCGCCCCAGGGGCCGCGGTCCGGGAGGATCCGGGGGATCCAACGCGGAACCCCCGAATCCTCGAAGTACTTCGCGAGGATGGCGAAGCCGACCAGGAGGCCGAGGAGGTTGGCGACGATGCGCCACTCGTGGAGGAAGTGGGAGACCGGCTGGAACGCGTCCACGAAGAGGACCTTGTAGGCCAGCACCGCGGCGAGCCCGCCGGCGGCCACCGCGAGGGTGTGGTGGTGGAAGAGCGCCACGCCGACCAGGGTCAGGACGAAGAGGACGAACTCGAAGGGGACGGCGCCCGAGAACAGGGCGAAGCCGTCCGGCCCCGACGCGCCGAAGGCGGCCGAGGCCGCGGCGGCGGCGACGGCGGCGGCGGTCCAGGCGACGGCGGCGGGGCCGAAGCGGCGGCCCGCGGGCGGGGCGGGAGCATCGGACGGGAGCATGGAACCCTCGTGGGAGACCGGAGGCGCGGACGTGGGCGGCTACGGGGTGGACGGACGGCGGGCCCCGGGGGCGGGAGGGTCCGTTCCCACGCGGCGGGGCGCGGCGATTCGGGGGCCGGTCCGGAGGGCGGGCATGGCGGGAACATAGCCGCCCCCCCGGGGGGTGTCAACCGGATCCGGGGGAGGACGGGCCGGCGTCGAGGAGCGGCGGGCGGACGAGGACGGCGGCCAGCGCCCCCCCCGCGAGCCCGCCGAGGTGGGCGAAGTTGGCGATCTGGGGGTCGAGGAATCCCGTCGCGACGGACCAGGCCGCCCAGCCCAGAAGGACCACGCCGATGCGCCCGTCCCGGACGTAGAGACGGTCCCGGTTCCGGCGGAGCATGACGATGACGAGGCCCATGAGTCCGAAGATCGCCCCCGACGCTCCCACGGTCGGGCGGGGTTCGACGAGGACGCTCGCCACGGAGCCCGCCAGGCCCGCGGCGAGGTAGGCGGGGACCATCCGCCTCCAGCCGAAGGCGTGCTCGGCCGCCATCCCGAGGATGTAGAGCGCGATGCAG
>CAZWGT010000066.1:0-13460 GCA_964633345.1 uncultured Planctomycetota bacterium
CCGATGGCGTCCGGTTCGCGTGGAACGGCCGGGCGACCCGAAGGGTCGCCCCTACGAGGCCGATGGCGTCCGGTTCGCGTGGAACGGCCGGGCGACCCGAAGGGTCGCCCCTACGAGGCCGATGGCGTCCGGTTCGCGTGGAACGGCCGGGCGACCCGAAGGGTCGCCCCTACTTGAGGCCCCTCAACAGCTTCCGCACGTAGTCCTTCAGCTCGTGCTCGAGCTCCTCGATCCACTTCTTGCGCGCCTCGCCGTCGCCCGCCTCCATGACGCGGAAGAACATCTCCGACCCGGAGTTGCAGGTCATCTCCTCGTGGACGACCTTGAGGTACTTCGCGCGGTACGCCCCGTCCTTGCCGAAGTAGAGGTAGTGGTTGAGGGCCCAGGCCTGGCAGTAGAAGAGCGAGGTCATCCCCTGGTGGCGATCGGGCCACTTCTTCCGGGCGATCATCTCCATGTGCATCTTGCCCTTCATCTGGATGACCTCCTCGAGGGTCCACTGGTCCTCGACCTTGCGGACGATGGGGTCCCCCCACTCGCGCAGGCGGGACTGGAGGGGGCGCATCAGCCTCCACTCCCCGGTCTGGCTCGAAATGCGGTCGGCGGCGCCGAAGAACTCGGCGAAGCCCTCGCCGAACCAGTGGGCCTGCCCGTGGAGGCGCCCGTCGCGGAGGTCGAGGTCGGGCTGCTCGGGGTTCTTCTCGCGGAGCTTCTGCGTGAGGTAGTACTTCCGGTAGTAGTGGACGAGCTGGTGGGTGGCCTCGTGGAAGGCGGTGCAGGTGTCGTCGTCCTGCAGCGCCCCGGAGGCGCCGGTGTCGTACATCATCATGAACTGGTCGCCGCCCCAGGAGTAGTAGGCGCGGACCCCCTTCAGCCACTCGCTGTTGCCCTGGTCCCCGTGCCAGACGTCGAAGTTGGACCGATCGACGAAGACGAAGGCCTTGAGGACGGGATTGCCCATCTCCTGGACCGTCGGCGTGGAGAGGCCGGCCTCCCCCATGATCTTCAGGAACTCGGTGGTGAGGCACTTGAAGAACTTCGAGTGGTTCCCCAGCACGTTGACCGTGGCGTGCCGGGCGGGGTCCTTCTGGTGCTGGGCCATGACGAGGTAGGGCGGCAGGGCGATGAAGTCCACGGGGGTGAACTTCGGGTGGTACCGCGGGTCGGCGCGGATCTCCGCCACGACCTGCAGGGCCTCCTTGTACCAGGGGTCCTCGAGGGCCTTGACCTGCTTGCGCGCCGCGGCGAGGTCCTCCTCGTACTGCCTCTTCTCCTCGACCTCGACCCACTGCCTCTTGTCGGCGATGCGCTTCTTCAGGCGGTCCCACCCGCTCGGGGGGACGAGGTCGAGGTTCGCCGCGTGGGGCTCCAGCTCCGCGAAGGCGGGCCCGGCGTTCACGCGGCCGAGGGTCTCGTTGCCCCAGGGGCTCTCGGGGTCGGCCTCGACGCGGGCCTTGGCCACGTTCTTCGCGAGGTCGGTGCGGCCCTTCAGGACGAGGAACTGGAACAGCTCCTTCGAGGCGGCGTCGGAGGTCCGGGCCTCGAGGGTGCGCCGCTCGGCGATGGCGTCCTTCTCCGCCGTGGTCTTCGCCGCCAGCCACTCGGCCTCCTCGGGGGGGAGCTCCTTCTTCGGCGGGGCCTTCGGCTTCAGCTGCACGACCTCGGGGGCCGGGGCCGGGGCGGGCTCCTTCTTCCGGAGCGCGAGGAACAGCCCGACGCCGAGGAGGAGGGCGCCGCCGGCGCAGGCGGCGACGACGACCGTCTTCTTCGAGCCCGGGGCGGCCGCCTTCCCCTCCGCGGCGGGGGCGGATTCGCGGCGGCGCGCCGCGCGGGCCGGGGCGGAATGCGCCTTCGCGGCGGGTTTCGCGGCGGGCTTCGAGGCGGGGACCTTCAGGTTCCCCCCGCAGCCCCCGCAGGCGAACTCCGTGCCCGGGGCGAACTCGCTCACGTCGAGGGTCGCGCCGCAGCCGCCGCAGTCGATCGTCTTCATGGTGTCGCTCCTCCCCCCTCATTGTGTCCCGGGAGGCCCCCGGCGGCTAGGCTTCGCCGGATGGCCACGCCCCTCCTGTTCATCTCCCACGGCTCCCCCATGACCGCCGTCGAGGACGACGGCTACACGGAGGCCCTGCGCTCCTTCGGCCGCGCCCTCTCCGGGGTGCGGGCCGTGGCGGTGGTCTCGGCCCACTGGCAGGGGCCGGTGCCCGTGCGGGTCACGGCGCAGGAGCGGCCGCCGCTCGTCCACGACTTCCTCGGTTTCCCGGAGGAACTGTACGCCCTCGCCTATTCCGCCCCCGGCGACCCCTCCCTCGCCCGCGACCTCGCCGCCGCGGTCAAGGCGGGAGGCCGCCCCGCGGTCCTCGAGGAGAGGCGCGGCTGGGACCACGGCGTCTGGATCCCGCTCCTGCGGATGCTCCCGGAAGCGGAGATCCCGGTGGTCCAGGTCTCCCTCCCCTCGGGCATCGGGCCCGAGGGCCTGGCGGAGGTCGGCGCGGCGCTCGCCCCGTTCCGCGACAGGGGGGTCCTCCTCGTCGGGAGCGGCGGCGTGGTGCACAACCTGCGGCTCCTGCACCCGGGGAAGGACGCCCCGGTGGACCCCTGGGCGAGGGAGTTCGACGACTGGGCCCGGGAGCGCGCCGGCAGGGGGGACCTGGCGGGGTTGATGCGCTATCGCGGGGAAGCGCCGCACGTCGATCTCGCCGTCCCGACGACGGAGCACTTCGACCCGCTGTTCGTGATCCTGGGCGCCGCCGCCGAGGGGGAGAGGGTCCGCGACGTCCACGAGGGCTTCGCCCACGGGAACCTCTCGATGCGGACCTTCTCCGTGGAGTGAGCGGCCTCACTCCCTCCCGCCCCCCAGCGCCCGGTCGAGGGACAGCGCGCCGCTGCCGCGCACGAGGACGACGGCGGCCAGGCCGAGGGCCAGCAGGTGGTACTCGAAGCCCTCGCCCTTCCGGCTCCCGTACCAGTTCATGAAGAAGCCGTGGCCGGCGTGGACCGTCGCGATCGCCCCGATCATCACCGCCGCGATGCCGAGGGCGGCGACCCGGCCGAACAGCCCGAGGACGAGGGCCGCCGCGCCGAGGGACTCGGCCAGGATCACCGTCAGGGCCACGATCCAGGGAAGGCCCGCGTCCCCGGTCAGGAAGCCCATCGTTCCGGAGAATCCGTGGCCGCCGAACCACCCGAGCAGCTTCTGGGCGCCGTGGGGGAGCATGACCGCTCCCAGGGCGACGCGGGCGATCAGGGCGCCGGAGTCGGAGCCGGTGCGGAGGACGGGGAGCGTCCACTTCGGGAGGACCATGGCGATTCCTTTCCGTGTTATAACACGTATAGGGGGAAAAGGGGGGACGGGGGAGGTCACGCGCCCCCCCCGTACAGCGATTCGCACAGGCGGGAGAGGGCCCGCGCCCGGGCCGGGGGCAGGCGCTTCTCCAGGGCGTCGAAGCGGCCCTCGAGGATCCGGTCGGCGCGTGCGAGCAGCGCGAGCCCCGCCCCGGTGATCCGGGCGACGGATCGGCGGCGATCCTCCGTCCCCCGGGTGCGGGCGACGAGGCCCCGCGCCTCCAGCCGGTCGAGGAACCTCGTCACGTCGGGGGAGGGGCGCACCATGCGGCGGGCGACGGCGTCCCTCGGGTGGCCGTCGGGCCGGGCGCCGCGGAGGATGCGGAGGACGTTGTACTGGGAGTCCGTCAGGTCGAGGGGCCGCAGGAGGAGATCGAACTCCCGCTCCAGGGCTGCGGCCGCGACCATGACGTTCACCACCGCGTCCTCGACGGGGCGCGCGAAGGGTCGCGTCATCTCCAGGCGGCGGAGGAGGATCGTTCCCATGGCGCGGACCATCCTGCCACGGGAATGCGTGTTACAACAAATAAATCCGGGGGACTACGCTCCGAGCGGCGCCGTGAAGAACTCCACCTCGCACTGCAGCGCGTAGCGGTAGGCGTCCCGCGTCGGCTGCCGGTCGGCCGCGAGGCGGTCGAGGAGGGATTCCAGCTCCGCCGCCAGGGCCTCGAACCCCGGGCTGCCGTAGTTCTCGATCCAGCGGGCGTAGGGGTGCCGCTTCCGGAGGCCCGGCCGCAGCGCCTTCCCGAGCCACGAGTAGAGCCGCATGCACGGCGTCATCGCCGCCACGGTCTCCCCGGGCCCCTCGTGCCACGCCGTGCGCAGGAGGAAGTCGGTGTAGTCCCGGACGCAGGGGTACGGGGTCACGCGGCGGATGTCGATGCCGAGGGACCTGGCGTAGGCCTCGTGGAGGCGGACCTCCTCCAGCACCCCGCCCATCAGCCGGTGGAAGGCCCGCGCCCGCTCCGGGTCGTTCGTGATCCGCGCCGCGGCCAGCGCGTAGGCGCGGAAGTAGGCGTCGAGGAAGAAGACGTCCTGCGCGATGTACCGCTTGAAGGCGGCGCGCGGGAGCGACCCGTCGGCCAGCCCCCGCACGAAGGGGTGGGCGAGGCACGCGGCCGCGAGATCGGCGTTCTCGTTCCACAGGACCTGGTGGAGGAGGGGGACGGGTGGCTTCGGGCGGCGGCGGGCGGGCATGGGGCGTCCTCCGGGGCTACTTCGGCCAGAAGGCCATGGCGATCTCGAAGACGATGAGGAGGATGATCGTCGCCTCCAGCACGTGGCCGAGGGTGGAGCTGGCCTCGCTGTGGAGGAGGCCGGCGACGCGGGTGGCGACCTCCTGGCGGCGGATGACCTCGGCGGTCAGCTCCTGGATGCGGAAGCGCTCGACCGCGGCGCGGTGGATGCGCGCGAGGTAGAGGTCGCCCACCACGCGCACCGCGTTCTCCACGCGCGCGATGAACTCCACGCTGTCCACGACCCGGTGCTGGATCCGCCGCGTCACCCGCCCGTACCGCCCCACGAACAGCCACGCGCTCGCCGCGCGCGGGCGGCCGAGGAGCTCCGCCACCCCGACCAGCTCCTTCTCGAAGAGGTCGTCGTAGTAGCGCAGCTCCAGCAGCTGTGCCGAGGCGAGCTCCAGCACGTCGGCCACGGACCGGTCCCCCGAGGGCTCCAGGACGAAGGCGGCGTCCCAGTCGATGACGCAGAGATCCTCGGCGTCGTAGGAGAAGCGGTGGCGCGTCACGTCCTCGACGGTGCGGGGGGAGAGGGTCACGGACGGGGGCTCCCCGAGCAGCACCCGCGCGAGGTCCTGCCCCGCGGCGTCGTCGGGGACGCGGCCCTCCTCGAGCCTCCGGGCGAAGACGACGGAGTAGGTCTCGAAGAGCGGCGAGGACCAGGGGTTCACGAGGGCCGCGCCGAGGCGGGCGCACAGCCCCTCGGCCTCGGTGCGGGCGGCCTTCTCGAGGGCCTTGCTGTCGGAGGCGGCGCGGATGGTCCCGGCGAGATCCTCGGGCCCCGCGCCCGGGGGGATCGGCACCTCGTAGCGGACGCTGGCGACCCCGAGGCCGAAGATGCGGACCATGGCGGTCCCCCGCAGGACCGTCCCCCCCTCCAGCGCGACCTCGCGGGGGCCGAGGGCGACCGTCAGCGGCCGCTCGGGCAGGTCGAGGAAGCCGACGCGCTCCCCGGCCAGCTTCAGCCGCGCCCCCTCGCCGGCCAGCATCCGCTCCGCGCGGTCGAGGTCGATGTCCTCGGCCACGTCGAAGAGCCGGTAGAGGAGGAGGGTCCCGTCGGCGATGCGGGGGAAGGGGGGCGCCACGCCCCCATTCTCTCAGAAGGTGACGCTCGGCGCCCCCCCGGAGAGGAAGGCCACCAGGGCCGGGGCCCCGGCCACGGTCACACCCGGCTCGAGCTCCCCGCCGCCGAGGCCGCGCTTCTTCACGCACGTCCCGCAGGCGAGGATCGTGCCGCCGGCGGCGAGGTACCCGTCCACGACCTCGCGCAGCGGCGGGAGGCCCGGCTCGCGGACCTTCCCGATCGCCCCCTCCTGCGAGAGGCGCACCCCCTCCATCGTGAGGAACACCAGGGTCTCCTTCTCCGAGGCGGCGGCGGCCGCGGCGGTGATGAAGGCCATCGTCGCCGCGTCGGCGTCGTCCCCGGCGTGCCGCAGCACCACGCAGAACCGTCCCGCCATGGTCACCCCTTCCGGAGGATCCGCGCCGCCTGCGCCAGGGCCTCGACCTTGCGCCGCGCCGTGTCGGCGTCGTTCACCGGCCGCTCGGCGAAGGTCCCGAACCCGCAGTCGGGGTTGAGGTGGACCCGCTCCGGACCGAGGATCGACGCGACCCTCCGCACCCGGAGGGCGATGGTCTGCGGGTCCTCGACCTGCTCGGTGCGCGGGTTCACCGCGCCGAAGCCGAGGATCGCGGACTTCGGCAGGAGTCCGAGCACCTCGACCGGCCCCGCCCGCGGCGTCGCCCACTCCAGGGCGAAGAACCCCAGGCGCATCCGGGCGAACCACGGCATCAGCGGGTCGTAGGAGCCCGAGAGGAGGACGTCGTCCTTCCGGCTCCAGTTCCCCCGGCAGACGTGGACGCCGACCACGGGCCCCTCGATCCCCTCGACGACCCGGTTCAGGAGGTCCACCGCCAGCTCCATCTCGCCCGTCGGGCTCGACTTGGCCGCCAGCGCCGCGCACATGAAGGTCCGCGTGGCCGACTTCCCCGCCAGCACGACCTCCGAGAGCACCGGCTCGTCGAACTGCACGTACTCGACCCCCTCGGCGGCCAGCAGGCGCAGCTCCTCCCGCAGCAGCGCCACGACCGCGTCGGCCAGGGACTCCCGCGTCGGGTAGGTCGAATCCGAGAGCCCCTTCACCCAGGTCGAGCGGGAGAGGAGGTAGGGCCCCGGGAGCGTGGCCTTCACGGGCAGGGGGGAGATGCGGCGCTGGAAGCGCACGTCCTCCAGCACGAGGGAGCCCCGGGCCTTCAGCGGGCCGACGATGGTCGGGTTGCGCATGGCGTAGGCGGGCACGTCGAGGGCCGAGAGCATCGCCTCGAACCCGGCCTTGTCCTCCACGTAGTCGAGGAGGTCGGCCATGGTCATGAGCCGCATCCCCTCCACCCGCTCGCAGAGGAAGGAGTAGAAGTTGTCCCGGCGCTGCTCCCCGTCGCAGAGGAGGTCGGCGCCGGCGCCGGCCTGCGCGCGGATCGCCTCCTCCGCGGCGCGGTCCCGGATCGCCGCGAGGTCGGGGTCCCTCCGCTTCGTCGCGTCGAGGAGGTACTTCGGCCGGGGCCACGAGCCGATGGTCGTCACCGGGAAGAGCGGGAGGGTCACGTGGCCTTCACCTCGAGGGAGATCGGCGTGCCGCGGAGAATCGTCTGGGCCACGGGGGAGCGCCGCACCGTCTCCTCCCATGCCGTCCGGAGGGCGGATTCGTCCGCGTCGGCGTCCACGTAGACCGTGCCCTCGATGCGCTCCAGGCCCGGGTTCCCCTCGTCCTCGGCGCCGAGGAAGACGAGGAGGTTCGAGGCCCGGGCGCGGAGCGCCACCTCGAGGTGGCGGACCGCCGCTCCCCGCCGGGACAGGCGCATCTGGAGGCCGACGGCGAGGCATCCGCCGAGGGCGGAGAGGAGGACCTCCACCGCCGCGGGGGCCGGGTCGGCCGTGTCGAGGCTCGCGGGCTGGCCCACGGGGACGGCGTGGTTGCGGGCGAAGGCCGTCGCCCGCATCCCCTCCTTCCAGCGGACGCGCACGGTCCAGGCGTGGGAGCGGGCCCGCTCCATGTCGGCGGCGAGCCCGGGATCCGCCGCCCCCTTGCGGACGAAGTAGGAGACGGACCCGCCCTCGCCCGGCGCCGTCCCCTCCATCCCGTGGCCGACCATGCGGCACCAAGCCGGGAGGTCCTCGGCGACGGAGCGCTCGCGGCTGCGCACCTCGAGGAGTCCGCCCCCGGGCAGGGGGTCCATGGCCCGGCGGATGATCAGCAGCAGGCCGCTCCCGCAGTCGAGATCGCCGCCGTCGCAGACGGCGTCGGCGCGGGGGCCGCCGGTCATGGCGCTAGTACGAGAAGCAGGGGGTCCCGCCGGAGAGGAACTCGACGAGCTTCGCCCCCCCGACGATGGTCGCGCCGGGGACGAGGGTCGCGTCGGCGAGGCCGCGCTTCTTCACGCAGGGGGAGCAGACGAAGATCTTCCCTCCCGCGTCGGTGAAGGACTTGATGAGGTCCTTGAGGGGGGAGAAGCCCTCCTCCTTGATGTCGTCGGCGTAGCCGGCGACCGCCAGCCGCACCCCCTCGGTGCTCAGGAAGACGAGGGTCTCGCGGTTGGAGGCGACGGCGGCGTTGGCGATGACGAAGGCGACGGTCTCCTTGTCGCAGTTGTACTTGGAGAAGCTCAGGCTCACGCACATCTTCTCGGCCATCGGTCAGCCCTCCTTCTTGCGGATCCAGTACAGCGGGTGCCTCTCCTGCTCCAGCCGGTGCCCCGTCGTCCAGCACCAGGCCGGGATGTCGAGGGGGGCCGCCGGATCGGTGGCCCGCACCCGCAGGATGTCCCCGGGCTCGAGCCCCAGCATCCGCTTCCGCAGCTCGATCAGGAGTTCGCCGCAGGCGAGATCGCCGGCATCGTAGTCGGCCTTCTCGGCCAGCACCATGGTCGAGCCCTCGTCGTCCACCATGCCCGCCTCAGGGTAACCGGAAGGCCCTACGGCCTGCCCTGGAACGTGAGCTTGCGCGTCCAGCCCTCCTTCTCCTTCAGCGGCTTCCCGTCGGCCTCGACGTAGGCCTTGGGCAGCGCGTTCACCGGGCCGGAGGCCCCGGCGAGCTTCAGGTCGCGGCCCCGGTTCCAGACCACCCGGCGGGCGTCGATGGAGCCGAAGTAGTAGTCCACCTTCGCCGGGTCCTTCCCGGAGTAGCCGTCGGCCGTCGTCAGCGACACCTTCTCCCGGTTGCCGTCGTCGATCGCGAAGTCGCCCGCGTAGATGTCGGCGATGGCGACGTCGTGGGGGGTCCAGCCGATGCCCGGGGACCAGAACTCGATCCAGCAGTGGTAGCTCTGGTCGGCGTCCTTCCCGTCGAGGTCCTTCTTGAAGAACGAGCCGTAGACCATCCGCGTGGGGATTCCGGAGGAGCGGGCCAGGGACGCCCACAGGGAGTGGAAGTCGGTGCAGTTCCCGGTCTTCTCCGTCATGCAGTACTCGGCGCTCCCGACGGGGGAGGCCTTGAGGCGGTCGGGGTGCTTGACCCAGTACTCCACGTTCCCGAGGGTCCAGTCGTAGAGCCTGCGGGAGGCGAGGACGGGGTTCCTCTCCCCGCCCGTGGCCTCCTTCGCGACCTTCGCGAACTCCCCCCCGACGGGGACGTGGGCGTCGGGCTCGAGGTACGCGGCGAACTCCTTCTTCTCGGCGTCGTTGAGGGGCCTCGTCCGGGAGGCGTCGGGCTTCGTGCGGATCTCCCAGCGCTTGACGTCGAACTCCTGCACGACCTCGAACGGCTTCAGGTCGCCGCCCTTCGCCTCGACGTAGACGAACCAGTTCCCCTGGTCGTCGGCGACCACCTGGTGGTCGTAGGGCGCGCTGACGGTGACGGTGGAGACCTCCTGGTCGTCGTCCCCCTGCGGCATGGCGAACCAGCACTTCACCGTCCTCGCCCCCGCGGGGGGGGTCACGGTGAAGGCGTTCCTCGCGGAGAAGGAGGCGGATCCGCCGTGGGGCAGGGCGCCGGACGGCGCCGAGGCGCACCCCGCCGCAGCGGCGGCGAGGACGAGAGCGATCGTCGGTCGCATGGGACCTCCTAGAAGCTGTACTGGATGTAGGCCTGGAAGCGGTGGTCGAGCCCGCCCCTCTGGCCCTTGAAGCGCGTGTGCCAGTTCATGAAGTCGAGGCCGAACTCCACGGGGTCGTAGTTGAAGTGGACCGCGGCGTAGACGACGCGATTGCGGTCCCGGCCGCCGGCGCCGAGGTCGCTCCCGTCCGGGTTGTCCTCGGTGAAGCCGGCCGCGAGGAGGATCGACTTCGAGACGTTGTAGCCGACCTCGACCCAGCCGCCCTGGGAGTGGATCTCGTTCCCCGTCGTCGTGTTCACGCCCTGGAAGATGCCGCCGCGGATGTCGTCGAGGTTGCGGCCGCGCCACGCCTCGCCCTTGAGGTGGAACTGCTCGCCGAGGGGCAGCATGAGGTCGATGCCGAGCGCCGTGCTCTCGAACTTGTCCTCCCCGGCGAACTTCGCCGTGGTGTGCTCGCGGGCGAAGGAGCCCCACGCCCCGGCCTCGGCCTTGCCCTTGCCGGCGGCGAAGGACCAGGCGACGCGGGTCTGGAGGGTGGGCATCGCCGACTCCTCGCCGTCCCGGACCGTGTCGCCGGGCGCGTCGAGGTTCTGGTTGTCCACGGCGCCCGTCAGGCCGACGAGCCCGGCCGCGGTGAGCTTGTTCTCGCCCTGGGCCATGGTGTGGGTCCAGCGGACCTGGGGCCGGCGGTCGCCGAGGTTGCCGGCGCCCCACATCACCATGTCGGGGTTGACGACGGGCCACAGAGGGCTGATGAGGTCGGAGGTCTGCCCGGCGCGCAGCGCGTTCGTGCCCCAGTCGAGGTCGACGTAGGCGTGGCGCATGCGGAGCGCGGAGCGCGACTCCGACTGCCCGGCGAGGCCGTTGTTGTAGAAGTCCACCTCCATCTTGCCGGTGACCTTCGCGTCGTTCAGGGAGGCGACCTTCCCGGCGTCGAGGTCGAACCCGAAGCGGGTCAGGCGGGGGTGGATGGTGAGGGACTCGTTGTTCTTCTGGACCCCGCCCGCGGCCCCCGGGTCCTCGGACTTCACCCAGCCGATGGTCTGGGTGTTGTTCGGCGCGGAATCGTCGAAGATCGCGTCGAGGCGGAGGAAGCCGTAGAACCTGATGAGGGAGTTGCCCTTCTTCGTCGGGACACCCTTCTCCAGGTAGTCGGCGACCGTCGTCTCCGCCGGGGCCGGGGCCCCGCCGCCGGCGAGCTTCGACTCCAGCTCCTGCACGCGCTTCTGCAGGTCCTTCACCGCGTCGTCCTGCGCCGCGGCGGTCGGGGCCGCGAGGGCGAGCGCCGCCCCCGCCGCCGCGAGCGTCCAGGCGCGTCCCGTCTGCATGCCGGCCATGCGTCCCTCCTCGGGTGGGTGGTGGTCCCGGTCCCATGCCCGGCACCGGGGCCTTCATGATTAACGGACTGGATGTCAGATATACACAGATTCTCTGACAACCCCCCGGCCGGCGGGGCGCTCCCCCCGGTACAATCCCGCCATGACCCGGCCCCTGATCCTCATCGCCTTCGTCGCGGCCCTCGGGATTCCCCCGGCCGCCGCGGGCACCGCCGCCGTGAGCGAGAAGGCGTGGGAGGACCGGTCCATCGGCTTCTCCATCCAGCCCCTCCGCGGCTGGGAGCCGAAGGCGAAGAAGAACCCCGACGATCCCCTCGCCCGCAACGACGCCGGCGGCTGGTACTCGAAGGACCCCGACTGGAAGGGGGCGGAGTGCACGGTCCTCCGGTTCGGGTCCTTCTTCGGCGAGGCGGCCCGGCCCGTGGCGACGGAGGACGCGGGCGGGGAGGGCGGGCCGAAGCCCGGGCCGAAGCCCGGGGAGCCCCGCGCCCCCCGCACGACGGAGGAGATGTTCGGAAAGGGCCTGGCGTCCTTCGACGCCTGGCAGGAGATGGCGACGAAGAGCTGCAAGGCGCGGGGGGAGTCCCTCGTCCTGTCGGGCACGCCGGCGAAGTTCGGCGACGACCAGGGCGTCCTCTACGAGGGCTGGCTCCTGCGGCGGGACGGGTCCCGGATGCTCCTCCACGGCTCGTCCGTGCGGCGGGGCGCCTTCGAGGTGGCGGTGCTCTACGAGGCCCCCGACGGGAAGGACTTCGTCCGGGACCTGCGGGGGGCCTACCGGTCATCGACCCGCTCCCTGCGCATCCTCCCCGACAAGGTCATGCGGAAGGCGGAGGCGGAGCTGGCGAAGAAGCTCCGGGGGTCCAGCGCCGAGGAGGCCTGGGCGGAGAAGGCCATCGCCAACCTCCCCCGGGGGTGGAAGCACTCCAAGACGGAGCACTACGTGGTCCTCTACGACCAGTCGGTGGACTTCACCAACCCCGGGCTCGTCGCCCGGATCGGCAACCAGCTCGAGAAGATCCGCGCCCAGGTCTACGAGAAGATGTTCCCGGCGGCCCGGCCCATCACGGCGCTCTCCATCGTGAAGGTGGTGCAGGACCCGGCGGCCTACTACGCCTACGGCGCACCGCGGGGATCGGCGGGCTACTGGTCGTGGCCCTCGCGGGAGCTCGTCTTCTTCTGCCTCCCCGGATCGCAGAAGGGGGTGGACGTCACCCTCGACGTCCTCAACCACGAGGCCTTCCACCAGTACATCTTCTACGCCGTGGGCCAGGTGTCGCCCCACTCGTGGTTCAACGAGGGGCACGGGGACTTCTTCGCCGGCTTCAACCTGGCGGACGGGAAGTTCAAGCAGGGGAAGTTCGCGTGGCGGACGGACAGGATCCGGGAGGCCATCGAGAACCGCACCCACGTCCCCCTCGACAAGTTCCTGAAGTTCAGCCAGCAGGAGTACTACCGCCAGGGCGGCGACAAGGCCAAGGGCGAGGACGTCGGCCAGAACTACGCCCAGGGCTGGTCCCTCGTCTGGTTCCTCCGCACCACGAAGGACCCCCGGTACGCGCCCATCCTCGGGAAGTACTTCGACGTGCTCAAGGCCGCGGTCACGAAGTGGCGGGAGGGGGAGGAGGCGGCCGCCGCGGCGGAGGGGAGGGCTCCCTCCCAGATCACCCCGCCGGACGTGGACGCGAAGGCCTCCGAGGAGGCCCTCAAGGCCGCCTTCGAGGGGGTGGACCTCGCGCAGCTCGAGAGGGACTGGATCGCGAGCAAGCCCTGGTGACGGACCGGGAAGTCGTCGTCCGGACCGTCGAGGGGGGGCCCTACCGCAACGAGGCCGCGGCGGGCGCGCACCGCTGGCCCGCCGACGGTGGGACGGACATCGGCGGGGGGGACGCGGCGCCGGCCCCCTTCGACCTGCTGCTCTCCGCCCTCGGGGCCTGCACGAACATGACCGTGCGGATGTACGCCGACCGCAAGGGCTGGGCGCTCCGGGGCATCGAGGTCCGCATGACGCGGAACCCGGAGACGGGGATCCGGCGGTCGATCCGCTTCGACGGGGACCTCGACGCCGACCAGCGGAAGCGGCTCCTCGAGGTGGCCGACAAGTGCCCCGTGCACAAGGCCCTGGTCGCCGGGATCCCCGTGGCGACGGAGCCCGCTTGAATCGAGCGGGGCCCGACCTCTCGGCCGGGCCCCGTGGAGTATCTGGTAGCGGGGGCCGGATTCGAACCGGCGATCTCCAGGTTATGAGCCTGACGAGATACCACTTCTCCACCCCGCGACAGGTGAGACCGGCCATCGTAGGAGGCGGGGGCGGGACGGCCAAGTTAACCCGCACCCGGGAGAGGACGATGGGGACATCGCCGGATCGTGGGGGAGGCGTTCCGCGGCGCCTTCGGCGCCGCGGTGGCGCCCGGGGGGACATCGTCCGGAACGGACCGGACGGGCGACCCGGAGGGTCGCCCCTACCATCCCCATGCCGCTCATCGCTACCGGA
>CAZWGT010000066.1:13470-14111 GCA_964633345.1 uncultured Planctomycetota bacterium
ACCCGGAGAAGCGGGCCGACCCGCGCCTCTTCCTGCCCGGGGCGCGCAGCGTCGTGGCCGTCGCGCTGCGCCACGACCCCGGGGAGTCCCCGGGCCGCGAGACCGGGAGAGGGCCGACGCGCGCCTTCATCGCCCGTTACGCGAGGGGGCGGGACTACCACCGGGTCCTCGAGACGAAGTTGAAGCGCCTCCGCGACGCCGTCGTCCGGGCCGGGGGGCCGGGGACCCGGGCGCTGTGGGCGGTGGACCACACCCCGGTCATGGACCGGGCGCTGGCCCGCGGCGCCGGCCTCGGCTTCACGGGCAAGAACACGATGCTCATCGCGCCGCGCACGGGGTCCTACTTCGTCCTCGGCGAGGTCCTGACCACCCTCGACCTCCCCCGGGACCCGCCGTCCGGGGGCTCCTGCGGCACCTGCGCGCGCTGCATCGACGCCTGCCCGACCGGGGCCATCACCGGCCCCTGGCGGCTGGACGCCCGCCTGTGCATCTCCTACCTGACCATCGAACTCGCGGGCCCCATCCCGGAGCCCCTCCGGCCGGCCGTGGGCACGATGGTCTTCGGCTGCGACCTCTGCCAGGAGGCCTGCCCCTGGAACCGCTTCGCCCGCCCGGCCTCCTCGTCCGACCTGCGGCCCTCC
>CAZWGT010000067.1:0-13995 GCA_964633345.1 uncultured Planctomycetota bacterium
AAGAAGACCGCCCCGCTCCCGAGGAACGGCTCGTGGTAGGTCCCCTCGACGGCGGCCGGGAGGGCCGCCGCGATCGGGCCGAGGAGCTGGGTCTTGCCGCCCGCCCACTTGAGGAAGGGGTGGACGGAGGGGCGGGGGGTCATGGAAAGGGGACCTTACACCCCCGGGGCGACCGGGCGAAGGGCGGGGATTCCCCCGGCGAGGGGTTGACAGGGGTGACCGCGCCGTCTTGAATGGAGCCGCGGCCCGGGTTCCGGGACCGTCTCCGCATGCACGGAAAGGTCGGCACCATGAGAACCACCCGGCTCGCGCTCCTCGCCGCCGCCGCGGCCGCCTCCGTCCTCGCCCCCGCGGCCGCGGGGACCTCCCGGGAGCGCGCCCTCCCCCGGAGCCGGCCCTCGCCCGCCGCCTCCTCCCCGGATCGCGCCTTCCCCTCCCGCGTGCGCTTCGAGCCGAACCTCGGCCAGTGGGACGCGCGGATCCGCTGGCTCGGCCGCGGCCCCTCCTGCCTGGTGATGCTCGCCGACCGCGAGGCGATCTTCCGCCTCGGCGGCCCCGGCGGGATGCCGGGCACCCTCCGGGGCCCGCGCGCCGGGGGCCTCCTGCCCGCGGGGCCCGGCGGGGATCTCCGCATGGAGTTCGTCGGCGGCGCCGAGGCCGCCCCCGTCCGGCCCGCGGGCCGGCGCCCCTCGGTGAGCCACTACTTCCTCGGGAAGGACCCGGGCCGCTGGCGCTCCTCCGTTCCCCACTACGACGAGGCGGCCTACGAGGGCCTCTGGCCCGGCATCGACCTCGTGTTCCGCGGGGACCCCGCCCGCCTGGAGTACGACCTCCTCGTCGCCCCGGGGGCGGACCTCTCGAGGGCGCGCCTGCGCTTCACCGGGCAGACCGGCCTCGCCCTCGACGGGGAGGGGAACCTCCTCCTGACGATGGCCCGGGGCGTGGTGCGGCACGAGGCCCCGCGCCTGTGGCAGGAGACGGCGGAGGGGCGGCGCGAGGTCGCCGGCGCCTTCCGGATCCTCCCCGGCGGCGAGGTGGGGTTCGAGGCGGGCGCCCACGATCGCTCCCGGGCGCTGGTCGTGGACCCGAAGGTGGACTACGCCACGTTCCTCGGCGGAGCGGCCACCGACTGGCCCATGGACGTCGTCGCGGACTCGGCGGGGCGGATCGTGGTGGCGGGCTACACGTCCTCCTCGAACTTCCCCATGCAGGCGGCCTACCAGGGGAATGTCGGGGGCGGGACGAACGACGGCTTCGTCACCAAGTACTCCGCCGACGGCGCGACCCTGCTCTTCTCGACCTACTACGGCGGGGACGGCTTCGACGACCCCTACGGGATCGCCGTGGACGCCTCCGACGACATCATCGTCTGCGGAATCACCAGCTCGACGAACCTCCCGACGGTCAGCCCCTTCCAGTCCACCAACGGCGGCGGCACCGACGACACGTACCTCGTGAAGTTGATCTCCACCGGCTCCTACCTCGTCTTCTCGACCTACTACGGGGGCCCGGGGCAGGACGAGGCGTACGACGTCGCCGTGGACTCCGGCGGAATCCACCTCGTCGGGGCGACGAACGACGCCGCCTTCCCGACGAAGTCCGCCGCCCAGACCGTCTACGGCGGGGGCACCGCCGACGCCCTGCTCGTGAAGTTCAACGCGGCGGCCTCGTCCCTGACGTACGCGACCTTCTTCGGCGGGGCGGGGCTGGAGTTCGCGCAGGCCGTCGCGGCGGATTCCTCGGGAGGCGCCTGCGTCTCCGGCGAGACCTTCTCCGCGAACCTCCCCGTGGTCGGCCCCTTCCAGGCGGCCCCGGGGGATTCCGCCCCGAGCCCCACCACCCGGGACGCCTTCTACATGAAGCTCGCCCCGTCCGGGCAGACCGTCTCCTTCGCGAGCTACCTCGGGGGGGCCTCCGACGACTTCTGCGAGACCATCGCCGTCACCGGGCAGGGGGAGATCGTCCTCGCCGGGCACACCGCCTCGGCGGCCTTCCCCCTCGTGCAGCCGTTCCAGTCGTTCTACGGCGGCGGCGCCTACGACGCGTGGTGCACCCGGGTGAACGCCCAGGGCTCCGGCCTCGTCTTCTCCACGTACTGGGGGGGAAGCGGGCAGGAGTACAACCGGGGCATGGGCGTCGACTCCGCCGGTGACATCGTCTTCTGCGGGATCACGAGCTCGGCGAACTTCCCGCTCTACTCCGCCTTCCAGACGACGTACCAGGGCGGGTCGCCCATCAACAACGACGGGTACGTGGTGAGGATCAACGGGGCGGGGAACCAGGTCCGGACCTCCACCTTCATCGGCGGGCCGGGGGCCGACGATCCCCTCGGCATGGCCATCGACGGGAACCGGGGCGTCATCGTGGTGGGGGTGACGGACTCCTCGAGCTTCCCCGTCGTCTCGCCGAAGCAGTCGAACTACGGCGGGGGGAACGTGGACGCCTACGTCCTGCGCGTGGCCCTCACGCCGCCCGCGGCCCCCTCGACCCTGTCGGCCTCCCTCCTGGGCGGCGCCGTGCAGCTCGCCTGGGGGGACCTGTCGACCAACGAGACCGGCTTCCAGATCGAGCGCAGGGCCGGCGCGGATCCCTTCTCCCTCCTCGCCACGGCCGGGGCGGAGTCCCAGGCCTACCAGGACTTCGCGGTGGCCCCCTCCACGAGCTACGTCTACCGGGTCCGGGCGGTGAATGGGGACGGCGGCTCCGCGTACACGAACGAGGCCCCGGTCGTCACGCCGGCCACCATCCCCCCGCCGCTGACGCCCAACAACCTGCAGGTCGCGGTGCTCTCCTCCACGCGGACCCGCCTCACCTGGAACGACCGGAGCCAGAACGAGTACGTCTTCGAGGTCCAGCGGCGCATCGTCCCGGGGACGTTCCTGGCGGCCGCGAGCCTCCCGGCCGAGACGACGGAGTGGGAGGACACGTCCGTCGGCCCCGACACCTCCCTCGTCTACCGCGTCCGCGCGGTCGGCGTGACGAGCCCCTCCGCCTGGACCGCGGAGGTCGCGGCCATGACCCCGCCCACCTTCACGCTGTCCGGGGTGAAGGCCTCCCTCGGGGACTCGATCCTCGCCGTGAAGGACAAGGCGAAGGCCAAGGGCGTCTACACCTTCGGCGGGAGCCCGGACGGGGCGATCGACCCCGTCGGCCAGGGGGTGACGATCCTCGTGGGGGAGGAGTCGAACCCGTTCGTCCTGAACATCCAGCCGGGGGACCCGCTCTGGAAGGTCGTGGGAGCGAAGGCGTCCTGGAAGACGCCGGCGGGGTCCACCTCGAAGGTCGCCGTCGCGTTCGACCTCGTGAAGCGGACCTTCTCCGTGAAGGTCTCGAACATCACCTTCCCAGCCCCCGTGGCCAACCCGGTGCGGCTGTCCCTGCGGGTGGGGAACGACGCGGGGTCGCTCCGGGCGGCGTGGGTGAACAGGAAGCCGGGGGTCTACTCCTACAAGCAGCCCTAGCGCGGCACCCCCAGCAGGTCCGGGGCGGCGGGATACCGGCGGAGGAACTCCTCCCAGCCCGACTCGGCCTCGCCCTCGTAGCAGAGTCTCAGGATCCGATACACCCCGTCGGCCAGCGGGATCGGGATCCCCGGTCCCTCCTCCCCCGGCTCCCCGGCGAGGACGACGACCGTCTCCCCGCCGCAGGGGGCCAGGGCCCCTCCGAAGGGGCGGGCGAAGGCGCGCACGGTGCGGTCGAAGCGGTCCACGGAGGCCCTCCGGTCCACCCTCCGGCGCGGCCCGGAGGCGGGGACCACGGTCGCCTTCACCGCGTCCTGGGGGGCCAGCGGGGTGCGGTCCTGCTGGATGAGGGGCACGACCTTCCGCAGGAGGACCCGGGAGGCGGCCAGGGACTTCTCGTAGAGCGTCGTGGCGGTCTCGCGGGGGGCGACCGGGAAGCGCACCTGCCCCACGACGTCCCCGGCGTCGAACTCGTCCGCCATCTCGTGGAGCGTCAGCCCCGTCTCCGGATCCCCGGCGAGGAGGATGTGGGGGATCGGGTCCCGGCCGCGCCAGCGGGGGAGCAGCGAGAGGTGCAGGTTGAAGGCCCCCTTGCGCGCGACGGCCCGGAGGGAGCGCGGGATCGAGTGCCCGTAGTGGAAGGAGAACAGGCAGTCGGGCTTGAGGCCGCGGATCCAGTCGAGGAGGGGCCGCCCCGAGGCGTCGGGCGGCGTCGTCACCGGGATGCCCCGCAGGCGGGCGACCTCGGCGAGGCAGCGGTACCCGGGGGGATCGGCGGCGCCGCGCGGGTAGGTGACCACGAGGGGCACCTCGACGTCCATGCCGAGGAGCTCCTCGAGGCCCACGCAGGCGAACTCCCGCGTCCCGAAGACGACGGCCTTCATCGCCCCAGCGTACCGCGCCGGAGGAGGACGAAGGAGACCTCGCCGATCCACGGGCGCAGGGACCGGGAGGCCACGGGGGTCAGCCCCGCGGCGGCCGCGTCGCGGAGGAGGACGGCCCGGGTCACGGCGTGGCGTCGGCTCGGCCGGAAGGGGCGGCGCATCGCCCGCCGGATGTGCTGGAGCGAGGCCGCGTCGAACCACGAGAGCAGGACCCACGTCCGCGTCGCCTCCGCCAGCGAGCGGAGGAGGTCCCGCCGCTCCTTCTCCGACTCGAGGTGGTGGATGAGCCGGTGGCAGAGCACGAGGTCGAAGGCGCCGTCCCGGAACGGGAGCGACAGGGCGTCCGCGCCCGCCAGCCGGCGGGGCAGCCCGGCGCCGGAGAGCGCCGCCGCGGCGTGGGCGAGCATGGCCTCGCTCTGGTCGGCGGCGACGACGGAGAGCCGCCGGGCGGCCAGGAAGCCCGCCAGCCTCCCCCCGCCCGCCGGGCAGTCGAGGACCCGGGCGCCGGCGGCGAGCCCCGCGCGGTCGAGGACCTCGCCGAGGGCCTCCTGCTCCCTCCGGTCCATCCCCGAGCCGGCCCGACCCATGGCGTAGGCGGCCGCCACCGCGGGGTCGCGGTAGGGGACGCGGCCGGGATGGCCGGGGTCGCTGCCTCGGTGCTCGCTCACCCGCGCGATGCTACGCGCAACGCCCGCGCCCCGGGGCCGGAGTTCGGGGTCACTCCTCCCGGTCGATCCTCGGCAGGAGGACGTGCCCGGAGGCGCGGACGGCGGCCGCGGAGGCGTCGGGGAGGGACATCTCCTCGACGACCTTCCGCATCAGCGCCAGCTGGCGGCGCCCCGCCTCCTCCACCACGGAGACCTGGACGAGGGGGCTCGAGTCCGCGGCGAACCATTCGGCGGGGAGCTCGGCCGCCCAGGCCGCGACCGCCGCCTTCAGGTCGGCCCTGCGGTCCTCGGGGACCTTGCCCCGCTGGGCGACGACGCGCTCCACCTGGGCGGCGTAGCCCTCGAGGTCCTTTGCGGGGAGCGGGGCGAGGCGCATCTGCAGCATGAGGCCCGAGGAGTAGAGGTCCATGCCGACCACGCCCCGGGAGGCGGCGGGGCTCACGGCCTCCTTCTGCTCCGCGCCGAGGAGCCCGAGGGCCTGCTCGAAGAACTGGTCCTTGAGCCCCGCCTCGTCGAGGACCTTCTGCAGTTCGTAGGTCTTCGCGTCGTAGGACTGGAGGCGTGCGTTCTCCCGGTCCGTGAACTCCCGTCCGATCCTCCCGAGGGCCTCCGCCTGGGAGGCCGAGAGCGGCAGCCCCGCCGCGTCCAGGGTGGCGGCCAGCGAGTTCACCATGAAGGCGGGGTGGGTGTAGGCCCCGTTGATCCCGTCCCCGGGGAGCTTCTCGTCCACCTCGGCGGCCGCCTTGACGAGGGATCCGTTCAGCTGCTGGATCCGCCCGAGGTTCTTGATGTCCGGCTTCTCCCCCTTGCGGAGGGAGTCGAACAGCCCCTGCATCAGGGGGACCATGGACCTGGTGCTCTCGCCCACGGACCGCCAGTCCACCTTCCCGAGGGCCTCGTCGTACTCGGGGAAGGAGAACGCGGCCCCCTTCGGCGCGGGGGCGGGGGGCGGGACGGCGGCCGCGGGGGCCCTCTCGGCGGCGGCCTTCTCGAGGGCGGCGGCCCGCTCGCCGGATTCGGCGGCGAGGCGGCGCGCCTCGTCCCGCTCGGCCTCCAGGGTCCGGAGCGCCGCGAGGTGGGCCTTCTGCAGGCTCTCCCGCTCCGCCGCGAAGCGGGCGTCGGCCGCGGCGGGATCGGGGGCCGGGAGGGGGGCGGCGGCCGGGGCCGGCGCTCCCCCGAGGAGCTTCGCGCCCGCCAGGGTCCCCAGGGCCGCCGCGCCCAGGGCCACGACCGCGACTCCGCCAGCCTTCATGACGAATCCTCCCGTTGCGGCGATGGTGATCGCCGAGCCCGCGGACTCGGCGGCGTCCTTCAGGAACCAGGGGACGAGGAAGAGCCCGTGGAGCAGCCCCGCCGG
The DNA here is from genome assembly GCA_964633345.1 of uncultured Planctomycetota bacterium. Classification (GTDB taxonomy): domain Bacteria; phylum Planctomycetota; class JAJSAM01; order JAJSAM01; family JAKLKS01; genus CAZWGT01. The sequence goes on from CAZWGT010000067.1 coordinate 6,371, forward strand.
GAGCCGCGACCGGAGGAGGATCCGCGCGCGGCGCAGCCGCGTGCGCACCGTGGCCTCGGGCAGGTCGAGGAGACCCGCCGTCTCCCGCGTGGAGAGGCCCGCGAGGTAGTGGAGGACGACGGGGTCGCGGTAGGAGGCCGGCAGCCGCCCGACGGCGCGGCCGACGCGCTCCCCGATCTCCCTCCCCGCGGCCAGGGTGAAGGGGGAGGGCCCGTCGAGGCGGCGCGCGAGGCGGCGGGCGACCTCCTCCTCGCGGCGCGCCAGCGCCTTGCGGCGGTAGGCGGTGCGGACGACCGCGGTCAGGAGCCACGGGAAGACCGGGGCGCCGAGGGGCTCCCCCCGCTTCCGCACGAGGGAGAGGTAGGCGGTCTGGACGGAGTCCTCGGCGTCCTGCGGGGCGCCGATGCGCCGCGCCGCGGCCAGCAGGCGCAGGCGCGTCTCCCGCACCACGAGGTCGAGGGCCTCCTCGTCCCCGGTCAGCAGGAACCGGCGGACCGGCTCCTCGAGGGGGTCCGCGGCGGCTTCCGGCCGGACGAGGGTGCGGGGCACGCCCTCATGGTGCGCCCCGCGGCCCCCGCGTTTCAGGATTCCGGCGGAGGGAGCGGGCGTAGAGGCGGTAGCCGAGGTCGCGGACCGGGCGGGGGAGGAGGGCGAGGGCGGCGGCGGCCTTCCGCCGGCCGAGGCGGCGCAGCACGTGGATCACCGCGTCGGAGCGGAGAAGCCTCCGGCCGTCGTCCGTCTCGACGACCACGGTGTCCCCGCGGTCCCCCTGCGGCTCGAGGCGGAAGAGGGCGCCGCCGGGGTCCCGGGCCGCGATCCACCGCGCCCAGCCGCTGCAGGTCGCGCACCGCCCGTCGAAGAAAACGCGGTCCATGTCCCTGCAGGGTACCGTCTCGGGGTCCTTCCCCCGCCCGGAGCGCCCCCATGAGCCTGTCCCTGGCACTGTCCGTCATGCTGCTCGCCGCCCTCGCCGCCGCCTGCGCGGCGCCGGAGAATCGGGAGAATCTCCCCGAGGTGCGGGGGAAGGGGCGCGCCCCCAGCGACGACGCGGCGGGCCCGGCCGACCCGCGCCTCTACCTCTCCGTCCGGGGGCAGTCGGGAGCGGCCGTCTCCCCGGGCGGGGACCGCGTCGCCTACCTCGACGCCGCCACGGGCTCGGCCCAGGTGTGGCTCGTCGATCGGCCCATGGGCTGGCCCGTCCAGGTGACGCACTTCGCCGATCGCGCGACGAAGGTCGAGTGGACCCCGGCCGGGGACCGGCTGCTCGTCGGCGGCGACGTCGGCGGGGACGAGCGGGAGGACCTCCTCCTCGTGCGGCCCGACGGGAGCCGCCCCGTGGTGCTGGCCCGCGGCGCCGACGGCCGCCAGCAGGCCGGCGGCTTCACCCCCGACGGCGCCTCCCTCGTCTTCGCCTCGACGCGCCGCCACCCCTCCTTCCACGACCTCTGGATCGTCGAGACGGCCTCGGGGGAGGCGCGCCCGCTCTTCGAGAGCGACCACATGAACATGGCCGGCGACGTGAGCCCCGACGGCGCGCGGGTGATCACCGTCCGCGTGCACGGCTCCTTCGAGCAGGAGCTCGGCTTCGTGGACCTCGCCACGGGGGAGCGCACCCGGCTGCTCCCCGACGCCCCCCCGGCGGTCTACGAGGACGCCCGCTGGGCGCCGGACGGGCGGTCGATCCTCTGCCGCTCCGACCTCGGGCGGGACCTCCAGGCGGTGATCCGGGTCCCCCTCGACGGGGGGAGGCCGGAGCCGGTCGTCGAGGAGGACGGGGACGTGGATTCCCTGGCCGTCTCCGCCGACGGCTGGCTCGCGTGGACGGTGAACGACCGCGGCGCCTCGCGCCTCTCGGTGCTCCCGCCCGGGCCCGGGGCGAAGCCGCGCATCCTCCTCGAGGGCGGGCGGCTCGGCTCGCCCCCGGTCTTCGCGGCCCGCGCCCCGGTGCTCGTGGTCGGCTGGGGATCGGCGACGCGGCCGGCGGCGCTGCTGCGCTTCGACCTCGGCCTGGCGCATCCTCTCGGTCAGGAGGTGACCCGCCCCGACCTCGGCGGCCTCGACCCCCGCTCCCTCGTGGAGCCGGCGGAGAAGCGCTTCCCCTCCTTCGACGGGCTGGAGATCTCCGGCCTCCTCTTCCGTCCGAGGTCGGGGACCGACTCCTGCGTCGTCCTCGTGCACGGGGGCCCCGAGGGGCAGTACCGGCCGTCCTTCGACCCGACGGTCCAGCTGCTCGTCGCGCGCGGCCACGCGGTCTTCTGCCCGAACGTGCGCGGCTCGACGGGCTACGGGCGGGCCTTCTCGAAGCTCGACGACGGGCGGAAGCGGATGGACTCGGTGGCCGACCTCGCCGCGGTGCACGACTTCCTCGCGAGGGAGGGGGTCGCGCGGCGGGATCGCATCGCGGTGATGGGGGGCTCCTACGGGGGGTTCATGGTGCTCGCGGCCCTCACCCACCAGCCGGAGCGCTGGGCGGCGGGGGTGGACATCGTGGGGATCGCCCACCTCGGCACGTTCCTGAGGAACACCGGGGCCTACCGCCAGCGCCACCGCGCGGCGGAGTACGGGGACCCCGTGGCGGACGCCGACTTCTTCGAGGAGACGGCCCCGCTGAACCGCGCGGACCGCATCCGCGCGCCGCTCATGGTCATCCAGGGGCGGAACGACCCCCGCGTGCCGATGAGCGAGGCGGAGCAGATCGTGGCCGCCGCGCGGCGCAACGGCGCCGAGGTCGAGTACCTCCTCTACGACGACGAGGGGCACGGGCTGGCGAAGCTCCGCAACCGCCTGGAGGCCTACGCGCGGGCGGCCGACTTCCTGGACCGCGTGCTGCGGCGGTGAGGCCGGTCAGGCGTTCTCGTCGGGGAGGCGGCACTCGACGACGCCCGAGGTGACGGCGTAGCGCGTGAGCCCCGCGACGTCGTGGATGTCGAGCTTCGTCATGAGCCGCTGGCGGTGCTTCTCGACGGTCTTGATGCTGATGCCGAGCGCGATCGCGGTCTGCTTGTTGGCCTTCCCCTCGGCGATGAGGTGGAGCACCTCCGCCTCGCGGGAGCTGAGGCGGGGGACGTTCCGGCGGGCCGCGGGCCCTCCCTCCTTCCGGGCGCCCGGGGCGGCGGCGAGGAGGCGCTTGCGGACCTGCGGGGCGACGACCGTCCCGCCCTCGCCCGTCGTCCGGATCGCCCGGGCGAGTTCCGCCAGGGAGGACTGCTTGAGGACGTAGCCGACCGCCCCGAGGGCGACCACGCCCTCGATGTAGTGGTCGTCGCTGTGGCCGGAGAGGATCAGGACCCTGGAACGCGGCGCGACCTCGCGGATCTGGCGCGTCGCCTCGATCCCGTTGAGGTTCGGCATCCCGATGTCCATGAGGACGACGTCGGGGTCCAGGGCCTTCGACTTCGCGACCGCCTCGCGGCCGTCCTTCGCCTCCCCGACGACGAGGATGGCCGGCTCGAGCTCGAGGAGGGCGCGGATCCCCTGGCGGATGACCGCGTGGTCGTCCACGAGGAGGACCGACGTGCGTCGGGCGGGGCCGGCGGGCTTCGCCCGGCGGCGGGCCGCGGGGGCGCTACGCATCGGAATCCTCCCGGACGGGGACGGTCGCCTGGACGACGGTCCCCTCCTTCTTCGTGGACCGGATCGAGAACGCCCCCCCGACCATGTCCATCCTCTCCCGCATGCACAGGAGCCCGAGGTGGCGGCCGGTCTTCGAGGCCATCGCCTTCTCCACGTCGAAGGGCGATCCGTCGTTCCAGACCTCCAGCCGCACGTTGCCGGCGGACCTGCGGAGGGTGACGCGGACGTTGCGCGCGCGGGCGTGGCGCCCGACGTTCACGAGCGCCTCCTGGGCGACCCGGAACAGGGCGGTGCGGCCGGCGCCGTCGAGCGCCTCGGATTCCTGCGGGGCCGTCACGGTCACCTTCAGCCTCTGCTTCTTCCCGAAGTCCCTGGAGTACGCCAGGAGGGCCGGGACGAGGCCGAGGTCGTCGAGGAGCGTGGGGCGCAGGTCCCGGGCGAAGCGGTGGACGGTCCGCATGGACTTCTGGACGAGCTTCTGGGTCCGGGAGACGCTCCCCCGGAACTCCTTCGAGTCCACCACGGCCGCCGCCTTGAGCGAGGCGAGGCCGACGTTGACCGCCGAGAGGGTCTGGCCGAGGGCGTCGTGGAGTTCGCGGCTGATCCTCCGCCTCTCCTCCTCGTGGGCGGTGAGGAGGCTCCGGGACAGGTGGCGGAGCTCCGCCTCCATGGCGCGGGAGCGCTTGAGGAGGAGGCGGTGCTTGCCGTCGCTGGTCTCGAGAGCCTCCTGCGCGCCCCGGCGCCGGCTGGTCTCGCGCCCGAGGGCCCGGTGCGCCACGTCGAGGTCGAGGAGGCCGCGGTCGATGGTCCTCCCCAGGCGCCTCCGCTCGGCGAGGGCCTCGACGGCGGGGCGGTGGTTCGCCTCGATCGGGGCCATGGCCTGGGCGAAGAAGGACGCCGCGCGGCCGGCCGGGCCGCGCCCGCCCATCTTCCGATCGGAGGGGGCGGCGAGGGAGGCGAGGGCTTCGTCGTGGATGTGGGCGAGGTCCAGGGTGTCGATCCCCAGTTCGCAGGCCCTCAGGCCGAGCCTCCCCGCGGGGCCGGGGGCCGGCTCCGCCGCGGAGTTCATGTGGACCCGGAGGGCGGCGAGGTAGCGCCGCGGGAAGCCGTCGATCCCCGCTCCGGGAGTCCTGCCTCGTGCCATGGGGCGCCTCGGTTCCAGTGCGCTGTCGCCGGTCCGGCACCCGGAAGTCGTCGGCCGGGAGGCCCGCCCGGATGCCCGGGCGGGTCCGCCACTTCCCGCCAACCTACCACTTCCTTCCATCCGCCGTCGATGGGGCGGAACCCTACACGGGGCGGGGCCGCGGGATCCCCGGGAGGAAGCCGCGGACGAGCGCGTTGAAGGCCTCGGGCGTCTCGTAGTTGGGCAGGTGGGCGGCCCCGGGAATCATCTCGAGCCGGGCCCCGGGGATGCCCTCCCGCAGGGCGCGGGACTCCTCCGGCGGGATGAGGACGTCCTCGGCGCCGCAGACGACGAGGGTGGGGACCGAGATCCGGGCGTTCGAGGGCCCGGAGTCCGCCCGGTCCCGGATCGCCTCGAGCGCCCCGGCGATCCCCTCGACGGACTGGGAGCCCATCAGGGCCGCCAGCGCGGTCCCCATCGGCGCCCTTCGGTTCGCGGGCGTCAGCATCTTCGGGAGCATCGCGGACGCGACGGCGGGGGCCCCCTCGGAGCGGGCGACGGCCGCCAGGGCGTCGCGGGCGGCCCGCGCCTCCGGCGAATCCGGCCCCCCCCGCGTGTCCACGAGGAGGAGCCCGAGGACCCGTCCGGGGAAGCCGCGGTGGAACGCCATCGCCACGAAACCTCCCATCGAGACCCCGCCGATCACGGCCGCGGGGATGTCGAGGAAGTCGAGGAGCCCGGCGACGTCCTTCGCGTAGCCGTCCACGGTCGGCCGGGAGCCCCCCGGGCCGCCGTTCAGGGTCGATTCGCCGAATCCGCGCAGGTCCGGCGCGATCACCCGGGCCGACCCGCCGAGGTGCCGCACCTGGGAGGTCCAGACGGTCCGGTCGAGGGGGAACCCGTGGAGCAGGACGAGCGGGATGCCTCCACCGCCCGTGTCGTCGTAGCCCGTGGTGCGGCCGTCCCATTCGATCCTCACGGTGTCCCTTCCTTTCCTTCCCCGGTCGCGGGGTCCCCGCCGAACCTCCCCGCGACGAACCGGACCAGCCAGGGGACCGCGACGCCCACGGCCGCGTCGCGGAGGACGGCCGTCCACGCGGCGGGGGGCGCGGCGGCCTCCTCCCCGGTCCCCAGGGCGGGGCGCCGGCCGAGGAACTTCACGAGGAGCGCGGCGAGGGCGGCCCCGATCCCGGCGGCGGCGACGGGGTGGCCCTTCAGGATCCCGCCGAGGCCGAGGGGATCGCGGGTCCACGCGGACAGCCCCGCGGAGGCCTCGCACCACCGGCGCCTCGCCAGGTCCCGCTCGGCCCGCAGCCCCTCCCACTCCCTCCTCCACTCCTCCTCGCGGGTCACGGCGCCTCCTCCTCCCCGCGGCAGGTCCGGCCCCCGCGCAGGGTGTCCACGTCCGCCTGGAGCTCGGCCAGGGTGGCCGGGAACGCGAGGTCGGGCTCCGAGAGCCTCCGCAGCGCCCCGGCCGCGAGGACCGCGCCGGCCCCCAGGGTGGCCGCCCCCACGATCGCCAGCGCCAGCCACGGCTCCATCCCGGAGATCCGGGCGAGCAGGAGCGCGAGGCCGCCGAGCAGGAGGACCAGGCCCGACGCGGCGACGAGGAGGCCGCCGAGGAGGAGGCCCAGGCGGGCCGCCAGCCGGCGCAGGACGATGCGCCCTTCGGAGGCGGCCATCCGGACGGCGCCGTGGGCGAGGTCGAGGCCGGAATCGGCAAGGGCGCGGATCAGCGCGAAGAGACCGCGCCGGTCCGCGCCCGCCTTCGGAACGGATCCGTTCCGCTGCACGGCCCTAGGAGGAGCGGCGTCCCAGGAGGTAGCCGAGCAGCGCCCCGACGCCGGCGGCGATGACCACCGACTGCACCGGGTTCTCGGAGATGTAGGTCCGCGAGACCTCCAGCCTCTCCTGCGTACCCGCGACGACCCTGTCCCTCAACCCGCCCGCCGCCGCCTCGACCCTGCGGGCCCCGTCCACGAGCGGCCCATCGACCACGCGCTCCGTCACTGTGCACCTCCGATGCGATCCGTATTCGACCGGGCGGACTCGAGCGTCCCGCCTCCGGGCGACCGCGTCACTCGACGCGGATTCCGCCCGTCGCCCACCGTAGGGCCCCGGGACCGCGGATTCCATGGGGCGGATCCCTACTGCGCGCCCTGTTCCGCGAGGACCGGCACGGGGGCGTCGAGGACCTCCCGCACGGCGCGCAGGAGGGGATCCGGCGTGAAGGGCTTCTGCAGGACGCGGGCGCCCCCCTCGGGAGGGCGGTGGCGCGCGTCGCCTCCGACGGCGTGCCCGGAGATGAAGAGCACCCTCGCGTTCGGCCGGGCGGCGGTGATGCGGGCGGCCATCTGCGGCCCGCTCATGCCCGGCAGGGAGAGATCGGACAGCACGAGATCGATGGGGCAGGTCACCGTCTTCACGAGGGAGAGGGCGGCGGCCGGCGAGGCGATCTCGAAGACCCGGTAGCCGTTGTCGCGCAGGACGTGGGAGGCGAGCCGGCGGATCTGGTCGTCCGCCTCCACGAGGAGGATGATCTCCGCGCCCCCGACGACCCCGCCCCGCGCCCCGGCCTCCGCGGGCGCGTCGGCCTGCGACTCGGAGCGGGGGAGGAGGATGCGGAAGGTGGTCCCGCGGCCGGGCTCGCTGTCGTGGAAGACGGCCCCCGCGGCGCCCTCGACGATCGCGCGGCCGGTGGCGAGGCCGAGCCCCGTCCCCTTCCCCTCCGCCTTCGTCGTGAAGAAGGGTTCGAACGCCCGCGCCCGGGTCGCGGGGTCCATCCCGGACCCGTCGTCGGTGACGGTCAGGAGGACGTGGGGCCCGGGATGGAGCCCGCCGCCGCACAGGGCGTCCCCCGCCCGCAGGTCCACGCGGGCGGTCTCGACGGTCAGCCGCCCGCCCTCGGGCATGGCGTCCCGGGCGTTCA
>CAZWGT010000068.1:0-13975 GCA_964633345.1 uncultured Planctomycetota bacterium
GCTCGTTGGGGAGCATCGCCAGGATCCGGCGGATGTCGGGGAGGAAGCCCATGTCGAGCATGCGGTCGGCCTCGTCGAGGACCAGGACCTCGAGCGAGCGGAACCGGGTGTAGCCGCGGCCGGCGTGGTCGATGAGGCGCCCGGGGGTGGCCACGACGATGTCGATGCCGCTGCGCAGCGCCGGCGCCTGCCCCTCGAGCCCGACGCCGCCGTACACCGGGATGCACCCCAGGCCGGTCCCGGCGGCGAGCTCGACCGCCACGGTGTGGACCTGGGTCGCCAGTTCGCGGGTGGGGACGAGGATGAGCATCCGGGTGGCGCCGGCGTTCTTCCCCGCGAGCATGCGGTGCAGGGTGGGGAGGAGGAAGGCGGCGGTCTTGCCGCTGCCCGTCTCCGCGGAGCCGACGACGTCGCGCCCGGCGAGGATGGGGGGGATCGCCAGCTGCTGGATGGGGGTGGGGGTCTCGAACCCGAGGCGGCGCAGGGTGTCGACGAGGGGAGGGGCGAGGCCGAGATCGTGGAAGGGCATCCGGTGATGATACGGCAACGGCCCCGGGATCCCCCTACCGGAGCTTGAGGAGGCCCGGCTTCTTCTGGGGGGCCCAGTCCCGGAACTCCGTGCCGGCGTCGTCCCCGATGGCGACGGAGAAGCGCACCGGATTGGCGGGCGGGGCGGCCAGTTCGACCCCGACGGCGGAGACGGTGACGAGGCGCTTCTCGAGGTCCACCTGGACCGCGTACTTCGTGGCGCTCCCCTTGGGGTTCTTCCACGTCCACTTCGCCCCCCTGCCCTTCCACCCCTCGGCGCCGGGCGGCAGGGTGAGGACGACGGGGGCCCCGGCGCCTCCGGCGCGCACGGTGATCCCCTCGGCGACGGGGTCCGCCTGCCCGTCGGAGACGCCCTCCATGTACGCCCAGCCGGCCGTCGCCTTGATCGAGTCCTTCCCGAAGACGGCGGAGTCCTTGAGGTCCCCCCTGACCGCGGTGACGACGAGCGTCGGTTCGGTCGTCGCCGTCGCCTCGAGGAAGCCCGAGGTGCCGATGGTGCCGACGGACCGGACGGCGTAGTCGTACGCGGTGTCCGGGGAGACCGCCGCGTCGTGGAAGGTCTCCGCGTCCGGGGCGGTCTTGAAGAGGAAGGCGTAGGTCCCGCCCACCTTCCGGCGGTGGACCTCGAAGCCGGTCTCGCCGTCGCTCCGGTCGGTCCAGGCGAGATCCACGCTCCCCGGCGACACGTCCACGACGACGAGGTCCGAGGGGGCCGGGGTGGTCGGGGCGTAGGGCCCGGACGTGACGGTCGCCTCGTTGGACCACCCGGAGGGGCCGACGGAGTTCACCGCCCGCACGCGGTACGTGTAGCCGGTGTCCGGGGCGACGGAGGTGTCCTCGTGGGCCTCGGCGTCCACGTTCAGGGTGGCGAGCGCTGTGAAGGAGCCTCCGGCCGCCATCCGCTCGACCTGGACCGTCGTCTCGTTGACGGCGTTGTCGCTCCACGCGAGGAGGACGGTGCCCTGGTAGGAGAGGGTGGCCGTCAGGTTCGTGGGCGCGGCGGGGACGACGGGGGGCGGCGGGGGATTCGGGTCGGTGGACCACTCCACGATGTAGCCGGGGAGCGTGTAGACGGCGTTGGCGTCGTTCCACTTCCCGTAGTTGGTGGGGGAGGAGGAGTTCGTGTACATCATCAGGTAGTCCTCGGTCCCCGAGTTGTTCGGCTCGAACTGGTTCCAGTTGGTGAAGAGCCACGTGTCTCCGTTGGCCCAGTACCAGCTGCCCTCGGACCCGTTGTCGCTCCCGCCGATCCAGACGCTCGTGGAGGGGACGCCGAGGTTGGTCAGGGTCCAGGTGATCTCCTGGATGTCGGCGTAGGTGACGAGGTACCCGCCGAGGGCGACGGCACCGGCCTTCGACTGGGCCCACGTGGACGTGCCGGCGATGTACTTGTACCAGTGGCCCGTCGCGGCGTTGTACGTGACGTTGGGGACGTCGGCCTGCGCGCGATGGGCCGCGCCGGCGGAGAGCAGCACGGACAGGAGACCCAGCGCCAGGGCCCTCCGTCCACGGTGGAAGTGGTTCATGTCGCCCTCCCACGGGCCAGGCCCGTTCCCGTCCATCCTAGGGCATTCCGGCGCCGGGGGGAAGGGGCGAGGAGAGTCGGCCTATTGAGAGGCGGACCTCAGCACTTCCAGCGCCTGGGAGCGCTTCACCGAGGGGAAATCGACCAGGAAGTCGTCGATTCCCTGCCCGGCCTCGATGTACTCGAAGAACGTGAGGACGGGCACCCGGGTCCCCGTGAAGACAGGCGTTCCGGCGAGAACGTCGGGAGAGCGGGTGACCGGAGTCCTCGGAGAGCGGGTCATGGCGGTGATCATCCTACCCCTGCACCGTCGGTTCAGGGCCCCGGGAGGGCCTTCTTCCGCCGGATGAGGAGGATGGCAATGGTTCCGATCAAGAGGACGACGACGAGGCTCGTGGAACGGCGACGTCCCTTCCCCGGAGGAGGGGGCTCCTCCGGCGCCCGGAGCACGTTGAACCTCAGCGGCTGCGTCCACTCCACGCGGTAGCCCGCCGGAGGGCCGGGGTCGAAGAAGTAGAGAGGGATGGCAGACACAGCACTCGACTTCCCCCTGGTCGGCGTGATCTCGTAGGTGAACGTACGGCGTCGGCCGTCTCCGCCGTCGAGCCGCCCCAGAACGTGGTACGCCGAACCGTCGAGCCGTGGCGGAGAGATCGCCGAGAGGTCGCCCGTCCCCTCGATCGTCACGACCACCGTCAGCGACTTCCCCCACTCGACCTCCTGCGCGTCGGCGGCAGCGGTGATCGTGAACCGGCCGACCCCGCCCGAGAACCCCTCCGGCCGGCCCTCGACCGGCAGGGGGAGGACGCGGATCGCCAGGGCGTTTCCCCGCACCGACCCCTCCGTGCGATCGAGGGCGATGTGGGTGCCCAGCGCGTCCGTGTCGAAGCGCGTCGCCGAGGCGAAGCGGACCACGGGCGCGGCCAGTTCCAGGTCCCCGGCCTTCTCCGGCCGCAACGTGCGCTCGATCAGGAGCACCGTCGTTCCCGCGGTGCCCGCCGTGCGCCGCGCGGCGACCACGTCGTCGTTCACCGCCAGCGTCGCGTCCCCCGGCCCCGCCGCGAGCCCCTTCAGCCAGGGCGCCTCGAGGAGCACCGGCACGTCCGTCCTCCGCAGCGTCAGCGGGACGAGGGACGACGCATCGACCTCGATGCGGATCCGCACGGGGATCGATTCCCCGAGGTAGTACTCCGTCCTGTCGGACTCCACCGCGACGGAGACCGGATCCCCGGCCATGCACGCGAGCAGGAGGACCCCGATCACCAGTCCTTCTCCACGCCGCCCTGCTTCGTCTCCCGGTGCTCGCGGCGCAGAGCCGCCTTCTCCTTCTCCATCGCGGCGAGTTGGTCGAGCAGTTGCAGGATCTCCGCGCGGGTGAGGGGCCGCGGGCCGGACGGCGGCACCTCCACCGGCCGGTCCGACGCCTCCGGCGGCGGCGGAGGCGGCGCCTCCCCCGGCCTCTTCCCCTTCGCGCGGTCCGCGTTCGCCTTGTCGGCGACGAGCCGCCTCTCCCGCAGCAGCGCCCGCTCCACGTTCCGGCGCGCCGCCGGCCAGTCGGCGCGCGAGGCGGCCGCCGCCGCCCAGCCGTCGCGGGCGGCCCGCGCCTCGGCGATGGCGCGGTCGAAGGCGGCGGGGTTCCGGAGCGACTCCGATTCCGCCGCGTCGCAGCGCGCCCAGGCCGCGGTCCCCTCGAGGAACCGGGCGTACCCGGCCGCGGGATCCCCGTCCGCGGCGGGGGCGCCCCCGCAGCCGGCCAGCAGCAGGGCGATCAGGAGCGGGCGGGGGGCGGGCACCATGCCAGTATCCACAGGAGGAAGGCGGCGGCCAACGGCCACTGGAACCGGGGGACCTTCGTGCGGCGGTCGGAGCGGGCGAGGGCGCGGCGGGACTCGGGGAGGATCCGCTCCCGGTAGAGGCCGGCCAGGGAGTCCTCCACGTACGTCCCGCCCGCGGCCCCGGCCATGCGCCGGAGCGTCGTCGGGTCGAGGGCCGACACCACCTCGCGGCCGGCGCGGTCCCGCTGGTACTCCTCCCCCCGCTTCCCCTCGACGGCGATCTTGCTGCCCCGCGCCGAGCCGAACCCCATGCAGTGGACCGCGATGCCCCGCTCCCCGCAGGTGCGCGCGGCGCGGAGGCCGCGGCCGCCGAGATCCTCCCCGTCCGTGAGGACCACGATCGTCCCCCGGTCCCCGCTCCCCGCGTCGAGGGCGGCGCGGGCGGCGTCGAGGGCGGCGCCGAGGTCGGTGCCGCCCCGGTCCACGGAGAGCGGGCCGGCCCCGTCGGCGATCTCCGCCAGCGTGGAGAGGTCGGCGGTGAGGGGGACGAGGAGGCGCGCCTCCCCGGCGAAGGCCACGAGGGCGAGGCGGTCCCCCTTCGCCGCGGCGGCCAGGGCGGCGATCTCCCGCTTCGCCCGGCCGAGGCGGTCGGGGTCGGCGTCCCGGGCGAGCATCGAGCGGGAGACGTCGAGGCAGAGCACGACGTCGGCGCCCCCCGGCTCCCGGGCCGACGGGTCCTCCCCCCACGCCGGCTCGAGGAGGGCCGCGGCCCCGAGGAGGAGGCCCGCGATCCACAGCGCGGTCCTCGGCCCGCGGCGGCGGGCGGCCGCCCCGGGGGCGAGGAGGGATTCCCGCGGTCCGGCGAAGGTCACGGGGCCACCGGGAGGAGGAGGGTGCGGAGGAGGAGCGCCGCGAGGAGGAGGGCGAGGGCCGCCGCGGCCAGGGGCTGGAACCGCTCCTCGACGGCGAAGCGGTCCTTCTCGAAGGACGTCTTCTCCAGCGCGTCGATCTCCCGGAACACCGCCTCGACGGCGCCGGCGTCCCGCGCCCGGAAGAGCCGCCCGCCGGCGGCGGCCGCGGCCTCCCCGAGGGCGGAGGCGTCCCCCGGGCCCGCGGCGACGGCGTGGAGCCGGATCCCCAGCTCCCGGCAGAGCTGGGCGGCGTGGGCGGGGGGGATGGCGCCCGGCGTGCCCGTCGTCGCCACGTTCTCCTCCCCGTCGGTGAAGAGGATGGCGACGCGGGAGCGGGCCTTCCCGCTGCGCAGCGCCTCCGCCGCACGGGCCGCGGCGGCGCCGAGGCCCGTGGCGTCCTCGGGCCCGTCCCCCTCGACGGGGACGACCCCCTCGAGGATCGCCGCCAGCGCCCCGTGGTCGAGCGTCGGGGGGCAGCGCACGTCGGGGTAGCGCGCGAAGACGAGGAGCCCGATGCGGTCCCCGGGCCGCCCGCGGAGGAAGCGGGCCGCCGCGTCCCTGGCCACCTCGAGGCGCGTGCGGTCGGGGTCGAGGTCCCGCGCGGTCATCGACGAGGACAGGTCGAGGCAGAGGAGGATGTCGGCCCCCTCGGTGCGCAGCGGCAGGGGGACGCGCTCCACGGGCCGCGCGAGGGCCCCGGCCGCGAGGAGGAGCCCGGCGGCGGTGAGGACGGCGGGGAGGGGGAGGAGGCGGACCCGCCACGAGGGGCGGATCCCCGCCAGCAGAGGGGCGGGGGCGAAGAGGATCGCCGGGAGGCGCCGCCTCCGCCGGAGGAGGAGGACCCCGGGCACCGCCAGGGCGAGCAGCAGCATCCACGGGTGGAGCAGGACGATCACCGCGCCGCCTCCACGAAGGCCGCGGCGTCGGCGGCCGCGCGCGCGAGCGCCTCCCTCCCGGGGCGCCGCCCGGCGAAGCGCACGAGGTCGCTCCCCGAGAGCAGCCCCGCCAGCGCGCGGCGGCCCCCGGCGCCGAGGGCCCGCTCCGTCTCCGGCGAGCCGAGGATCTCCTCCGTGGTCCGCTCCCGCGTCCGGAGGCCGTGGCGCTCCGTGGCGAACGCGCGCAGGAGGCCGGACAGCCCGTCGTGGAACTCCCCGGGGTCCCCGTCGGCGCGGAGCGCGCGCAGGCGGGCGAGGGCGCGGTCCGCGGCCGGGACCTCGGGGGGAGCCGCCGGCCGGCGGCGCAGCACGACGAGGGCGGCGCCGGCGAGGAGGGCGGCGGCGAGGAGGATCGTCCACGCGGGGGAGCGGCCCGGCGGCGCGGGCGGGGGCCCCGGCGGCTCCGGCGCGCCCGGGTTCCGCGGGTCGAGGGAGGGGAGCACGCGCAGCGCGATCCCGCGCCCGGTCACCGAGCGCCCCGCCCCGCCGGCCTTCGGCACCGCCTCCAGCCGCGGCGGCGGGACGCGGACCTCCTCGAAACGGACCGCGTAGGCGAGGTAGCGCAGCGTCTCCTCGATCCGCCCGGCCGATTCGCGGCGCTCGACGCCGACGGGGCGCACGAGGAGGGGGGCGAGGGACGCCTCGCTCCACGGGGCGGGGACGAGGTCCCGGTCGAAGGTCCGCACGACCGCCAGCGGGAAGCCCTTCCCGAGGACCACCTCCCCGCGGTCGGTCTCGATGCGGATCTCCAGGTCCCGCGCGGCGGGGCCGCGCCCCTCCCCGCAGGAGGCGGCCAGCAGGGCGAGGAGCAGCGCGCCCCTCCTCACCGCCGGGCCCCGCGCAGTTCGCGCATCCGGAAGAACCGCAGGATCGGGCCCGCCACGGCGCCGGGGGAGGCGACGCGGGGCACGGGGACGTCCATGCGGTCGGCCCCGGCGCGGCGGATCGCCCGCGCGCCGCCGGACCGCCAGCGGTCCACCGCCTCCGCGTACTCCCTCCGCACCCGGGGGCTCCCGGCGTCGATCACGGCCTCCCCGCCCCCCTCCGGATCCCGGATCCGCACCAGGCCCGCCGGGGGGAGGTCGAGCTCGGGCAGCAGGAGCCGCACCGCGACGACGTCGTGGCGCCGCGCGCACCGCCCCATGGCCTCCTCCCAGCCCCCGGAGAGGAAGTCGGAGAGGACGAACACGATGGCGTGGCGCCGCACGGCGGCCTCGGCGAACTCCAGCGCCGGGCCGAGGCCGGTCCCGCCCGGGCGGAAGGGGAGGGCGAGGCAGTCGCGCACGATCCGCAGCACGTGGCCCGGGCCCCGGCGGGGGGGGACGAACTCCCCGACCTCCTCCCCGAAGGGGACGAGGCCGATGCGGTCGTGGTTGCGCGCCGCGGAGATGGCCAGGCAGGCGGCGACGCGGGCGGCGGTCTGGCGCGCCGACCAGGGGCCGAAGCCCCCCGCCATCGACCCGGAGAGGTCGAGGAGGAAGAGCACCATGCGCTCCCGCTCGTCCATGTAGCGGCGGATGAAGGGGCGGCCGGTGCGCGCGGTGACGCCCCAGTCGATGGTGCGCGGGTCGTCCCCCTCCTCGTACTCGCGGACGTCGTCGAACTCGATCCCCGCGCCGCGGAACACCGACCCGTAGTTGCCCGACATCACGCCGCCGGCCAGCCGCCGCCCCATCACCTCGACGCGGCGCACCTCGGCGAGGATCCCGGCGAGCTCCCCTGCCGTCTCCACGGGCTACGGCACCGGGACGGCGTCGAACACCCGCCGCACGAGGTCCGCGGAGGTCACGCCCTCCGCCTCCGCCTCGTACGTGGGGATGACGCGGTGGCGCAGCGCCTCCATCCCGACGGACTTCACGTCGTGGGGCGTCACGTACCCGCGGCCGGCGAGGAAGGCGCGGCCCCGCGCCGCCCGGGCGAGGGCGATGGAGGCGCGGGGCGAGGCGCCGTAGAGGATGAGGGGCTTCAGCACCGCCAGCCCGTGCTCCTCGGGGCGGCGGGTCGCGAAGACCAGCTCCACGACGTAGTCGAGGACGCGCTCGTCGATGAGGATCCCGTCGAGGGCCCGGCGGGCGGCGAGGACCTGCTCCGGCCCCGCGACGCGCCGCGCCTCCGGCCTCTCCCCCGTGGCCGCCATGCGCCGCACGATCTCCTTCTCCTCGGCCCGGTCGGGGTAGTCCACGACGACCTTCAGGAGGAAGCGGTCGATCTGCGCCTCGGGGAGCGGGTAGGTGCCCTCCTGTTCGATCGGGTTCTGCGTGGCGAGAACGAGGAAGGGGGAGGGCAGGGGACGCGTCTCGCCGCCGAGGGAGACCTGGCGCTCCTGCATCGCCTCGAGCAGCGCCGACTGGACCTTGGCGGGGGCGCGGTTGATCTCGTCGGCCAGGACGATGTTGGCGAAGACCGGCCCCTCGCGCACCGACCACGCGCCGGTGCCGGGGTGGAAGACGTGGGTGCCGAGGAGGTCGGAGGGGAGGAGATCGGGGGTGAACTGGATGCGGCGGTGGCTGCCGCCGAGGGCCGTGGCCAGGGAGTGGACCGCCAGCGACTTGGCGAGGCCGGGGACCCCCTCGAGGAGCACGTGCCCGTCGGCCAGCAGTCCGATCAGGAGGGACTCGACGAGCGCCCCCTGGCCGACGACGGCCCGCTCGACCTCGCGGACCACGTCCTTCAGGAAGGCCCCCTCGCGGAGGACCCTCTCGGTGACGGCGGCGGCGTCCCCCCCGGTCGGTCCGTTCACGGGCGGTCCGGGCGGAGGAGTTCGGGGTCGAGGGACTGCAGGGCCTTCTCGAGGCGTCCGGCGAGGTCGGCCTTCTTCCGGTCCTTCAGGCGGGCGAGGATCGCCTGGGCCGTCTCGCCGGGGGTGAAGCCGAGGCCGTCGCGGGTGCCCGCGGTCTCCGGGCTCCGCTCGAAGGAGGCGAGGATCCCCGCCACGGCGTTCTCGTCGTCCCCGGCCTGGAAGGCGATCCGGGCCCGGCCCGCCAGCACGAGGGCGGCCGGCCCCGCCGCCTCCGGCCCGTCCCCGTAGAGGGCCAGCGCCCGCGCGTAGGCCTCCAGCGCCTCCACGGGCCGCCGGGCGCGGCGGCACTGGTCCCCGGCCTCGACCATGGCGCGGGCCGCGAAGGCGCGGATCGCCGGGGGGGCGTCGGCGGCCTTCAGCATCTCCTCGTACGCGGCCCTCAGGCCCGCGGGCCCCTTCTCCTCGAGGGTGCGGCGGCGCAGGCGCCCGTGGAGGAGCTCCGATTCCGGGAACCGGGCGATCCCCTCGCGCAGGACGCGGGCCGCCTGGTCCTGGACGCCGAGCCACGAGAGGAGCTCGCAGTGCCAGTCGACGCGGGCGTCGGTGGTGCGGGGGTGGCGCAGGAGCACCGAGTAGACGGAGTGGAGGTCCGCCAGCCACGACGGCGGGTACTCCTTCTTCGCCTTCACCGCCGCCTTGATCGCCTTCCACCGCCCCTCGGCGAACACCGTCAGCACGGCGCTGGAGTTCCACGAGCGGTCCCCGGGGGGGATCTCCTTCACCGCGGCCTCGGAGAGGGCGTAGGCCTCCTCCTCCTTCCCCGAGTAGTAGGCGCACAGGGCGAGCACGGTCCTCGTGCGCCAGCTCCCCGCGCCGAGCTCCTCGGCGCGCAGCGCGGCGCGGCGGGCGTCCTCGAAGTGGAGCCCCGCGACCATCCGGGACGGGCGGACCTCGCCCTCCTCGGCCTCGCGGGCGGCCATGGCCTCGGCCAGGTGGGACTCGGCCTGGTCGGCGGCCTCCCTCCCCTCGGGGGACGCCGGCTTCTCCGGCGCCGGGGAGGGGTACTCGGCGCCGGGGGTGAGCCAGGCGCGGGCGTCGATGGCGGTGGACTTCGCGCCGAGACCGCGGGGTGCGGCGGCGAGCCACCGCGCCCTCGGGGAGGAGGCGCCCACGCGGCCGAGGGCGGCGACGAGGGCCTCGCGCTCGGCGGCGTCCATGGGGGCCTTGAGCGCGTCGTTGAGGAGGCCGACGGCCTCGGGCGCGCTCGTGGCGGCCAGCGCCGCGCGGGCCAGGCGCGCCATCTCGGGGTCGGTCCCGAACAGCGCCAGGCGCAGGACCTCCAGGGGGGCGGAGCCGGGGCTCTTCGCGGCCGCCTCGAGGATGGCGCGGCGCACGGCGGCGTCGCCGGAGCGGTAGGCGGCCTCGACGGCGGCGCGGTCCTCGACGGCGCGGCTGGCGACGCGCTCGGCCACCGGGCGGTCCCCGCGCACGACGGTGCGGGGCTTCTCCTTCCGCACGGCGATCTGGTCCCTGAGGGTCGTGAGCACGGAGCCGACGTCGTTGGCGTAGAAGACGTCGTAGGTCTCGGTCCCGTCGGTCTCGATGCAGATGTGGCGCGGGGCGATGCGCTGGCCGTCGAAGTACTTCTCGTAGAGGAGCGGCTCGATGGCGATGTGCTCGCCGCAGGTGACCCCCCCGAACCGCGGGCAGGGGACGCGGTTGCCGTCGTCGTCGAAGTCGCGGTCCGTGTGGCGGTAGACGGACGCGATGACGCAGACGTAGGGCTCGTAGAGCTTCGCGATCTCCGGGTCGCGGTAGCGCTTCCCCGCGTAGTGCTCGCTGGCCGGCTCGCCGTCCATGCTCACGCAGATGAGGATCGCCTTGCGCGTCTCCCGGGACACCTCCAGCGCGTCCTCCCACGTCCTCTGCCACGTGAGGAGGCAGGGCTTCGCCCAGTCCTCCTCCGTCGGCGGCTCGAAGGCGTTGGGCGGGACCGTCGGGGGATTGGTCTTCGGCGGCCCCCCGGGGAGGTTGCCCCCGGAGGCCGGGGGGGTGGGGGTGTCCTGGGGCTTGGAGGGAGGGGGCGCGTCCTGGGCCGCGGCGGCGGACGCCGCGAGGAGGATCGCGAGGGCGGCGAGGGTGCGGGCCATGGTTCGTCCTCCCGGGAAGCGGGCCAGTATACGGCGAGGGCTCGGCCGGCCCAGAGTGCCGACACGGGGAGGGCCGTCATCCGGTCGCCGAAGGGGAGGGGGGGGCCGCCGGCGAGCAGGACGAACACGGCGGCCGGACGCATCGGTCCCTCCCGGTCTCCTACATCTCGAAGTCGAGCACGTTCTCGATGTCCGTGCGCCACGCCTCGCCGAAGGTGAGGACGAGCATCTCCTTGATGAGGGCGCTCTCGTCGTCGAGGAGGACCGCGCGGCCGCGGCCCGCCTTGCTGACGAGCTGGTACTTCTCGAAGAAGGCGGAGCGGAACTTCGAGGTGTCCGCGCGCTCGGTGCGGGCCTTGATGTCCAGGGACCGGCGGTTGGTGTCCGTGAACAGGCCGTGGAGCACCGCCTGGTTCTCCTTCGTGAAGAACGTCCCGATGTAGCGCAGGAACGCCCCCTCCATCTCGGGGTGGTGGGGCGCGTCGCCGGCGAAGACGACGACCTTGTGGGCCCCGGGCCGCCAGCGGAGGTTCTCCCCCGCGTTCCTCACCGCCTGGTAGACCGCCTCGGGGATGTCCCGCCCCTGCCCGTGGATGGCCGTCTGCAGGAAGCCCGTCAGCTTCCACGTGTCGTAGGTCAGCGGCGTCCCGTAGTACATGTAGTCGTCCGTGTCGTCGCGGTAGGTGTAGACCGACACCCGCAGGCTCGGCAGCAGGATCCCGAGCTGGCTGATGATCTCGTCGATGCGCTCCTTGGCCGCGCTGATGAGGGAGGCCATCGATGCCGTCGAGTCGAACAGGAGCGCGATGTCCAGCCCCTTCCACTTCAGGTCCCGGGCGGCGTCGAGGAAGTCCCCGGTAACCGCCATCCTCCGGGACCCGCGGGCCGGGAGCTTCCCGTCCTGGCCGGCCCACCACTCCCGCCAGCGGCGCGCCCCCTCGGCCGGGGCGGACGGGTCGAAGTTCCGCGAGGTGTCGCTCACCAGGCGCAGGGCCACGTCGGCGCGGCGCCGCGTCTCCTCCGACTCCGCGCCCAGGGCGTCGAGGAGCGGGGGGACCGAGGCGGGGGCGCGGATCGCGTCGAGGCACTCCCGCGCCGCGCGGACCACCCGTTCCGCGTCGGGGGAGAGGAAGAGGGCCACGACCTTCCGCGCGACGTCCTCCCGCGCCGCGACGGCCGCCCGGTCGGGCAGGGTCGCCAGGGCGAGGCAGGCCGCGGTCCGGACCCCGAAGTCCGCGTCGGCGAGGGCCGGGAGCAGCGCGTCGAGGACCGCCTTCGCCTCCTCCGCGTGGGCCAGGGAGGCCAGGGCCTGGGCGCGGACCCCGTAGTCGGGGTCCCGGGACGTCCGGACGAGGGCCTCCACCACGCCGGGGTCCCCCGTGCGGTGCGCGAGGGCCCGGGCCGCCTGGGTGCGGATCATGTACTTCGAATCCCGCAGGGCCGACAGGAGCCCCTCGGTCGCCTCCGTCCCCGGGATGCCGGCCAGGGCGCGGACCGTCCCGATCCGGACCTCCCCTGACTTGTCGATGATCCCCGCGCGGAGCGCCCGGGCCGCCTCCGGGGTCCCCATGCGGCCGAGGGCGACGACGGCGTTGTGCCGCACGTCCATCTGGCTGTCCTGCAGGGCGGACTTCAGCCGGGGGAGGAAGGCGGCGTTCCGCGCGAAGCCCGCGGCGTAGACGCAGGCGAGCCGGACCCGCTCGTCCCGGTGGCCGGTCCCGGCCAGGAGCACGGGGGCGACCTCCTCCCCCTCCCCCGCGCGGACCCCGAGCCCCTCGGCCGCCCCCATGCGGAAGAAGTCCTTGTTGTCCCATGGCTTCTCGGCCGCGACCGCGTCCGCGAGGATCCGGTCCGCGGACCTGCTGCGGGACCGGGCGAGGGCCGCGCCGAGGAGGTACTGGGAGTATCGGGTCTCGTTGTCCTCCTTCGGCTCCGAGTTCTTGCGGCGCGCCACGCGGTCGTCGACGAGTTCCTCCGCCTCCTTCATCAGCGCGGCGAGGGCCTCCCCGTCCCCGAGGGCCGCCAGCGAGCCCCGGGCCTCGTACCGCACGTCGAGCTCCCGGTCCTGGGCGAAGGCGCGGAGGACGGGGACGAGGGCGGGGTCCTTCAGGCGCCCGAGCCCGCGCACGCCGGCCAGGCGGATCCCGGGATCCTCCTCCGCGGCGGCGGCCTGGAGGGTCTTCGCGGAGGTGGGGGCCGCGATGGCGGCGAGGGCCAGGGCGTACTGGCGCCGGGCCTCGACGAACGTCTCCCCCGCGAACGCCTCGGAGAGGTCCGCGGCGGTGGCCGGGTCCCGGATCGCGGCCAGGCAGGAGGCGGCGAAGGCGCGCACCTCCCAGTCCATCTCCCCGAGGTACATCCGGAGGGCGGGGACCCCGTCCCGCCCCATCGCCACGACCCGGTCCCGGAGGGTGGACCAGACGCGGAACTCCCGGTCCCGGAACTGGTCGAGCAGGGCGAGGGCCGGGAGGGCGGAGGCGGGGAGCGCCTCCCTCCGCTTCTCCAGGGCGAGGAGCTTCCGCTTCCTCGCCTCCTCCGGCGTCTCGACCTTCTCCTGGACGGGGGGATCCCCGGCGGCCGGGGCGGTCCCGGCCGCGAGGAGGAGGGGGAGGGCGGAGAGGGCGAGGGCTACGGCCCGGCGGTCCATGGACCCCATCCTAACGCCGCCGGGCGGACTCCCTGGGCGGCAGCGCCGGGGCCGCCGTCCCGTCCGCCATGGCCCCTCCTCCGCCGGAAGCCTACCCGAGGGGGGAGCGGAGGTCGAGGGTCCGGAGGCGGGCGCGCGCCGGGCCCGCCTCCGGGGAAGGCCCCGTCCGGGACTAGCTCGGGGGGAGGACGGCCGGCGGCGCGGCGGTCGCCGGAGCCGCGGCGGCGGACGCGGGCGGGTGGACGCCCTTGCGCAGCTGGAAGCCGACGGGGGCGCCGCCGATGTCCTTCTGGAGGAGCGACAGGGACGCGAGGCAGTCCTCCTGCTTCTTGTAGCTCTCGCCCGACTTGGCCACGACGGCGTCGTTGCTGGCGGTGAACTTCCAGCGGTACTCGTTGTGCTTGTCGGTGTAGACGGTGAACTTCGCCATGGGATTCCTCCTGCGCGTACGGGCGGCTCGGCCGTGAGGCGCTCCGCGCACAGGAGACCGCCGAGATGCGAGGGGAGCGGGACCGGCGGGTGCGGAACCTCCGTGACCGCCGCGCGACGGAGGCGACTCTACTCCCGCGGACGGGGATCGCGGCATTCGGAGCGCGGGGGGGCGGGGTAGACTGGGGCTCCCGGCCGAGGGGAGGGACGCCGCCCGTGGACACCGGACGATGAGCGGGGGACGCGTCGCGCTGGCCTTCGCCGTGGCGGCGCTGACGGCGGCGCCGTCCTGCGCCTCCTCCCCGGCCCCGCCG
>CAZWGT010000069.1:0-13903 GCA_964633345.1 uncultured Planctomycetota bacterium
GCGCTCAGGCTGTTCGAGAGGTGTACCCCGTGTACGGGAACCGTTCTCCCGCCCCGCCTCTCATCGCGCCCGGAGGGACATCGTCCGGTCCGTTCCGGACGATGTCCCTCCGGGCGCAACCGCGACGCCGGAGGCGTCGCGGAACGCCGGGGCCGCCCCTACCGTTTCTTCTTCTTCTCGTCCTCGGCGGCCTTCTTCTCCTCCTCGTCGAGGTCGCCGCCTCCGTCCTTGAGGCCGCCGTCCCGGGGCGGGTCCTTGCCGAGCTCCCGCGTGCCCGGCTTGCCGAGGTCGCGGTGGCGGAGGATCAGGGTGCCGTCCTCGATGCGGTAGTCGAAGGGGACCGACGCGCAGACGTGCTTGATGACGACCTCCCCCGTCGTGCGCTCCCCCTTGAAGTGGAGGTAGTAGAACTCCGTGTCGATGGTCTCGACGCGCACGGGGCAGCCGAGGATCTCGGAGAGCATCTTCCCGACCTCGCGGATCTCCGTCCCCTTGCCCTTCACGCCGCGGGGGATCTCGATGAGGTCGATCGCCTTCTCGAGGATCGCGCGCTCCGCGCGGCCCTCCCCGGCGAGGTGGACGTCGGTGCCGAGGATCCGGTCGATGATGTGCACGATCTGCACGGCGTTCGTCTTCTCCGCGAGGAGGAAGTTGAAGATGTGCTTGTGCCGCTCCTCCATCTCCTTCTTCTCGTCCTCGGTGGGGTTGGTGAGCTTCACCCGCCCCGGCTCGCCGAACGTCTCCACGGCGACCCGCAGCTGCTCCATCTTCTTGTGGTGGACCGTGGACTCCTTCCCGCAGACGTAGATCTTCAGGAGGTTGAGCTGCAGGAGGGTCATGTCCATGTCGTCCACGGACGCCCGGCGGGGCGGAGGCTCCTCCAGGGCGATCGCGGCGGCCCCGGCGGCGGCCAGGCAGGCGGCGCCGAGGAGGGCGAGGCGGGGCCAGCGGGGGGCGGGGGCGATCACAGGTCGTCCTCCACCTGCTTGATCTCCTTGGGCCGCCAGTACTTCCAGTCCGGGTGCTTGTCGAGGTAGGCCTGCATGCGCTTGTCGTTGAACTTCAGCGCCTTGATGACGACGATCTCGCCGCGGTACACGTAGTAGTCGCAGTCGAAACCGTGGATGATCGTGCGGAGGATCGCGTCGGCCGAGGAGCGGGGGAACGTGATCTCCACCGTGTTGAACTTCAGGACGTCCGGGTGCATCACGAAGGTCACGTTCAGCGCCGCGGCGAGGTCGCGCAGGCAGTCGATGAACTTCGTCTGGTTCCACGAGATCCCGACGAGCTCCGTCTGGCGGATCCTCTTGAGGATCTCGAGGTCGGACTCCGGGGCCCCCTTGCGCATCATGACCGTGTCGGCGAGGGCGGCCACCTTCACCTTGTTGTCCCGGAAACGCACGAGCAGCTCCCGGGCCTCGGCCCGGGCGGCCCGGGAGGCGGCGTCGTCCTTCTCGGTCGTGGCGAGCTTCTCCATCGCCTCGAGGAGGAGCTTGGCCTCCTCCAGCGCCTCGTTCCCCAGCTCCTTGAACCGGGGGACCGACGCCTTGAAGGCCTCGTAGTCGATGTCGGGGCGCTTCTCGTTGTAGGCGACGACGTCCTGGGCGCGGCAGGTGTCCGAGGCGGTGATCGCCACGAGGGCGAGGACCGCCGCCGACGCCGCGGCGCGGATGCCGTGGTTCATGGTGCCTCCTGTCTCCTCCATGGTACGCCCGGAGACGGGCACGGGAAGATTCCGCCGTCGGGGGGCGCGTGTAGACTCCGGCCGTGCCCATGCCCCAGGAAGGCGACCCCGCGCCGCGCCTGCGCCTGCCGTCCCACGACGGGACCACGGTGGACCTGGCGAAGCTGAGGGGGAGGCCCGTGGCGATCTTCTTCTATCCCCGCGCCGCCACCCCCGGCTGAACCATCGAGGCCTGCGGGTTCCGCGACCTGTACGCGGAGTTCCGCGGGCTCGGCGCCGAGGTGCTCGGCGTCAGCGCGGACCCGCCGGCGAAGCTCGCGAAGTGGGCGGGGAAGAAGGGGTTCCCCTTCCCGCTCCTCGGCGACGAGGACCACGGGACCCTCCGGGAGTGGGGGACCTGGGCCATGAAGTCCTTCATGGGGAGGCGGTTCGAGGGGGTCCTCCGCGCCACCTTCCTCGTGGGGCCGGACGGGCGGATCGCGAAGGCGTGGCCGAAGGCCTCCCCCCTCGGGCACGCCCGCGAGGTGCTGGGGGCCGTGAAGGCCCTGCAGGAGTAGGCTGGGGGGCGGGAAGGGGTACGATGCGGCCGTGGAACTGCGTGGACCCGAGAGGACATCGATGACCCGGACCGTCGAGGCGCGGCCGCCGACGCTGTTCACGCCGGAGTCCGCCAACCGCGCCCTCCTCTACGTGCGGGGCGTCGTGGACGATCTCGTGGAGGCCGTCGGCCGTCTCCGCCGCGCCGAGAAGGCGCGCTCCGAGATCGATCGACGCGCCGCCGTCGAGGCCCTCGAGCGCATCGGGCGGGAGCTCGAGTCCGTCGGCGTCCAGGTCAAGGACCCCGCCATCGGGCTCATCGACTTCCCGGGCGAGATCGACGGACGCCGGGTACTCCTGTGCTGGAAGAAGGGCGAGGAGCGGGTCGCGTGGTGGCACGATCCCGACGCGGGGATCGCGGGGCGCAGGCCGATCCCGCCGGAGGCCGCCGAAGTACCCTAGACCCGGGAGATTCCCATGACCCAGCTGCAGGCCGCCCGCGACGGCATCGCCACGCCCGAGATGGAGTTCGTCGCGAGGGAGGAGGGCCTCCCCGTCGGGCAGATCCGCGCCGGCATCGCCGACGGGACCATCGTCCTGCCCTACAACGTGAACCGGCCGCACTCGATCATCCGCGCCATCGGGAAGGGCCTCAAGACCAAGGTCAACTCGAACTACGGCTCCTCCGCCGACCACGAGGACGTCGAAGAGGAGAAGCGCAAGCTCGAGGCCTCCATCGAGTACGGCGCCGACAGCGTGATGGACCTCTCGACGGGGCCGCTCCTGAACGACATCCGGCGGATGTCCGTGAAGCACTCCTCCGTGATGATCGGCACGGTGCCCATCTACGAGGCGGCCCAGAAGCGCGGCGTCTACGCCTTCGACGAGGCGATCTTCGACGTCATCGAGGGGCAGGCGCGCGAGGGCGTGGACTACATCACCGTGCACTGCGGGGTGACGAAGCGCTCCATCGCGCGCCTCGACGACATGCCGCGCGTCTGCGGCATCGTCTCCCGCGGCGGCGCCGTGACGGCGGCCTTCATCCGGAAGACGGGGAGGGAGAACCCGCTCTACGAGCACTACGACCGGCTGCTGGAGATCGCGCGCGAGCACGACGTGACGCTCTCCCTCGGCGACGGCCTCCGGCCCGGCGCGACGGCCGACGCCACGGACCCCGCCCAGCTCGAGGAGCTGTTCATCCTCGGGGAACTC
Organism: uncultured Planctomycetota bacterium; assembly: GCA_964633345.1. Classification (GTDB taxonomy): domain Bacteria; phylum Planctomycetota; class JAJSAM01; order JAJSAM01; family JAKLKS01; genus CAZWGT01. The sequence continues at coordinate 3,434 of CAZWGT010000069.1, forward strand.
CAGCAGCGGGCCCTGAAGGCCGGCGTGCAGTCGATGGTGGAGGGGCCGGGCCACGTGCCGCTCGACGAGATCGCGGCGAACGTGCTGCTGCAGAAGCGCATCTGCCACGGGGCGCCGTTCTACGTGCTCGGGCCGCTTCCGACCGACTGCGGCGCGGGCTACGACCACATCACCGGCGCCATCGGCGGGGCGGTGTCGGCCGCGGCCGGCACGGACATGCTCTGCTACCTGACGCCGGCGGAGCACCTCAGGCTCCCGACGGTGGAGGACGTGCGCGACGGGGTCATCGCGACCCGCATCGCGGCCCACTGCGGGGACGTGGTGAAGCGGACGGGGAAGGCGCGGGAGCGCGATTACGCGATGTCCGACGCCCGCAAGCGCCTCGACTGGGAGAAGATGTTCGAGCTGGCCTTCGACGGGAAGAAGGCGCGGGAGTACCGGCGGAACAGCGAGGACGAGAACAAGGCGGTCTGCTCGATGTGCGGGCCGCTGTGCTCGGTGAACATCGACAACCACACCGATCCCCAGTACGCGGCCGAGGCGGCGGCGAAGCAGAGGCAGATGTTCGGCCAGGCCATCGTCGAGCGCGTCGAGAAGGTCCCGAAGGGGACGCTGTAGCGGGGACCATGGCGCTCGCCGAGTTCCGGTTCCGCAGGAGGCGGACAAGGAGAGCGCGCCGCGAGAAGCTCCAGGACGCCGCTCTCGACCTCCTGGCCGCGCTCCGACGGAACGGCCAGATCGAAGGGGAGTGGGTCCACGCCTGGAAGGGTGATGACTTCTCGGCGTGGTGCGAGGCGCCCGCAGCGGACTCCCTGGACTCGAAGTTCGACTCCCCGTGGGTGACGGAGGCCCTGGAGAAGGCCACGGCCGTCTTCGGGGCCCCTCCCGACTACCGCTTTCACGGCGACCGGGTGAGACATCGGTCCGGCACGTGGCGATTGGCCAGGTCGCTCATCCTCTTCACCCACTTCGTGGACCGGCAATCGCCCGTCTGCCGTGGGAGAGACCTGGCGGCCATACCGGTCTACACCCTTCCCCTGGATCAGAAAGAACGGCAGGACGTGGTCTCCTGGGCCGAAGAGTACCGGGTCATCGACGCCCTGTGGATGGGAAGCGGAACGCTCGAGATGGAGTCCTATCGCCAGATGGCGGATCCCGCCCGACCCCTCCTGGTGGAGAGCAGGCGCCTCGCCCGGCTCATCGAAGAGCGGACCTCCCGGCCGACCTACACCTTCGTCCACCGGTACTACGGTCGGAAGGGCGAGGAGGGGCGGCGTCGATGCCCCGTCTGCGGCGGGAAGTGGAAGCCGCAGAAGGAGTACTTCCCGCTTCGATGCGAGCCCTGCCGCCTCGTGTCGGATGTGGCGGTGGACTTCGACGAGCCCCGCCTCGCGCGGATCGGCGACTGGGTCCCTAGCAGCCGCCCATCCGGATCACGGAGAAGTACGCCCCGTCCGGCGCGTTGAGGACGGCGAAGCGGCCGACGCACGGGATGTCCATCGGCGGGACGTGCACCTGCCCGCCCAGCGCGACGCAGGCCTTCGCGACGGCGTCGCAGTCGGCGACCTGGATGTACACCCGCCAGTGGGAGGGGATGCCCTTCTGCTCGGGGCCCATGGCCATCATCCCGCCGGCATTGAGGCTCCCGTTGTGGAACTCCGAGTACCCCGGCGAGTCCTTCCAGGTCCATCCGAAGAGCCCCGTGTAGAACGCCTTCGCCTTCGCGGCGTCGGTCGTCCCGAGCTCGTACCAGCACGGAGCGCCGGGTTCGTCCACGAGGCTCGAGCCCTCGAAGCCCCGCGCTTCCCAGAGGGAGACGCAGGCCCCCGTCGGGTCCTCGAGGACGGCCATGCGGCCGATGCCCGGGACGTCGAAGGGGGCGGCGAGGATCTTCCCGCCGAGGCCCGCGGCCTTCGCCGCCGCCTCGTCGGTCGAGGCGACCTTCACGTAGGCCGCCCAGTGGGCGGGGACCCCCTGCTTCACCTGGTCGGGCATCAGCTCGTAGATCCCGGCCACCGCGCGGTCCTTGAGATGCGCGATCCCGTAGAAGCCGCCCGGCACCGACCGGAAGTCCCACCCGAACAGCTCGCCGTAGAAGGCGTCGGACCCCTTGCGGTCCTTCGTGGCGATCTCCGGCCAGCAGAACGACCCGTTCGCGTGGCTCTTCCTCTCGGGCATGGCGGCCTCCTCGGCGGGGGAAGCCCCGAGGCTACCGCGGACCGCCGGCCCTGCCACCGCCGCCTTGACAAGGAAACCGTCCTTGTTACAGTAAGGAAATGTCCAAGGTCACCAGCAAGCTCCAGGTCACCATCCCCAAGGCGATCGCCGTGAAGTACGGCATCCGGCCGGGGGACCAGGTCGTCTGGGAGGAGACCCCCCGGGGCGTCACGATGATCCGGGTCGGTCCCGGCGGCGAGGGGCGCGTCGCCGAGGGGACCTCCGCCACCCCGGTCCGCGGGCGGGGTCTCCTGACGTGGAGGGACTTCACCCCCGAGGAGCGCGTCGCCCATCTCCTGGAGGGCCAGCGCCTCATCGACCAGGCGCAGGCGGGGAGGAAGTTCAGGAAGTGGACGAGGAAGGAAGAGCGAGGTTGGACGCGGGAGGATCTGTACGAGGACCGTGGCAGCCCTCGTTGACACGAACGTCCTCGTCTACCGGTTCGACCCCGGGAACCCGCCCCGGCAGCAAAGGGCTCGGGAGACCATCCTCGACGGCGCCCGGTCGGGGGAACTCGTCCTTCCGCACCAGGCCCTGATCGAGTTCGTCGCGGTCACGACGCGATCCCGGGCGGGGAGGGCCCCGCTCCTCACCCCCGGCCAGGCCATGAACGAGGTGGAGCGGCTCCTAGTGGACTTCGAGGTCGTGTACCCGAGCGCCGAAACCGTCCGCATGGCGTTCTACGGCGTTTCCCGATACGGCCTCTCCTGGTACGACGCGCACCTCTGGGCCTACGCGGTCGTCCGGGGGCTTCCGGAACTGCTCACCGAGGATCTCCAGGACGGGGGGAGGTACGGCGGCGTCCGCGTCGTGAACCCCTTCCGGGGGCTCTGACCTACCCGTCGTACCGCGTCGGGTGGGCCTCCGCCGCGCCCGCCGGCGCCGTCCCTTCGTGCTCCGGGACCCGCTGGCCCTGGGCGGCGACCTCCTTCTGGAAGCGGACGACGTCGTGGACCGCGAGGTCGAACTCCGGGTAGTCCTCGGGGCCGCCGCGGAGGTGGGTCTCGCACCAGTGGCAGATGACCACGTTCCCCGACATCGCCCAGAGCAGGGTGTCGAGGCCCACGGAGGCACCGAGCGCCGCGAAGAAGCCCCACGGGCCGACCACCATTCCGAGCAGGACCGCGAGCGCGAAGCCCGCCACGAGGAGGCCGATCCCCATCTTCCGGCTGAAGTCCCGCTGGACGTACAGGCGCGGATCCCCGCAGAGCGGGCAGCGCACCGGACGGCCGTCGTCCCGGATCGACCCGGCGAAGAAGGGGGCGGAGAACCCGCACGGACAGGAGAGATCCGCCCCGCCGGCCTCGTGGTCGCACTTCGGGCAGGCGAAGGCGACCTCGATCACAGGGGGAAGCCCGTCTGCAGGAGCAGGAAGCGGGAGGCCGCCTCGCCCATCAGCACGAAGACCACGACCCCGTAGAGGATGCCGGTCGCCGCCTGGGTCGAGCGGATGGCCACCGTCCCCCAGACCATCCAGGACATCGCCAGGGGGGCGCCGAGGCCGAAGAGGGTGCGGACGATCAGGAAGACCGTCCCGCGGGAGGCGATGCGGGCCAGTCCCGCCGGGTCCATCCCCCAGGCGATCCCCAGCAGCGCGAGGCGGACCCCGAGGAACGCGAAGAAGAGGATCGTCAGGACCTTCAGGGGGGCGACGGGGAGGTCCTTGACCACGAGGTACCAGTGGCCGAGGAGCATCGCCCCGATGACGCTGCCCAGCACCCCGGCCCCGGCGAGGTAGTTGAGGGCGAGGAGCGGGGCCGTCGCGGCGGGGGAGGCGGGGGTCGCCCCTCCCGCGAGCAGGGCCGCCTGCCGGACCCCGTCGCAGGCCACGGCCGCCGCCCCGAGGACGGCCGCCAGCAGCGTCAGGCGCGCCCCGGCGGCCCCGGTCCCGAACCAGAAGGCCAGGAGGGCGGCCGCCGCCGCCAGGCCGTACGCGGCCACCAGGAAGTTCGTCCACCCGTCGGGCCCCTCCCCGAAGGAGGGGAAGGTCCCCGGGGGGGAGTGGGAGGCCCGGAAGAACCACCCCAGGGGGAGGAAGGCGAGCCCCACGGAGAGGTTCACGAGGTAGTACCCCTTGCCCACCGCCCTCCAGGGGACCACGGTGGTGAGCCCGAGGATCCCCACGGACAGCTGCGTGAAGAAGAGGGAGAAGTCCATCCCGGGATGGTAGGGCCGGCCCGGGGCGGGGGGGCCGAAGAAGAGGGGCGCCGGCGCCGAGACCGCGTCACGCCCCCGCACCGTCGCAAAGCTTGGGAGGCCCCCCCCCGGGGCCGTATCTTCACCGCGCCGATTCCCGGCCCGTTCGAGGTTCCGGACCCCTTCCCCGCGCCGCCCGGGGTCCATCCCCGGCGGGGGGCACCGGGCGTGGCAGGAGCGGGCCGTGTTCAGCGACTTCCTGGTGGTCCTGGTCTTCATGGTGTTCGGGGTCAGCTTCGTGATCCTGAACATCCACGTGATCTCCAGGCTGCTCCGCAAGGACGCCCCCTTCCACGTCAAGGGCCTCTCCTACGAGTGCGGCGAGCCGACCTACGGCTCCTCCTTCATCCGGTTCGACATCCGCTTCTACGCCATCGCCCTGGTCTTCCTCATCTTCGACGTCGAGGTGGTCTTCCTGGTCCCGTGGGCCGTCGCCCTGAAGGACATGGCCGCCGCGGGCCACGGGCTGTTCGCCTTCGGCGAGGCGGCGGTGTTCGTGGCCATCCTGGCCGTCGGCCTGGTCTACGTCTGGGCCAAGGGGGACATCGAGTGGATCCCCAGGGGCATGCAGCAGGCCCGCGAGGCGGACGAGATCCGCAAGGCCACGGACGCCGCGCGGATCGTCCGGGAAGACGCCACGGGCGGGAGGGCCTAGGCTCATGGAAATCTACCGGGCCTCGGACTGGAACGCGATGCAGCCCGCGGACGAGGATTTCGACACCGCGATCCTGCTCCGGGTCGAGCTCCTCCGGAAGCTGGTGGACTGGGGCCGCGTCAACTCCGTCTGGCCGATGACCTTCGGCCTGGCCTGCTGCGCCATCGAGATGATGGCCACGGCCGCCACGCGCTTCGACATGGACCGCTTCGGGGCGGGCGTGTTCCGCGCCACCCCCCGCCAGTCCGACCTCATGATCGTCGCCGGGACCGTCAACTACAAGATGGCCCACCGGGTCAAGCGGCTCTACGACGAGATGCCCGACCCCAAGTGGGTGATGGCCATGGGGGCCTGCACCGTCGGCGGCGGCCCCTACTCCAAGTTCGGCTACCACGTCGTGCAGGGGGTGGACCTCATCATCCCCGTCGACGTCTACGTCCCCGGCTGCCCGCCGCGGCCCGAGGCGGTCATCGAGGGGCTCTTCCGGCTCCAGGAGAAGATCCTGGCCCGCGGGACCCCGCAGCAGCGGAAGTGGATCGGCGAGGCGATGAAGGGGGCCCCGGATCGCGCCTCCCTCGCCCCCGACGCCCCCTCCGGGAAGCCCGGGATGCAGGTCTAGGCATGAACCCCGCGGACATCGTGGCCCGGTTCCAGGAGCGCTTCGGCGCCGCCGTCGTCCAGGCGAAGGGCGACGGGATCTACCCGTTCGTCAAGGTCGCCCCGGGCTCCTGGTCCGACGCCGCCGCGTTCGCGAAGACGGAGCTCGGCTGCGAGATGCTCCACGACCTGACCGCCTGCGATTCCAAGGACAAGAAGACCCTGACCGTCCACGTGCGCCTGTGGTCGTTTCGCTGGCGCCACTGGGTGAACCTGAAGGCCGACGTGGACCGCGCCGATCCCCGAATCGCCAGCCTCGAGCCCCTCTTCAAGGCGGCGGACTGGCACGAGCGGGAGTGCTTCGACATGTTCGGCGTGCGGTTCGAGGGCCACCCCAACCTCCGGCGCATCCTCTGCCCCGACGACTGGGAGGGCTGGCCGCTGCGCAAGGACTACCAGAACCCCGAGTACTACCACGGGATCCCGGGCATCCCGATCATCCTCGCCCGCCACGCGGCGAAGGGGCGCGTCTTCCCGCCCGCCAAGAAGCCGGTTCCTCCCAAGCCCGCCGCGCCCGCGACCCCCCCGGCGGCAGGTGGCGCATGATCCAGAAGGCCCACGATCTCCGGGACGTCCGCACCGACGAGCTGGTGGTCAACATGGGGCCCCAGCACCCCGCGACCCACGGCGTGCTGCGCGTGGCCGTGAAGACCGACGGCGAGGTGGTCCTGGACGTCCAGCCCCACGTCGGCAACCTCCACCGCTGCAAGGAGCGCATCGGCGAGAACCTGCTCTACGGCCAGTTCATCCCCTACACCGACCGCATGGACTACCTGGCCGCCATGAACAACGAGCTCTGCTACGCGCTGGCCGTGGAGAAGCTGCTGGGGGTCTCCCCGCCGGAGCGGACGAACTACATCCGCGTCCTGATGGCGGAGCTGAACCGCATCGCCAGCCACCTGATGTCCATCGGGACCTACGGCCTCGACATGGGCGCCATCACCCCCTTCCTCTACGCGTTCCGCGAGCGGGAGACGGCGCTCGACCTGATGGAGGAGGTCTCCGGCGGGCGGATGCTCTACCACTACATCCGCATCGGCGGCATCGCCCGGGACCTCCCGGAAGGCTGGATCGGCCGCTGCCGCGCGCTCATGGACGACATGGACCGGAGGATCGTCCAGTACAACACCCTGCTCACCTGGAACAAGATCTTCATCGAGCGCACCGCGGGCATCGGGGTGCTGGACCGCGAGACCGCCTTCGACTGGGGCTTCACCGGCCCGGGCCTCCGCGCCGCGGGCGTGGACTGGGACGTGCGCCGCGACGAGCCCTACTCGGTCTACCCGGAGCTGAAGTTCGTCGTCCCCTTCGGCCACGGCACCCCCGCGGGCGAGAAGGTCGGCGTGATGGGGGACTGCTGGCACCGCCACTGGATCCGGATGCTCGAGATGGAGCAGTCGGTCTCCCTGGTCCGCCAGTGCCTGGCGAAGATCGAGTCCCTGCCGCCCCCGGAGAACGCCGACGCCATCTCCGCCAAGATCCCGAAGCTCCTGCGCCCCGCCGAGGGGGAGTGCTACTTCCGCGCCGAGAATCCCCGCGGCGAGCTGGCCTTCTACCTGCAGTCCGACGGCTCCACGAACCCCTGGCGCCTGCGCATCCGCGGCCCCTCCTTCGTGAACATCGCGCTGCTGGGCGCCATCAGCCGCGGCCACCTCCTGGCCGACCTCGTGGCCATCATCGGGTCCATCGACATCGTGCTCGGGGAGGTCGACCGGTGACCGTCCTCGGAGCGTCCGAGATCCTGGAGGCCGCCAAGGCCCTCTGGGAGGTCACCATCGTGCGGGGCCTCGCCTGGTCCCTGATCGCGGCCGTCCTCGTGATCACGCCGATGGCCCTCATGGCCATCTGGATCGAGCGGCGCCTCTCCGGGCTGATGCAGGCGCGCATCGGCCCGAACCGCGTGGGTCCCGAGGGGCTCCTCCAGACCCTGGCCGACGGCGTGAAGCTGCTGGGCAAGGAGAGCCTGGTCCCGACGGACGCCGACCGCCCCCTCTTCCACCTCGCGCCGATGGTGGTCTTCGTGGCCGCCTTCGGGATGTACGCGGTGATGCCCTGGGGCCCGGACTGGACCCCGACGAACATCGCCGTCGGGATCCTCGTGGCCCTGGGCGTCGGCTCCATCGAGGCCGTCGGGGTCATCATGGCGGGCTGGGCCAGCAACAACAAGTGGGCCCTCCTCGGCACCATGCGCGTGGCGGCCCAGGTCGTCTCCTACGAGGTGCCCCTGGCGATCTGCGCCCTGGTCCCCGTGCTCTCCGCCGGGACGCTCAACGTGCAGGAGATGGCGAAGATGCAGGGCGGGGGCTTCTGGAACTGGGGGATCTTCTGGGCCTTCCCCGCCAACGTCGTGGCGGCGGTGATCTTCTTCTGGTCGGCCCTGGCGAACCTCAAGCGCGCCCCCTTCGACCTCCCCGAGGCCGAGTCGGAGCTCGTCGCCGGCTTCCACACCGAGTACTCCGGGATGTCCTTCTCGATCTTCTTCCTCGCCGAGTACGCCGCCATGTTCGTCCTCTCGGGCATCGCCTCGGCCATGTGGCTGGGCGGCTGGCAGGTCGGGATCCCCGGTGTGGACCTCGCGTCCATGGGGATCTGGGGGAACGCGCTCGGCGTGGTCTCCATGGCGACCAAGGCCATGCTGCTCGTGTGCGTGATGATGTGGCTGCGCTGGACGCTCCCCCGCGTGCGAATCGACCAGGTCATGCGCCTGTGCTGGAAGTTCTTCCTCCCCATCGCACTCGGCTGCCTCGTCTGGGCGGCGGCCTGGGTCGCGTTCGTCGCCCCGCTGATCGAAGGGAAGAGGTGATGGGCTACTTCGACGACATCAAGTCCGGCGTCTCGACGACCCTCCAGGGGATGAAGATCACCTGGAAGACGATGTTCGAGCCGACCTTCACGATCCAGTACCCCGAGGTCCAGAAGAACATCCCCGACAGCGAGCGGGGGATCCACGAGTACGACGTCGAGCGCTGCATCGCCTGCGACAACTGCGCCAAGGCCTGCCCGGTCTCCTGCATCTACATCGAGTCCGAGGGGAAGGGCAAGGCGGCCAAGCTCACCCGCTTCGAGATCGACTACCAGAAGTGCCTCTTCTGCAACCTCTGCGTCCCGCCCTGCCCCGTGGACTGCATCAAGATGGGCAAGGAGTTCGACCTGTCGGGCTACGACCGCGAGGACATGATCGTCCCGTTCCACCTCGGGATCCGGCCCATCCGGCAGAGGACGCAGGTCGCCCTGGACGACATCGCCAAGCGAAAGGCCGACGCCGAGAAGGCCGCCGCCGCGCCGAAGCCGCCCGCGCCTCCCGCACCGCCGGCACCCCCCGCCGCCTAGACAGGAAGGACACGGACTTGGCCGAGACGATCGGGAAACTGAACGAGTGGCTCGCCCTCTACGGGCCCGCGATCCTCTTCTACGGGGTGGCGGCGCTCGTGGTCGCGACCGCCGCCTACGCGGTCTGGGCGAAGAAGATCGACCACTCCGCCTTCTCCCTGATGGCCTGCTTCACGGGGGTGGCGTCCCTCTACGCGCTCCTGGGGAGCGACTTCCTCGCCGTCACGCAGGTCATCGTCTACGTCGGCGGGATCATGATCCTCATCGTGTTCGGCGTCCTGCTCACCGATCGCCTGCCGGTCGAGTTCCGCCAGATCACCCGCGAGACCGTCGTGCAGGGGATGTTCGTCGCGGTGCCGGTCCTCGTCGCGCTCCTCTGGGCGGTCCTCGGCACGCGGTGGCCCTCCGCCTCCGGCCCGCTCCCCGCCCCGCTCCCCGAGGGGACCACGGCGGGGATCGGGAAGCTGCTCCTCACGGACTACCTCTTCCCCTTCGAGTTCGCCTCCGTCCTCCTCCTGGTGACCCTGGTCGGCGCGGCCCGCCTGGCGCGGGGAGGCAGGAAGTGATCCCCTCCTTCCTCCACGAGATCGGGCTGGCCCACTACCTCGTCCTCTCGTCGATCCTCTTCACCCTGGGGATCCTCGCCATGGTGGCGCGCCGCAACGCCATCGGCGTCCTCATCGGCATCGAGCTCGTCCTGAACGCCGCCAACCTCAACCTCGTGGCCTTCGGCCGCTTCACCTCCGCGGGCCTGCAGGGACCGGTCTTCGCCATCTTCGTCATCATGCTGGCGGCCGCCGAGGCCGCCATCGCCCTGGCCATCCTCCTGAACCTCTTCGAGCGGACCGGCTCCGTGTCCGTCGACGAGGCCGACGAGCTGAAGGGATGAGGCCATGAACTCCATGCACGTCCTCGGCCCGCTGCTCGTCCTCCTGTTCCCCTTCCTCGGGGCGGTGATCGGCCTGTTCCTCGAGCGGAGGAACCCGAAGTTGCAGGCCCTGATCTCGACGGTCTGCATGGGCCTGGCCTGCGGGGCGGCGTGGTTCCTCGTGGTCCTGCCCGCGTTCGGGAAGGACCCCGGGGCCCTTCAAGCCGAGGTCCTCGCCAACGGGCCGGCGGCGTGGATCACGACGGGGCTCAACACCATCCGCCTCGGCTTCCACATGGACCACCTCGGGGCGGCGATGCTCGGGATGGTGTCGCTCGCCGCCTTCATGATCCACGTGTTCAGCATCGGGTACATGGAGGGGGACACGCGCTACGGCGCGTTCTTCCGCTGGATCAACTTCTTCGCCTTCTCGATGCTCGGGCTCGTGGTGAGCGACAACCTGCTCACCCTCTACGTCTGCTGGGAGCTGATGGGCCTGTCCTCCTACAAGCTCATCGGGTTCTTCTACCACAAGGAATCCGCGTAC
>CAZWGT010000070.1:0-11665 GCA_964633345.1 uncultured Planctomycetota bacterium
CCGCCTACCCCCATAGGGGAGGTAAGTCGTGTACCATAAACGACTTAGTACCGGGCGCAGGGAGACGTGCGTGCGGTCGCGAAACAAGGGAGGGGGGGGTCTCCCCTGCGGGAGGAGTCGGGCCCCCCTGCGCGCACCCCGCTGACGCCCGGGGCAGCGACCCCTACGAGGCGGGGCGCGTCCTCTGCCTCGCCTGCGGCGCGTCCTGGGAGGCGAAGTCGTGAGCACCGCCTCCTCCCGGGCCGCGAGGAAGCGGAAGGGCGCGAACTCCTCGCCCTCCGCGACCCCGCCGGCCGCGTGGCGCTCCCGCATCGTCGAGCGCGGCGAGGCCTCGCCCGCGGCCCTCATCGCGAACCCGAAGAACTGGCGCGGGCACCCGCCGGCCCAGCAGGCGGCGCTGGCGGGCCTCCTCGACCAGGTCGGATGGGTCCAGGACGTCGTGGTGAACCGCCGGACCGGGCACCTCGTGGACGGGCACCTCCGCGTCGAGCTCGCCCGGGCGCGCGGAGAGACCGCGGTCCCGGTGGTCTACGTGGACCTCGACGAGACCGAGGAGGCGCTCGTGCTCGCGTCCCTCGACCCGCTGGCCGCGATGGCGACCGCGGACCCGGCGAAGCTGGAGGCCCTTCTCCGCGAGGCCTCGGTGTCCGACGCCGCCCTCCGCGCCATGCTCGACGACCTTGCCCAGAAGACGGGTATCGGCGCCGAGGCGAAAGACGGGCTGACGGACCCCGACGACGTGCCGGAACCGCCCGAGAAGGCGACCACGCAGAAGGGTGACCTCTGGATTCTCGGGGACCACCGACTCCTCTGCGGGGACTCGGGCAGCCCCGAGGACCTCGACCGCCTCCTCGACGGTGGCCCCGTCCACCTCCTGAACACCGACCCGCCCTACAACGTCCGGGTCGAGCCGCGGAGCAACAACGCCATCGCCGCCGGTCTCTCCTCGTTCCAGGGAACCATGCACCACCAGGCGGCCGACCTCGACCGCCACCCGGAGAAGAGCAAGCCCACGCACCGGAAGATGCGGGCGAAGGACCGCCCCCTCGAGAACGACTTCATGTCGGACGAGGACTTCCGGGAGCGCCTGCGGGCGTGGTTCGGGAACGCGGCCCGGGTCCTCCTCCCGGGCCGGGGTTTCTACATCTGGGGCGGCTACTCGAACATCAGCAACTACCCGCCCGCGCTCGTCGAGGCGGGCCTGTACTTCTCCCAGTGCGTCATCTGGGTGAAGGAGCACCCCGTGCTCACGCGGAAGGACTTCATGGGCAACCACGAGTGGTGCTTCTACGGGTGGAGGGAGGGCGCGGCGCACTGGTTCGCGCCGGACATCAACAACGCCACCGACGTCTGGAGCGTGAAGAAGGTCTCGCCCCAGAAGATGGTCCACCTGACGGAGAAGCCGGTCGAGCTCGCCGCACTGGCGATGAAGTACTCCTCCCGCCCGGGCGAGACGGTGCTCGACCTCTTCGGCGGTTCCGGGTCCACGCTCATCGCCGCGGAGCAGATGGGACGCAAGGCCCGGCTCGTCGAGATCGACCCTCTCTACTGCGACGTCATCCGGATGCGGTGGGAAGCGTTCACGGGGAAGACGGCGGTGCGCGCCCCTTCGAAGGAGGCCGCGGCATGATGCGGCGCCTCCTCTGCGCGCTCGGCTTCCACTACTGGCAGTACCTCCTCGCGCCTCCGACCTGGAAGCGCGGGGACAAGTACGACCCCGGGGTGTGGTGCATCTTCTGCGGCCGGCGCGGTCCGCGGGGCCCGGGCGACGGCGCCCTCGTGCCGAGGGAACCGCGGAGCCCCGAGCCCGACCACGCCCGCGAGCTCGCGGAGGTGGGTTGTGGGTAGCTCCCGCTCCTCCGGCGGTGGGCGGCGGCCGAAACCGACCGTCCTCAAGGTCCTGGCTGGCAACCCCGGCCGCCGCCCCCTGAATCCCCACGAGCCGGAGCCGCGTCGGAAGATGCCCCCGTGCCCGGAGGTCCTCCAGGGGGAGTCGCGGCGCGAGTGGCGGCGCATGGCGAAGAAGCTCTTCGACGCGGGGCTCCTCACGGAGATCGACGGGCCCGCGCTCATGGGGTACTGCCTGGCCTACGGGCGTCTCCTCGACGCGGAGACCAACCTCCGGCAGTTCGGGTCCGTCATGAAAGCGCCCTCGGGGTACCTCGTCCACTCGCCCTACCTCGCCATTGCCAACCGGGCGCTCGAGCAGATGCGGGCCATGCTGGTGGAGTTCGGGATGACGCCCTCGAGCCGGTCCCGGGTTCAGGCCGCGGGGGGAGTCCGTCCCCCGGTTCCCGAGGGCTCCGACATCGACGAGAGGTTCTTCGGCTCGGGCACGGGGTAGGCCGTGGAGGCCCCGCCCATCGTTCCGCCCTGGAACGCTTCGGCTCTCGAGCAGTGGCCCCGGGCCACCATCGCCATCGACGACGCAGGCGGGAAGTACGTCTTCGACGAAGACGAGGCCACTCGGGCGGTGGACTTCGCCCCGACCTTCCTCCGGCACCTCAAGGGCGAGGTCGCGGGCCAGCCCATCGAGCTGCTCCCCTGGCAGCGGGAGCTCGTGGTGCGCCCCCTCTTCGGCTGGAAGCGGAAGGAGGACGGTCTCCGGCGATTCCGGAAGGTGTTCGTCCTGGTCCCGAAGAAGCAGGCGAAGTCGGAACTCTGCTCGGCGCTCGGGCTCTACCTCACCTTCTGCGACCGCGAGCCCGGGGCCGAGGTCCTCGCCGCCGCTGCGGACCGCGAGCAGGCAATGGAGGTGTTCCGCGAGGCCCGGGACATGGCGGCGAACTCCCGGAGGCTCTCCGCCCGGGCGCAGATCCTCCGGAAGGCCATCGTGGTGCCGGAGACGAGGTCCGCGTTCCGGGTCGTCTCCTCCGAGGTCCGCGGGCGCCACGGGCCCTCCATCCACGGGCTCATCTTCGACGAGTTCCACGCCCAGCAGAATCGGGACCTCTACGACGCGCTGAGCAAAGGCATCGCCGCGAGGCGCCAGCCCGTCGTCATCATCATCACGACCGCGGGCGACGACACCGACTCCGTGTGCTACGAGGAGTACGAGTACGCGAAGAAGGTCATCGCGGGCATCCACCAGGACGAGACCTACCTCCCGGTCATCTTCGAGCCCGCCCCCGGGGACGACTGGCGGGACCCGAAGACCTGGCACCGCGTGAACCCGGCTCTCGGGATCACCGTGAAGGAGGAGTACTTCCAGAACGAGGTCCGGGCCGCGGAGGCGGAGCCCAGGAAGCAGGGCCCGTTCAAGCGCTACCACCTAAACATCTGGACCCAGGCGCGGGAGACTTGGATCCCCATCGAGTGGTGGAACGAGTGCCCGCCGCTGCCGACGCCGGAGTCTCTCGTCGGGAGGCCCGTCGCCGCGGGCCTCGACCTCTCCTCGACGACGGACCTCACGGCCTTCGTGCTGGTGTTCCGCCTCCCGGAGAGCCGCCTCGAGGGGGAGAAGGTCCCGACCGTGGAGGCGGTCGAACTCGACGCCGCGGGCGCCCCCGTGAAGAAGGTCCTCTCCATCAACTACGACCTGGCCGTCCTCCCCTTCCTCTGGATGCCCGAGGAGCGGCTCCACGAGCGGTCGAAGGAGGACGGGGTGGACTACGGGGTCTGGGTCAGGGCCGGGAACCTCCGGACGACCCCGGGGAGCGTGGTGGACTACGACTTCATCTTCCGGACGATCGTCGATGAGCTCGCCCCGCGCTACAAGGCGAAGGAGATCGGATACGACCCGTGGAACGCGCTCCAGTTCGCTCTGCAGTTGGAGAAGGCCGGCCTCCAGCCCGTCGAGGTCCGCCAGGGGCCGAAGACCCTCTCGACGGCCTGCAAGGTGTTCCACGCGCTAACCCGCGCCCGCCGCGTCCACCACGACGGGAACAAGGCCATGGCATGGTGCGTCTCCAACGCCGCGGTGAAGGAGGACGAGAACGAGAACATCCGCCCGATCAAGGCGAACCCGAAGAAGCGCATCGACGGGGTCGTTGCGGCGGTGACGGCGCTCTCGCGGCTCATGGTGCTGCCTGACCGTCCCGCATCGCCCTACGCGGTCAGGGGAGTGAGGGTCGTAGGGTAGACAGGGGGGTGGTTGGTGGGACTTCCCATGACACGGAGAGTTCCGGCCAATCGCCCAGTCTCTCCGACGTAGCACAGTACCGCGCTCCCGCGGCTCATGGTCTTGCCGACTCGTCAAACTTCTCCGTCCGTTGTGGTATCTTTGGGCCTGTGGTCTCGTCTGGCTCCGCGGGGGGAGAGAGGCGGCAAATTGAGACGTGCCGGCCTACAAGCCCGAGGACGGAGTTCCATCCTGAGCATCCTCTAGGCCCGTGCCGTCCGGAATGGGTAGAAATGCAACGGGATGGCCTGCTGACGTCCGGGGGTACTTCGACTTCTTCACCCGGCTCCCTCGTCCATCGCCTCCTGTTCGCCCTGGCGCTGTTCGTGATGATCGTGCCGGCTTGTTCGAGCGGGGATGAGGAGGCCCTGATGCTCGCGCCTCCTACCGAGGACCCGATCCCCTCCCTGGTCCTTGCGCATCCCAAGAACGGGATGAGGATCCGGGACGGTGACGAAGTACTGGTGCGATGGTACTCGGCCGGGCTCAGCATGGAGCTGGTGCACACGGAGTGCTCGATCAACGACGGCCTCACCTGGGAGCCGGCCGGTGTAGAAGTCGCGTCCGAGGGAGGGATGTACGTCGTACTCCCCCACCATGGCGGAGACGTCCTGTTGCGCCTCAGGACGGCCGACGGCAGCGTGACTTCCAATGTCCGAAGGGCCGTCGTGGTGCCGGTCGTGCTCGACATCCAGCATGCCCTCGATTTCGCCGGGGCGCTCCTGTCCGACGGAACGGTCCGCTTCTGGGGGTACTACCCCCAGTCCTTCGTCCTCGCCACCGGCACGACGGAGGACCCGCAGGACGGCTTCCCGTTCTGGGAACCGAGGCCCGTCGTTTTCGAAGGGATCGAAGGGATCCAGGCGATGGCCGTCGGAGGCGAGCACCTGCTCGCGGTCCGGCAGGACGGAACGGTGCTGTACTGGGGGGACCACGACGGGTTCAGGAGTGGCCCGCCACAGGTCGAGCCGGAGGTAGTCTCCGGACTCTCGGCCGTGAAGCTCGTCGCCGCCGGGCTGGACACGTCCTTCGCGATCGGCGAGACCGGCGAGGCGTACGCGTGGGGCGGCAACGCACGGGGCAGCCTGGGGCTGGGGACGAACGAACCGGTCGCCAGCCCCGCCCGGGCGCCCGCCCTCGACGGGCTCCGCCAGGTCGCCGTGGGCAACCTGCACTGCCTCGGCCTGCGGGCCGACGGAACCGTGGTGGCGTGGGGCTGGAACGGTTCCGGCCAGCTCGGGGACGGGACGAACGAGGATCGCTGGTCCCCGACCGAGGTCCCCGGGATCTCGGACGCCGTAGCCGTGGCTGCCCGTGGGCAGCACTCCCTGGTCCTGACTGGCACTGGTGGGGTGTACTCGTTCGGAGACAACCGGGGAGGCCAGATCGGGGACGGCTCTACGGCCAACCGCGCGGAGCCCTTCCTGATCCCGGGTATCGAGGACGTGGTTCAGGTCGCCTGCGGGTACGACTGCTCCTATGCGGTAGGGGCCGACGGATCCGTGTGGGCATGGGGCACCAACGATCGTGGCCAGTTCGGGAACCGGACAAGGGTGTCGTCGGCGGTGCCCCAGATGGTCCGGAAGTCGGGAGTCCTCCGGCTCACAACCTCGAACTCCACGGTGCATGAGTTCCGGGTGGACGGAGCAGTGCTCGCGTGGGGGGCGGCGCAGTCGTTCATGGCGGGGAACGGCAATCAGACCCGCGACATCCTAAGGCCCAGGCGGATCCGGATCCGTTAGGGACCCCGACAACAACTCGGCGGTCGGGCCCGCCTGTAGTCCGCGGCCGGCCGGCTGAACCGAACGGGGAGGGGAGCGGACGCCCCCCTCCCGATCCGATGCCCTGCGGTCAGTTCCCTCCCAGCGCCCGGTTGAAGTCCGCGACGCCGGGGATCTTCTTACTGGAATTGGGGATCTCCTCCGTCGCGAAGTCGGACACCCGGGTCTTCTCCTTGATCCTGGTCTGCACCCACCCCCACGTCCTCGTGTCGTCCTGGGAGATCAGCAGTGAGGCGAGGGCGGCGATCTGCGGCGCGGCGGCCGAGGTGCCCGAGAACGGGCCGTAGTCCGCGAATCCCCCGACGGCGGGCCGGACGCGGGTGGAATAGAATGTGAAATAGGCGGACGTGCCGTACGCATCCAGGTCCGGCTCGTTGCTCTTGGGCAGGGTGTAGAAGTTGGAATCCAGGTGCTTGAAGTCGTCGATGGCGCCGCCGGAGACGTTCTGGTCCACACCTACCACCCCTAGCACATAGGAGTAGGCCGCTGGGTAGTAGCGCTTGTTCTGTCCTTCGTTCTGGGCGGAGGCGACGTACACCCTGTTGTTCCTCGGCGCCTTCGCCTTGGCGTACAGGTCCCTCTTGATCGCCTTGCCGAGACTCTTCATGCTGTCGACATCGGAACTGCCGAAGCTCATGTTGACCACCCTGACGGACTTGAGGGCGCCGATCTCGGTGGGGTAGTAATTCCGGAGGATCTTCAGTCCCTTCGGGATTCGGCCGTTTACGACATACATCTTCCCGTTCTTCCAGTAGCTGGGGATGGAAATCGACATGATCCTCGATTCCGGCGCGCAGGAGGCCACCCCGATCCCGTTGTTGGTCTTGGCTGCCACGATCCCCGCGACCTCGGTCCCGTGCTCGGAAGTGTAGCCACCCGGCCCGGTGCTGGTGATCGTCTTAAGGTCCTTCGTCTGGTCCCCGTTCGGAAGCGTATCGACGTCGCCCCAGACGGACTTCCCCTTGTTGAACACCCGGATTCCCTGGCGCTTGCCAAAGGAGTCAGTCACGAGCTGGGCGACGAGATCGGGATGGTCAACGTCGATGCCGCAGTCCACGACTGCAACCCCGATGTGCTTGGTCTGCCCCATCTCGATCATCCATGCCTCTCGGGCGCGGAGCCCGAGCTCGAACTTCGCTTCGTGGACGGTGGTGATCGTGTAGTAGGGATCGTCCGGGTTCACGGCGTTCCCCCCGTCCGGGAACTGGCCCATCGGGACCAGGATGTTGTACTCGGCAAACTCGACTTCCGGGAGCGTGTTCAAGTGGGCCACGAGCCCGAGCGCGTTGTTGAAGAAGGGGCTCGTAGAGAGGACCTCGACGTTGAACCAGGACATGCTGTCCTCGGGGTTGTCAATCTCGGGCTCGAACCATGCGGACAGGATCTCGAGGCCCAGGGATCCCAGAATGGCCTCGATCTGAACCTTCGTCACGTGGGGGTAGAAGTTGACGAGCGCCTCGTTCTGGACCGCGCTGCCCTCCTCGGTCAACCCCGTGTCGCGATTGACGAAAGTGTAGTCGAAGAAGGTCGGCGTGTACGTGTCGCTCGCGTTCGGGTCGCCCTCGCACAGGTGCCCGGACCCGTCCGTGTAAGTCGGCGAGAACTCGTCCGACCACTCGGGGGACGGCAGTAGCGTCCAGCCACCCTCGGCACGGGCCTCCGGGGACCGGTGCCAGAGCACCGCGACCACTGCGGCCATGGACATGAACCCCAATGCCAGTATCCATCTACGAGTCATTGCACCCTCCTCCGCTCCTGCGGGCATTCGCTTGGTACCCGTTTGCCGCCTCATCCCCCCCGCTGCATCCGCCGAAGGCACTGCGCCTCCCGGCTCCAAGATGAGGGGGGGGCAACCCGACGATCAATGCATCCCGGCCGCGAAGACGGTCTCCCTTCAAGGCGCCTGATTCCCCGCTATGGCAGCCTTTCAACTACCGTATCACTAGTGTACCCCTTCGTTGCAGTCTGTCCAACCCCCACGCTCGTCGTCACTGTACTCCCGTGGCCGGGCTACCTTCCAAGGGTGGGGCACAACCGAACTACTTCGCCTTGAGCACAACCGGGGTGCCCTTGTCCTTGCTGGTGCCGTCACCGAGTTCGTAGAACGATCCCGACCCCCACCCGTACCACTGGCCATCCAACCCCCGAGCGTGAACCGTCGCCTCGCCAGCCCAGACGCGTTCCAACGGCGGGACCCCCACGAAGCCAGGGATGAGCCGGTCCATTGTTGTCCCGTCACCAACCTCACCTCGTTCGTTAGCCCCCCAGGCGAGCAGCGCACCATCATCCCGCAAAGCGTAGGCCGTGCTGAATCCGGCGGAGATGCTAGCGATATTGCCGAGGCCAGGGACGACGTCAGCGAACGGTCGGTCAAGCTGAGTCCCATCGCCCAGGGCCCCCCGCTCGTTGGCGCCCCATGTCACCACCGTGCCGTCGTCGCGAAGCGCCATCGAGAACGCTCCTCGCGTCGCGATCGCAACTGCGTTCTGGATACCGACCACTGGCATCGGGGTAAACCGATCTTGGTAGGTCCCGTCTCCTAGTTCTCCCGAGGAGTTTGCCCCCCATGCAAGGACGGTGCCGTCCGCGCGCAGCGCCAAGCCATGGAGATTGCCGACAGCGACTGCAACAGAGTTGTCCAATTCTGGTACACGGGCTGGAAGCTCCTCCGTCACATCAGCGAAGTCCCCGAGCGTTGCCCGAGCCGTCCTGCCCCAGACGAATGCAGCCCCATCCTGCCGGACCGCGTAATAGGCATTGAAGCCCGCAGCTACGAACCCGACGTTGTCGAGTCCAGGGACCTGCTGCGGCTGCAAGACCGGAGGTTTCTCGTATAGGCTGTCCACATCGCCCCACTCGGACACCGTGCCGTCGTCCCGAAGTGCGAGCACGTAGTCCCCACCGGCGACAATGGACACTACGTGGTCGACGCCCACCAGTGGGACAGGACTAGGGATGTCACCCGGGACTTGGCCGAAGGACGCGGGGTAGAAACCCCACAGCCTCGCCGACCCGTCGGACATGACTGCCGCGACCGGGTTCGTCCCGAAGCTCACCTGCACCGGGTATGCGGCCACGTCGACCGAACGCGAGCGAGATCGCAACCGTCCGTCCTCGCTCACAACCTGAACGAGGACCCCGTCCTGGATTCCTGAAGCCGGCCAATCGTATGCGCCGACCTTCCCGCCGAGTGTCGCCAGCACCGTCCAGGTCGTCCCTCCGTCTCGGGAGAGTTGGACCTGCAGAGGTACATCCGGGACCCCGCCGGTCCTCCAACCTATGGTGCCGATGAACGAGTCACGCCACACTGTCCCGACGACGGGTTCGATCAGTTGGATTGTGGGATTCTCCCGGCCGGCTCCAGACTCCTCCCACCTCCCGCATCCGAGCGGAGCCACGACGGCTACCGCCACGATTGTCCATCGAACAAGGGCGCTTGGCTGCATGCCGTCTACCCTACCATCCTTGGTTGCACCGCGGGCACCGAGCAGCGGGGTTACGGGCCAGATCACACCGGTGTGCCTGGCGGCGCCCCACGTCGGAGCGCCGCCAGGAGATTCGTTGGCCTCGAGCATCCCGCGCCAGAGCGTACGTTCTCCGGCCAAGGCGCGGTACCGGTCAGTCGTTTGCCTGGACGGCCCGGTCGAAGTCCACCACCGCCGGGATCCGCTTCGTCCGGCCCTGGCCGTCGGTGAACGTGAGCGTGCTGTAGTCGCCCCCCTTGGTGTACTTCTTGATCATCCCGTCCACGGTCACGTATGTCCTCGTCTTCCTCTTCGAGTAGAGGAGGGCAGCGAGGGCAGAGATCTGCGGTGCCGCGCCGGAAGTGCCGCCGAACCCCGAGTAGTCACCGGTCGTGTTCCAGCCCGCGGTCCCGTGGATGTCCGTGGTCTTCCCCCAGATGTAGTAGCCGGAGATCCCATAGACGTCCAAGACCGGAGTGGAGTTAGTCCCGCCGCCGTCGAACCAGTTGGGGCCGCTGGTCTTCGCGTCCACGTTTTGGGTCGACTGGTTGTTGACCGCCGCAGTCACGCCCAGCACGAACGGGTACGCGGCCGGGTACGCCTTCCCCTCCTTGCCATTCTGCCCGGCCGCTCCAACGTAGAGGCGGTCGTTGTACTTGAGATCCTTCTTGATCGCCTTCTTGAACGAGGTGCTATTCGCCCCGATTCCCCCGAAGCTCATGTTGACGACGCGGAGGTTGGGGTAGTCGGCGCCCGTGAAAACCTTCCGCAGGGTCTTGACGGCCCGGACGAGCGCGCCCCACGAATACTCATTGGGGACGGGCATGTAGATGGCGACCGGGAGGATCTGGGCGGAGGGAGCGCATCCAGCGACGCCCTTGCCGTTGTTCGTTTCGGCACCGACGATTCCTGCGACTAGCGTTCCGTGAGCATCGCTATTGAAGATCGCCTTCAGCGCCGAGGGATTGTCCGAGATCTTGCCGACAATGACCGTCTTCCTCCCCGACTGGATGGCCCGCGGGGCGGTCTCGCCCGGCTTCGTGTAGATCTTGTTCACGAGATCCTCGTTGTCCACGTCAACGCCGGAGTCCATGACGGCGACCCCGGTCGTGTTCGTCTGGCCGTACTCCGTCTGCCATGCTGTCGGCGCGTTGAGGAGCGGCATCTCCCGCTGAGTCCCGTCCGTGAAGAACGTGTCGTTGGCATCCGGAGGGAACGCAAGAGAATCGAACATCGCGTTCGGCTCCGCGGCCTCGACATCAGTCTGGACATTCAGGTAGGCGACCAGACCCGACACGTTCCCGTAGTAGGTGGACGCAGTGGTAATCTCGACGTGGAACCACGACATGTGGGCATCGGGGTCCACGACGTTGGGCTCGTACCACGCGCCCAGGATGTTCAAGTGAAGGCTGCTGAGTAGACTGGAGATGCTGCTCTCGGTGATTGTCGGCCTGAAGTTGATGAGAGCCTCGTTCTGAACCGCGATCAGGGTGGCTTCGTCGCCGGTGTCGGGATCCGTCACGTTGTAGGTGAAGGTCGAGGGGCTCGTTGGGGGGACATCGTTCGGGTCTCCTTCAAGGAGACCGTCCGAGCCGTTGGTATAGAGCGGGGAGAACGAGTCCCACCACTCCACCTGTGGCAAGAGCGTCCACCCGGCATCCGCCCTCGCGGCACTACTCCTCAGGGAGGCAAGCCGTCCCCCACCGCCGACCAGGAGGACCAGGAACAGGATCGCCCACAACCCAGATCGTGCACTCATCCTCTGCATGACTTTCTCCTCGGCGCTCGCGCGCCCACACAAACAGCCACGGAGTCCCTTTCTCGCCCCCCGGCGGTGAGTTCACCTCCGGGGTCCCAGGCGACTCGGAACCCCTCCCAACTATCTGCTCAAAGAACATGAGCCGAGGGGTGAGCCCCCCTTCAAGAACCCGGGTGTCCTACTCCCGCGGCCCTCCAGCACTGCCCCCGAGGGTAGGAGCGCCTCCCTTGGCGAGTCAAGCACCATGTTGCTGAGGAATCGGGGCATGTGGCCGCACATCGAGAGAGGTAGATCGAGCCTCCCGCGCCCCCACGCTGTAGGGGATGCCCGGTCCCCTTCGCCGACTGGCCCGCCGCCTCGTCGCGTGGGCGATCTCGGACGAGCCCCCCGAGTCCTTCTGGCGCTGGCGGGGGGTGAGCCCGCCTACGAGTTCTGGGGTGGCGGTCACCGACCAGACCGCGCTTCGGGTGACGGCGGTCCTCTCCTGCGTGAAGGTGCTGGCCGAGTCCATCTCGACGCTGCCGCTCATGGTCTTCGAGCG
>CAZWGT010000070.1:11765-13881 GCA_964633345.1 uncultured Planctomycetota bacterium
GGCGTCGTCACCCACCCGACCGTCATGGAGGACCCGGAGTTCCAGAGGTTCAAGCAGAGCTGGGACGAGGCCTTCGCCGGGGTCGGCAATGCCGGGAAGACGGTGGTCCTCGAGCAGGGGGCGAAGTTCGAAAAGGTCGGGATGACCTTCGAAGACCTGCAGTTCCTCGAGCTCAAGAAGTTCCAGGTGGCCGAGATCGCCCGGATGTTCCGGGTGCCGCTCCACATGCTCTTCGACGACAAGGCTCAGCCGCGGGCCAACATGGAGCAGGCGTCGCTAGAGTTCGTGGTCTACACCCTCCGTCCCTGGCTCGTGCGGTTCGAGCAGACCATCGCCCGGGACCTCCTCCTCCCCTCGGAGCGCGGGCGGTACTTCGCCGAGCACAACGTGGCGGGCCTGCTGCGCGGGGACTTCGCGGGCCGGATGCAGGGTTTCGCCATGGCCCGGCAGTGGGGCTGGCTGTCGGTCAACGACATCCGCCGCCTCGAGAACCTCAATGGCATCGGGGCCGAGGGGGACGTCTACCTCCAGCCTCTCAACATGACCCGCGCAGGCGACCCGCCGCCCACCACGCCGAAGGAGGCCGCATGACGACCGCGCTGAAAGACGGGAAGGGACCGCAGGCCCCTGCGAGGGGCTACATGCTCTCGAAGGCCGGGGAGGGGCAGCCCACGCCCACCCTTTACCTCTACGACATCCTCGGGGTGGACATGCTGGGCGGCATTGCCGCCCGCCAGGTCGTGGACGACCTCCAGGCGCTGGGCCAGGTCCCTTCCCTGGACGTCCGGCTGAACTCCCCTGGCGGCGACGTCTTCGAGGGGATCGCGGTCTACAACGCGCTCGTCCGCTTCCCGGCCAAGGTGACGGTCCACGTGGACGGGCTGGCCGCCTCCATCGCTTCGCTCGTGGCCATGGCCGGGGACAAGACCCTCGTGGCCGAGAACGCCATGCTGATGCTCCACCGCCCGTGGTCCATCGTGGCCGGCGACGCGGAGGAGATGCGCCGGCAGGCGGAGGCACTGGACAAGGCGTGGTCCGCCATGCTCACGACCTACGCCCGGAGGACGGGGCGGCGGCCGGCGACCGTGGCCCAAAGGGTCGCGGACGCCGGGGGCGAGTGGTGGCTGACGGCCGAGGAGGCCGTAGCGGAGGGCTTCGCGGACGCGACGGAGAAGGCCGAGAAGGAGACGGCGGTATTCGGCCTGGAGCGATTCCGGAAGGTCCCGGCCCGCCTCGCGGCGCAGGAGAAGGACGCCCGGCCCCTCGTGCTGCCTCCGCTTCCGCGGACCGCCGAGGTCGCCCCGCCCCGGGTGGAGAGGCCGATGGCCGAGGCCGCGGTGCCCGCCCCTGAGGTGAAGGAGGCCCCCAAGCCCTCGGGGCCCTCGGGTGCGGCCCGCAAGAGGGTCCTGGAGATCCTGCGCCTGGAGTAGATCGAGCCTCCCGGCCCCTGATGCTCGCGATGTGGCATCTACCGGGTCACCGTCCCCCTCGGGCACGTCAAGGGATGGGCGATCCCACGGAAGAGTGTGCCGGAAGTGCGGCCTGGAGAAGCCCTGGCCGGAGTTCAACAGGTCCCGTCTTGGCCTAGACGGCCGAATGTCCCGGTGCAAGACCTGCGTGAGCGCGGCAGGTTCGGCCTGGTACGCGACCAATCGGGGGCGAGTCCGGGCGAGAGCCCTTGCTCACAGAAAGGCTCACCCCAACGCCATTCACAACAAGCGAATCCGATGGCAGTACGGCATCGCGCCAGAGTTCTACGAGTACCTGCTCCAGGAACAGGGAGGGGTCTGTGCCATCTGTCGCAGGCCCGAAAGCGCAATCGATACCTGGAGTGGCGTCCACCGGCGCCTTGGCGTTGACCACGACCACAGGTGCTGCCACGGGGATCGCTCCTGCGGGCAGTGCATTCGAGGATTGCTCTGCAGTCGCTGCAACACCGCCATTGGCCTGGTGGGTGACGACCCTGGTGTCCTCGAAGCCGCTGCCGCGTACCTGCGGAGACCTGGGCAGCGAGGAATCTAGCTGTGGAACTTGATCGAGCCTCCCGCCCCCTCAACCTCGGCGTTGACGCAGGCACGCAAACCCGGAGGCCGACCCCATGAGCAAGGTGCTGGAG
>CAZWGT010000071.1:0-13833 GCA_964633345.1 uncultured Planctomycetota bacterium
AGCACCTCCTCGTTGCGGATGGCGGCGAGGGCCTCGAACTCCCGCTCCCGGGCCGGGGTGGAGAGGCCCAGGGCGATGGCCCGGGCGAGGAAGGTGGGGTACTTCGCGCGCTCCTCGACGATCGAGATCGTCGCGTCGGTCTCCATCCACATGTCCGAGTGCATGTCGGCCACGAACAGGTCCATCCGGCCGTCCCCGTCGTAGTCGAAGGCCCGCGCCCCCGTCGCGCCCCACGAGGTCCGTCCGAGGGCGGCGCGCGCGACGTCGGTGAACCGGCCCTTCCCGTCGTTCCGGAAGAGGGCGTTGGCCCCGAACATGTGGGTGAGGTAGACGTCCAGGTCCCCGTCGTCGTCCATGTCGAAGACCGCGGGGGTGGACGCCCAGCCGCGGCCCCCCAGGCCCGCCTCGGCCGTGGCGTCCTCGAACCGCCCCTTCCCGTCGTTGCGGTACCAGACGTTCGGGAGGGGCTCGCTCGCGACGATCTGGGAGAACGTCCTCTTGCCCGGGTGGTAGGCGTCCCCCTGGTGGAACTCGTCCAGGGTCCAGCGGCCGGAGTTCGTCACGAGGAGGTCGAGGTCCCCGTCCCCGTCCCCGTCCCCGTCGAAGAAGGCGGCCCCCATGGACTCCGCCACCAGGCGGAGGCCCGCCTCCCGGGTGGCGTCGCGGAATCGGCACGCGCCCAGGTTCTCGAAGTAGGCGTTGCCCCCGCGGGTGGTCGTGACGTAGAGGTCCGGGTCCCCGTCCCCGTCGGCGTCCCCGAAGGCGGCGGCCACGCCGATCCGCCCGTCGAGGGCGATCCCGGCGGTTTCGGTCACGTCCTCGAAGGTCCCGTCCCCCCGGTTGCGGAACAGGGCGTTCGGCCCGAGCTGGTTCAGGAGGTAGAGGTCGTCGCGGCCGTCCCCGTCCACGTCGGCGACCGCCAGCCCGCAGCCGTGGTCGTAGAGGTTGACCGCGAAGTTCTCCCCCTGCTCGAAGGGGAGGAAGTTCGTCCGGAACTTCAGGCCCGCCCTCTCGGCGCACTCCTCGAACCGGGGACCGGCGGGTGCGGGGGGGAGCGCGGGGGGCGGGGGCGCGTCGACGCCGCAGCCGCCGAGGGCGGCCGCCGCGGCAAGGGCGCGGAGGGTGCGCTTCATGGCTGCGCCTTCCCGAGCAGGTGCGGTGTGCGGACCCGCGACCCCCTACAATGACCGATGTCCGGAGAACCGCCATGCACGAACCCAGCGACTTCCGCTCCGACACCGTGACCAGGCCCACCGCGGCGATGCGCGCCGCCATGGCCTCGGCCGAGGTGGGGGACGACGTGCTCGGGGACGACCCGACGGTGGCCCGCCTCGAGGGGGCCTTCGCGCGGCTCGTCGGCAAGGAGGCGGCGGTCTACGTGCCCTCGGGCTCCATGGGGAACCTCTGCGCCATCGCCGCCCACGCGCGGCCCGGGGAATCCGTCCTCGTCGAGGAGTGGGGGCACTCGTTCAACTTCGAGGCCGGAGGCCCCGCCCGCTTCGCGGGTGTGATGTCGCGCACCCTCGGCTCCGACCGGGGGATCCTCGACCCGGACCAGGTGGCGAAGTGGTGCCAGGCGGGGAACCTGCACACCCCGCGCACGGCGCTCCTGGTGATCGAGAACACCCACAACTTCCACGGGGGGCGGATCACCCCCCTCGATCGGATGAAGGCCCTCCGGAAGGTCACCGCGGAGCGGGGCGTGAAGGTGCACGTGGACGGGGCCCGCATCTGGAACGCCTGCGCGGCGACGGGGACCACCCCCGCGGCCTTCGCCGCCGAGGCGGACTCCATCACCGCCTGCCTGAGCAAGGGTCTGGCCGCCCCCGTGGGCTCGGTGCTCGCGGGGACGGCGGCGTTCGTCGCCGAGGCGCGGCGCGTGCGCAAGACCCTCGGCGGCGGGATGCGCCAGTCGGGCATCCTCGCGGCGGCGGGGCTCGTGGCCCTGGAGACGATGCGGGAGCGCCTCGTCGAGGACCACCGCCGCGCGAAGCGGCTGGCCGAGGGCCTCGCGCGGATGCCGAGGTTCTCCATCGACCCCGCCCACGTCGAGACCAACATCCTCTTCGTCGGCTGGAAGGGGGAGGGGCCGGTGCAGGGGGTGGTCGATCGCCTGAAGGCCCGCGGGATCCTGACCATGGCGCCGGACCCGGCGCGCCTGCGCCTGCTCACCCACAACGACATCGACGACCAGGACGTCGAGCGGTTCCTGGAGGAAGCGGGGAGCCTGTGAGCGGCGTCTTCCACGCGTACGACGTCCGGGGCGTCTGGGGGAAGGGCATCGACGAGGCCCTGAGCGAGCGCATCGGGCGGGCGGTGGCGCGGCACCTCGGCTGCCGGCGGGCCTGCGTCGGGAACGACATGCGGGAATCGGCGGCGCCGGCCAAGGCGGCGCTGATGCGGGGGCTCAACGCCATGGGCTGCTCGGTCGAGGACATCGGCCTGTCCAGCACGCCGATGCAGTACTTCGCCTGCGGGAACTACACCTTCGACGCGGGGATCCAGGTGACCGCCTCCCACAACCCCGCCGAGTACATCGGCTTCAAGATCTCCGCCGCGTCCGTGGTCCCGGTGGGCGGGGACTCGGGACTCAAGGAGATCGAGGCGCTCGCCACGGGGAAGGACCCGCTGCAGGGCCCCGGTGGCGGCAGTATCAAGTCAAGAGACATCCGGGCGGACTACGCGGCCCACCTCGCCCGGTTCGTGCATCCGGGGAAGCGGCGCCTGAAGGTCGTCGTGGACTGCGCCAACGGGATGGGGAGCCTCGAGGTGGATCTCGGCCTGAAGCCCCAGCCCCACGACTTCACGGTCCTCTACCCCGACCTCGACGGGAGGTTCCCGAACCACGAGCCCAACCCGCTCCGGCACGAGAACCTCGTGGACCTGCAGAAGGCGGTCCTCGCGACGAGGGCCGACGTCGGCCTCGCCTTCGACGGGGACGCCGACCGGATGTGCTTCGTGGACGAGAAGGGGCAGGTGGTGACGAACGACCTGGCCACGGCGCTGCTCGCCGAGGAGATCCTGCCGGGGGAGCCGCGCGGGTCGGCGGTGATCTACGACCTCCGATCGAGCCGGGTCGTGGCAGAGACGATCACGCATCTCGGCGGGACTCCCATCCGGGAGCGGGTGGGGCACTCGTACATGAAGGCGCGTCTCCGCCGGGAGAAGGGGCCCTTCGGCGGGGAGTACTCCGGGCACTTCTACTTCCGGGACAACTGGTACGCCGACTCCGGGGTCATCGCCGCCACGATGGTCCTCAACCGCCTGTCGAAGGATCCGCGCCCCTTCTCGGAGATCATGGCGCCGCTGCGCCGCTACCGCCAGACCGGGGAGACCAACTTCGAGGTGCGGGACAAGGACGCGAAGATCCGGGAGATCGCCGCCGCGTTCCGGGACGGCGAGGTGGACTTCCTCGACGGCGTGTCGGTCCACTACCCCGACTAATAATTCAACGTGCGCAAGTCCAACACCGAGCCCCTGCTCCGCCTCTGCCTCGAGGGGATCACCCCGGAGGCGTTCGAGAAGGGGCGGGCGCGGGTGATGCCGTTCCTCGGGACGCCGGTGAACCGGTAGCCGCCCGCCGCCCGTCGATCAGGTGCCACAGCGCCATCACCGGGTGGCGCCACGTCATCCGCGGCCCCGCCCAGCGCATGACCTCCCGGATCCGCTCCCGCATGTCGGCCCGGTAGCAGTGCACCGTGCAGTTCGCGCACGTCGGCTTGTCCGGGGCGAAGGGGCAGCGGGCGAGGCGGAGATCGACGTAGATCTGCAGTTTCGAGCAGGGATGGCACAGGCCCGGCCCCCGCCCGTGGTTCCCCCGGCAGTAAAGGGCGAGCATCGCGTGCACGGTCTCCCGCTCCCGGCGCATCCGGTGGGTGGGAGGGGCGTCGTCGCGGGCCGCGGTGTCCATGGAAGAAGGGTATGCCCGCGGCCCCGGAGGCGCCGTGAGCGGGGTCACTTCCGCGCGGCCACGGCCTCCTTCGCATCCACGCGGGGCTCCTGGCCGCGGAGCACGGTGTTGGGGCCGTAGGTCTTCGTCTGGTCCACGGGCGCGGGCCGCAGCCAGTGATCCTCGTCCATCCCGTAGGCCTTGACCGCGTTGCCGTAGGAGACCGCCTCGATCGCGTCCTCCGCGATCCCGCGGGACCGCATCAGCTCGGCCGTCCGCACCACCGCCAGCGGGTCGGACACGCCCCAGTCGGCGGAGGAGTCGACGATCACCCGCTCCCTCCCGTACTGCCGCACGATCTCCGCCATGCGCGCCGCGTCCATCTTGGTCCGCGGGTAGATCGTGAATCCCGCCCAGAAGCCCCGGTCGAGGACCTCCTCCACCGTCTCCTCGTTGTTGTGGTCGATGACCACCGCCGACGGGGCGAGGCCGTGCTCGAGGGCGATGTCCATGGAGCGGCTCGTCCCGCGCCTCTTGTCCCGGTGGGGGGTGTGCACCATCACCGGCAGGCCCGCGTCCTTGGCCAGCTCGACCTGCGCGCGGAAGATCCGCTCCTCGGCCGGGGTCTGGTCGTCGAAGCCGATCTCGCCCACCGCGACGACCCCCTCCTTGCAGAGGTAGAGCGGCAGGATCTCCAGCACCTCCCGCGCGAGGGACTCGTTGTTGGCCTCCTTGCTGTTGATCCCGATGGCGCAGTAGTGGCGGATCCCGAACTGGGAGGCGCGGAACCGCTCCCAGCCGACGAGGGAGGCGAAGTAGTCCTTGAAGGTCCCCACGCGCGTGCGGAGCTGGCCCTGCCAGAAGGCGGGCTCGATGACGGCGACGATCCCCGCGGCGGCCATCGCCTGGTAGTCGTCCGTGGTGCGCGAGGACATGTGGACGTGGGGGTCGACGAAGCGCGCGGGGTTCACAGGTACTCCTCCTCCGGGAGCGGCAGGCCCCTTGCCTTGAGGATGTGGCGGGCCTCGGGCCACGGGCAGCGGCGGAGCGCCTCGGCCGCCGTCTCCTTCGTCGCCGCGTCCCCCTCGTCGAGGGCCTTCTCGAGGTCCTTCAGACCCGCCTCGTCGGCGTGGGGGCCGACGCAGCGCCACAGCTCCGGGCTCACCGGCCGCCCCGCGGCCCACCGCTCGTGGGCGTAGTCGCAGAGCATCCGGGCCAGGGCCGGGTTGGCCCGCTCGTCGAGGAAGAGGACGTCGCCGATGCCGGCCTCGACGAACAGCGCCTTCAGCACCATCTGGTTCCACGCCGGCTCGGGGAGGTTCTCGGCGGGGAAGGGGTTGCGGTGGGCGACGGCCTTGAAGACGTCGGTCATGTTCGACCGCACCCCCTCGGCGCAGCGATCCACGTGGGCCTCGGGGTGGGGGAGCAGCGGGAGCGCCTGGTGGAGGGCCACCAGTTCGCCGAGGTCGGCGTGGTCGAACAGCGCCCGCACCTCGGAGAGCCACCGCTCCCGGGCGAAGGCGCTGCGGTGGAGGAGGAGCAGCGTCCGGGCCGCCTGCTCGGCCGTCCAGTCGCCGGGCATCCAGCCCGGCCGCGCCCGGTCGGCGGCGGCGCGCTCGGAGGCGGAGAGGCCGAGCGGGGTCTTCGGGGCGTGGCCGCAGGCCCCGGAGAAGGCCATGTAGAGGCGCTTGGCGGGCTCGTCGGAAGCGACCGCCTTCGCCTCGGCGTCGAGCCACTTCATGTCCTCGGCCGGCAGGCGCTCCGCGAGCCAGTTGCGGAGCAGCTTCCGGGCCTTGCGGAGGGTCTCCTCCGAGGGGACGAACAGGTCGGGGGCGGGCATGGTCATAGTCATAACGCGGGGGGGCTCCCTCCGTCAGGAACGGGTGGCCGGCCCGGGGGTTCGGTAGTCTGTCCCCGTGACCGTCCTGACCTACACGACCGACTTCGGCACGGCGGACGCCTGTGCAGCCGCCATGAAGGGCGTGGCGGCTTCCCGGGGGGTGTCGGCCACGGACATCTCCCACGGCATCGAACCGGGGGACCTCCTGGGGGCGGCGCTGGTGCTCGAGGACGCGCGCCCCTACTTCCCGAAGGGGACGGTGCACGTCGTGGTCGTGGACCCCGGCGTCGGCACCGATCGCCGCGCCCTCGTCGTCCGCTCCTGCGGGCAGTGGTTCGTCGGGCCGGACAACGGGGTCCTCTGGCCCGCGATCTTCGCGGATCCCAGGGCGGAGGTCCGGTCGATCCCCGTCCCCACGGACGCCTCGCCCACCTTCCACGGCCGGGACGTCTTCACCCCCGCCGCCGCGGCGCTGGCCCGGGGGAAGAAGGTCAGGGGGACGCGGATCACCGATCCCGTCCGGCTCCCCGGGTTCTTCTGCGAACGGCGGGGAGGGCGGATCGACGGCCAGGTCCTCCGCGTCGATCGCTTCGGCAACCTCGTGACGAACGTCCGGCGGCAGGACCTCGACATGGAGTTCGACGGCATCCCCTTCGAGACCCTCGACCTCCGCGTCGGCGCGACCCGCATCGACGAGACCGCCCGCACCTACGGACTCGCCCGGCCCGGCGTCCCGTTCGCGTACCTCGGCAGCGGCGGGCGCGTCGAGATCGCGGTCCGGAACGGCTCCGCGGCGAAGATGCTCGGCCTCGGGCGCGGGGCGCCCGTGGCCATGGAACGCCGCGGAGGACGCCGATGAGGAAGTCGCTGTACGTCGAGCCGTTCTCCGGGATCGCCGGCGACATGTTCGTCGGCGCGCTGCTCGACGCCGGGGCCTCCATCGACGCCGTCAGGAAGGCCGTCGCCGGGATCCCCGCGGAGGGCATCGAGGTCTCCGCGACGAAGGTCATGCGCGGCCCCCTCTCCGCCACCAGGTTCGACGTCCACGTCCACGGGGAGCACGAGGGCCCGGAGGAATCCCACGGCCACCACCACCACCACGAGCACCGCGGTCTGGCCGAGATGCGCGACCTCCTGAAGCGCACGAAGACCTCGAAGGAGATCCGGGCCACCGCGCTCAAGGTCTTCGAGAAGCTCGCCGCCGCCGAGGGGAAGGTCCACGGCGCCGACCCGGAGGCCGTCAAGTTCCACGAGGTGGGGGCCCTGGACGCGCTGGCCGACGTCGTCGGCGCCGCCGCCGCCCTCGACGCGCTGGGCATCCGCGAGATCCACTGCGGGCCCGTGCGGTGCGGGAGCGGGATGATCGCCATCGCCCACGGGAGGGTCCCCGTCCCCGCGCCGGGCACCCTCGAACTGCTGCTCGGCTTCGACGTGCGCCTCGAACAGGGGAGGGGGGAGCTCGTCACCCCGACGGGGGCGGCGATCCTCGCCGCGCTCGCGACCCCGCACCCCCCGGGGGAGTTCTACCCCGAGCGCGTCGGCTACGGGGCCGGGACGAGGGACGGCGGCGAGACGCCCAACTGCCTGCGGGCCACGGTCGGCCGCACCCCCGATCCCGCCCTCGAGCCCCCCGTCCACGAGCTGGCCGCCAACCTCGACGACCAGCAGCCCCAGGTGCTGGCCCGGGCCGTGGAGGCGCTCCTGGAGGCCGGGGCCCTCGACGCGTGGACCGAGGCGGCGGGCATGAAGAAGGGGAGGGCCGGCGTGATCCTCCGCGCGCTCTGCGACGAGGGGGCGCTCACGAAGGTCGAGGAGGCCTTCTTCGGCGAGACCGGGACGCTGGGCGTCCGCCGCCACCGCGTCGAGCGCTCCAAGTGCGAGCGGGCGTGGGTGAAGGTGAAGACGCCGTTCGGCGCCGTGCGCGTCAAGGTCGGCACCCGGGGCGGCGAGGTGATCTCGGCCGCGCCGGAGTACGAGGACTGCCGCGCGGCCGCCGAGAAGGCCAGGGTCCCCGTGCGGAAGGTCCTCGACGCCGCCCGCGAGGCCTACGGGAAGCTGTAGTCCCCGGCCCGCTTCCGCGGGACCCAGGGGATCTCCTCGGACGACCCGTCAGGCCCCATCAGCAGGCGCACCTCCTCCGGCCCCTCCGGCGCGTCGAGGAGGTCGGCCCCCGTGACGGTGAACCGGAAAGTGGAGGCGAGGGGGTCGACGACGATGGTGACCTTCCCCCGGTCGGAGAAGGGGAACCGGAGGACCCACTTCCCCTTCTTCTGCTTCCAGGACAGGTACTCCGCGGGGAGGCTCACGAGGGCCACGGGGTCGGCGCCGAGGCGCAGCTCGAAGGGGAGCTGCGTCATGACGAGGGAGTCCCAGTCGGTGGCGTTCGTCCGGCCCAGTTCCCCCGAGAGCACGAGGGAGTCCCTGCCGGGGCCGTCCCGGGTCCGCCTCCGCCCGGAGAGGACCGCGAGGTCGAACGAGGGGCCGAGGGTCGCCGTCGCCTCGGGCGCCCCCGAGGAGCCGAGGGGGTTCACGGCCCGCACCCGGTAGCGGTAGTCCCGCATCGGCTGGACCTCCGCGTCGTGGAAGGAGGTGACGTTGCGGTCGAGGATCGCGCGGATGAAGAAGCCGGCGTAGGGGTCGAAGCGCTCCAGGACGAAGACGTCCTCCTCGGAGGCGTTGTCGGTCCACGCGAGGTCCACGAAGCGCGGCCCGGAGGACACGACGACGAGGCCCGTCGGGGCGGCGGGCGGGGCGGAGGGGTAGGGGAGCGTGGTGGCGGTGGCCTCCGGCGACCACCCGGACGTCCCGTAGCCGTTGAAGGCGCGCACCCGCCACGTGTAGGTGGTCCCGTAGACGAGGGCGGCGTCGGCGTACTGCACGGAGTTCCCGGGTAGCGTCGCCACGACCGTCCAGGGGCCCGCGCCCTCCCGCCGCTCGAGCGTGTACCCGTCCTCCCGAATCCCCGAATCGGCCCACGAGAGGCGGACCCGGGCCAGTCCCGTGACGGCGGCCGACAGGAAGGAGGGCGGGAGGGGGACCGCGATGATGCCCAGCTCGAGGCCGTCCCCGTCCGTCCCCTCGATGCGGCCCGCGACCACGACGGCGAAGAAGCTGTCCACGGCGGCGGCCATGGCGAAGTCCGTCCCGCCCGCGCCCCAGTAGGTGGACCACAGGACCTGGGTCCCGCCCGGGGTGAAGGCGGTCACGAAGGCGTCGTAGTCCCCGCCCCCGTAGGTCCTGTCCACCGCGTCCTTCACCGGGAAGTCCGCGGAGGCGGTCCTCCCGACGACGTAGACGACGCCCGCCGCGTCGGTGCAGGCCGCCTCGGCCTTGTCGGAGGCGTCGCCGCCGAGAAAGGTGGACATCAGCCGGGCCGATCCGTCGGCGGCGAACTTCGCGGCGAAGCCCTCGTGCTGGCCCGCGAAGAGGGAGTCCACCGGGGAGGCGAGGGGGAAGTCGGCCGAGGTGGTGTAGCCCACGACCCAGGGGGAGCCGGAGGCGTCCACGGTCAGGCCCCAGCCCTCCTCCTCCCCGCTCCCGCCGAGGCAGGTCGCCCAGGCGACGGAGCCCCCGGGGGCGTAGGCGGCGGCGAAGGCGTCCCGGGGGCCCGACAGGGTCGGCTGCAGCGCGGCGGCGTCGGGGAAGTCGGCCGACTCCGTCGTGCCGGCGACGAAGCAGGTCCCGTCGGCGCCGAGGCCGAGGGCCCGCCCCTCCTCGTTGAGGGCGCCGCCGAGGAACGTGGCCCAGGGGAGTGCGGCCCCGTCGGCGGCCAGGCGGGCCGCGAAGGCGTCCGTGGCCCCGCCGAAGCCGGGCTGGGCCGCCAGGGCCAGGGGGAAGTCGGGGGAGGCGGTGGTGCCGACGAGACCGTACCCGCCGCCGGGCCACGGGCGGATGCCGCGGACCGCCTCCCGCACCGAGCCCCCGAGGAATGTGGACCAGGCGAGGGACTTCCCGTCGACGGCGAGCTTCGCGACGAAGCCGGTCTCGGCCCCCGTGGCCCGGGCCGGCTGGAAGGCGCCGGCGGTCGAGGGGAAGTCCGCGGACTGGGTCCCGCCCGCCACGACCGCCTTCCCGTCGGCGTCCACGGTCAGCGCGTAGGCGAGATCGGCGCTCCCGCCGCCGAGGTAGGTCGCGTAGGAGAGGGCCGCGCCCCGCGGGGTCCGCTTCGTGACGAAGGCGTCGAAGTTCCCCGCGGAGGCGGCCTGGAAGGCGCCGGCGGACACGGGGAGGTTCGTCGAGACGGCCCACCCGGCGAAGTAGAGGTTCCCCGCGGGATCGGTCGCCACAGCCCACGCCTCGTCGGAGGCGGAGCCGCCGTGGCTCGCGGCGAACACGACCTCGGGATCGATGACGAGGGGGCGCGCGGGATCGAAGCGGCCGAGGACGAATCCCACGGTGCCGTCGGGGCGGGGGAAGAACTCCACGGGCACGGGGTCCTCCCCCTGGAACGCGCGCGGCCGGCCCTGGCGGAGGGTGCCGCCGGGCGCGGCGACGAGCAGGTCCCCCGAGCCCGCGACGGCCGCCCTGCCCCCCTCGAAGGAGAGGGCGATCCTCGCGGGATCGGCGCCGGGGGCGAGGCGAAAGGAGTACTCCAGGGCCCGCTTCCCTCCACCCGTCCAGAGGAGGTCCACCCCCGGCCACAGGGCCGGCCGGAGGATCTCCCCGAAGCGCCGGGCCCCCGTCACGCGGGGGGGGTAGTGGGAGTGGCCGGGGCGGAGGGGGCCGGGCTCGTACCCCCCGGCCCGCGCCCCCGGGAAGCCCATCCGCACGAGGTCGGGGCCGCCGCCGCAGGCGAAGACCGCGTCCCTCTCCGTGAACAGCGCCAGGAACCCCCGCCCCCGGGCGAGGTACCGCACGGCGGGGTCGGCCTGGCCGAGGTTCTCCTCGAAGTCGAGGGCGGCGTCGAACTCGACGGAGGGCGCGGGCGTCGGGGAGCGGTCGCGGACCTCCCCGCGGGCGGCGGGGAGTCCGAGGAGAAGCAGGAGGACGGCCGCCCCGCGGTGCATGGGACGCATTCTCAGGGGAGACGCCCGCCTGTCAACCGCGGTCGAGGAACCCCCCCAGGCGCGCGAGCCCCTCCTGCAGGCGGTCCGGGGACAGGCCCCACGCGATCCGGAACGACCCCGGCTCCCCGAACATGCTCCCCGGGACCACGGCCACCCCGGTCGCCTCGATGAGCCCCTCGACCCACGCCACGTCGTCCTTCCCCCGCAGCGCGTCGGAGTCGACGAACCCCGAGATCCCCGCCTCGGGCGGGATCCAGCGGAGGTCCCTCCTCGATCGGACCCAGGCGTCGACGGCCCTCAGGCCCCGGGACCCGATCTCCCGGTGGCGGGCGGCCACCGCGTCGAGTCCTTCCCAGGCCTCCAGGGCGATGGAGGCCGACGGGGCGGGCATGTTCACCACGATGTAGTCGTTGAGGTCCCGCATCCGCGCGACCAGGTCCGGCGCCGCGATCGCCCAGCCCACGCGGAGGCCGCCGAGGCCGTAGACCTTCGTCAGGCTCGACGTGACCACGAAGGGGCCCCCGGGGAGGAAGCAGGTGCCCGGGGGGCCGGGGAGGAAGTCCCGGTACACCTCGTCCACGAGGGCGAACGCGCCGAACTCCCGGGCCGCCCCCTCGAGCGCGGCGACCTCGTCGGGCAGGATCCGGGCCCCGCTGGGGTTGTGGAGATCGGTGAGGACGACCACCCGGGCCCCGGCGGCCAGGCCGGCGTGGATCTCCGGGATCGGCAGCCGCCAGGAGCCCGCCCTGGATCGGCGGAAGGGCGTCACCGCGGCGCCGACGGTCCGGAACACCCCGGGGAGGTCCTCGTAGGCGGGGGCCTCGCAGAGGACCTTCACGCCCGGTCCCGCCAGCGCCCGGGCCGCGAGGAAGTTGGCGTGGTGGGTGCCGCAGGCGGGCATCACGCACTCCGCCGGGACCCCGTAGCGGCGGGCGACGGCGGCGGCCAGCTCCTCGTCGGGCTTCGGCGAGGTGGGCCGGGCGAGTTTGACCCGGGAGGGGGGGACCGCGAGATCCTCCAGGGTGAGGGCCGGGATCCCGCTCATGTGCAGGGGGAACTCCGCCCGGGTGGAGTGCGCCTTGGCCCAGGCCATGTACCGGAAGGGGAGGATGTCCATGGGGTTGTTGTAACCCGGACTGAGGACTGTCCCTCCAGTGTCCGATAATCAACCAGACGACCATCCCCTTGGAGAGTCCGTACATGAACCGCCTTCCCGGCCTCGCCGCCGTCCTCCTCCTCGCCGCCTCCGCCGCCTCCGCCGCCGCCCAGGAGGCGGCCCCCGCGGCCCCGTCCGAACCCTGGGTTGGCAACGTCGTGAAGGACGACGCGCGGCTGCGCGCCGGACCCTCCACCAACTTCCGCGTCCTCGATCGGCTGAAGAAGGGCGCCTGGGTGGTCGTCACGGGGACCGAGGGGGAGTTCCTCCGCGTCCGCGTCCCCGGCGGGTTCCCCGTCTTCGTCAGCGCGGACCTGGCCGAGGTCGGGTCCGACGGGAAGTCGGTGACGGTCTCCCGCAGCGACGTCCTCATGCGCGCCACTCCCGGGCAGGAGTACTTCCCGCTCGAGGGCCAGAAGCTCCAGAAGGGGGACGCCTGCACCCTGCTCGGGAGGGAGAAGGGCGAGAAGGGGGAGTGGCTGAAGGTCCTCCCCCCGGCCCGCGTCGAGTGCTTCCTCCACGGGGACATGGTCGAGCGGGTCGCCGCCGAGGGGGAGAAGGCGGCCGAACTGGAACGCGTCGCCCTCGAGCGCCGCGACGCCTTCACCGGCGGCAAGGAGGCGGACGCCGCCCGGGCCGACGCCGCCGGCCGCGAGGCGGGGTACGCCGAGGTGGTGAAGGCCGCCGCCGCCGCGCTCGCCGCCGCCCCCGCCGACGCGCTCCCCGCGGACGCCGCCGCCCACCGCGCCGCCCTCACCGACGTCATGACGGAGTCCGGGGACCCGGCGCTGCGCACGAAGGCCTCCCTCGTGAGCCGCGACTACGCGCTCCGCGAGCGGGCCGACAGCCTCGCCCGGGCCAAGGCCGACCGGGGCACCGTCGCCGGGGACCTCGAGCGGAAGCTGGCGGAGATCGAGGCCGAGTACAACCGGCGCATGGCCGAGATCCTCAAGGCCGCCCCGAAGCCCCAGGGCCCGAGGTTCCACGCCGTGGGGACCGTCCGGCGGAACACCGACGGCACGTTCGAGCTCGTCAAGGGGGGGGTCCTCCTCCACCGGATCGACAGCCTGCGCTACGACCTCGAGGAGATGGTGGACAAGCGCGTGGGCGTCAACGGCGCCGAGGTGAAGGTGAACGCCGGGCTGTCGCTCTTCCGCGTGGACGCCCTCGAGATCCTGGACTAGCCGGGCGCCGATGGCGTCCCGCCTCGGCCGCCGCATCGCCTGGGCGGTCGCGCTCCCGGCGGCCGTGGCGCTTCTGGCCGTCGACTTGCTCGCGGTCCGCGCCGCGCGGGACGCCGAGCGCTCCCAGGTGGTCCGGCGCATGGAGGGGGCGGCCGCGGCCATCGCGGAGGATCCCCGCTTCTTCCTCTCGGCGCCGCTGGACGCCGCGGAGATCCGGTCCCGCCTCGCCCTCGTGGCCGGGTTCGACTTCGTCCTCGCCCGGCCCGGCGGGGCCCCGACGTCCTCCCTCCCGCCCGGCGCGGCGGAGGAGGCCCTCGGCGCCGCCCCCCCCTCGGCCCACGGGGTGGAGATCCGCGCCGGGGGCGAGGGGTACCTCGCGCTCCGCCGGGACCGCGGCGCGGCCTCCCTCGTGCTGCTGTTCCCCACGGCGGCCGTGGAGCGGGCCGGGCGGGAGGCGGCCCTCCCCGTGCTCCTCGCCTCGGCCGCGGGACTGCTGGCCGCGGCGGGGGCGGGCCTCGTCCTCGGCGAGCGGCTCGCCCGGCCCCTCCGGGCGCTGGCGGACACGGCCCGCGCGGTGGGGCGGGCCGACGAGACCCGCGGCCCCCAGGAGGCCCGGGACCTCGCCCGGAGCCTCAACGCCATGCACGACGCGCTCCGCGCCGCGGAGGAGGAGCGCCTGCGCCGGGAGCGGCTGGCGGTGCTCGGGGAGTTCGCGGCCGGCGTCGCCCACGAGATCCGCAACCCCCTCGCCTCGATGC
>CAZWGT010000072.1:0-13778 GCA_964633345.1 uncultured Planctomycetota bacterium
AGGGCCCCGTCCCGGGCGAGCTCCTCGACCGCCTCCGCCCGCTCGCCGATGGCCGCGGGATCGCGCAGCGGCCCGACGAGCCAGGCGCGGAGGCGCCGCGCCCCGGGGGCGGTGACGGTGCGATCGACGGCCTCCAGCAGCGTCCCGGCGCGATCGCCGTCGCGGAGGTTCTGGACGATCTCCAGGGACCGGAGCGTCACGCGGTCGAGCACCAGGCGGTCGGCCTCGCTGCGGACGGCGATCCGCCGCAGGTGGCCGAGAGCCGTGCGCTGGGTCTCCTTCAGGTAGTGCAGGACCGCGCCCGCCGCTCCGACGGAGGGGCCCTCCCCCTCGACGCCGAAGCCGCGGAGATCGGCGGTGCCGAACTGTTCGCGGAGCGCGCGGGCCGCCTCGCCGGGCTCGAAGGTCCAGTCGGGGGCCGCGGTCACGGCCCCCCGGATCGCCGCGCGCACGCTCTCGTGGAAGGAGGCGGCCGCCTCGACCTCGGCGGAGCCGGCCGCCTCGGGGACGAGGACCTCGGAGGGGTCCACCCGCGCCAGGGCGTCGCCGAGCTTGTCGATCGGAAGGTCCTCGACGAGGAACTCCCCGGTGGAGAGGTCCACCCACGCCAGGCCCGCCGCCCCTCCCCGGCCCGGCGCGGCGGCGGCGAGGAAGTTGTTCTCCCGCGCCTCGAGGACGGCGTCCTCGGTGAGCGTCCCCGGCGTGACGACGCGGACCACCTCGCGGTCCACGATGCCTCCCCCCTCCGTGGGCTGCTGCATCTGCTCGCAGACCGCCACGCGCTTGCCCATGCGCAGCAGGCGCCGGAGGTAGAGGTCCACGGAGCGCACCGGGACGCCGGCCATGGGGATGGGGGGGTCCTTGGTGCGCGTGGTGAGGGTGAGGCCGAGGAGCCGCGAGACCTCCCGCGCGTCGTCGTAGAACAGCTCGTAGAAGTCCCCGAGGCGGAAGAAGACGAGGCAGCCCGGGTGCTCCCGCTTGGCGCGCGCGTACTGCTGCATGACCGGCGTGTCGTGGGGGGAGGCGGCC
Source organism: uncultured Planctomycetota bacterium (assembly GCA_964633345.1). GTDB lineage: Bacteria > Planctomycetota > JAJSAM01 > JAJSAM01 > JAKLKS01 > CAZWGT01. Next base: position 1,030 of record CAZWGT010000072.1, read on the forward strand.
TTCGCCATGGGCCGGAGTGTACGGCGGGGGCGAGGAGGGTCGAGTCGTTATCGGGGGCCCGCTCTGCGCGCGCCGGATGGGGGGTGCGGCAGCAGTCGTGCTATAACTCTTTGGCCCATTTGGACATCATCGAAATCTATCAAGGAGCCGCCCATGAAGCCCCTCGCGACTCTCCCCCTGCTGCTGCTGGCCGCCGGGCCCGCCCGCATGGAGGCCGACGCCGCGTACCTCATGCCCGGCGAGTCCCGCACGATGGCCATCACCTACAAGGCGATCGTCAGGGACGTCCCCGTCGAGACGAAGCGGCTCCGCGTCTGGGTCCCGCTCCCCCAGGACTCCGCGGTCCAGACGATCTCGGGACTCGAGGTCAAGGGTCCCCCCGATCCGAAGGTGGGGAGGGAGGCCCGCTTCGGGAACCTCATGGCCTACTACGAGATCGGGAACCCCGCCGCGACCCTGCAGCTCGCCCCCGGCGCGAAGACGTTCGAGTGGGCCGCCTCCTACTCCTTCACCGTCACGCGGAAGGAGCAGGTCGTCGACCTCGCGAAGCTGGCCGAGGACGGCGAGGAGAAGGACGCCACCGCCGCCGAGTTCCTGAAGGACGACCGGCTCACCATCGTGGACGACCGCATCCGGAAGATGGCGGCCGAGGTCACGAAGGGGAAGACGACGACCGTTGCGAAGGCCCGCGCCCTCTACGACTACGTCGCCGACCATATGACCTATGACAAGTCGGGCACCGGCTGGGGGAAGGGGGACACCAACTTCGCCTGCGACGTGGGCAGGGGGAACTGCACCGACTTCCACGCCCTCTTCATGTCCCTCTGCCGCGCGTCGAACATCCCCGCGGGCTTCGAGATCGGCCTCTACGCCCCCTACGCGAGGAAGTCCGAGGAGAAGCTCGGCGGCTACCACTGCTGGTCGTTCTTCCGCGTCCCCGGCAAGGCCTGGGTCCCGGTGGACATCTCCGAGGCCGACCGGTTCCCGGACCGGAGGGAGTTCTTCTTCGGCGGCCACACCGGCAACCGCGTGACCCTCTCCGTGGGCCGCGACCTCGTGCTGGAGCCGAAGCAGGACGGGGAGCCGCTCAACTACCTGCTCAACCCCCACGCCGAGGCCGACGGGAAGCCCGTCCCCACGGCGAAGGACTGGACCTGCAGGGACCTCGACTAGGGGCGTCGCCGCGGCGAACCGGTGATCCCGGGCCGGAACGGAGCGTATCGCCACGGATACGCGATCGCCCTCGAGACCGGGTCTCAGGACGGCATGGCAGTTGCCAAGGGAGAGGCATGAGAAACCCCGCCCCCCTCGCCCTCGCCCTCCTGTTGGCCGCCTGCGCCGCCGCCCCGGCGCCGGAGACCGCGCCCGCTCCCTCCCTCGGGCTCGCCCCCGGGGTCCTGATGCAGCGGGGGGAGGAGGCGGGGATCCACAACCTCGCCGAGGCCGGGCCGGGGATCCTCCGGGGCGCCCAGCCGGAGGGGGACGCCTCCTTCGCCCTCCTGGCGGAGCTCGGCGTGAGGACCATCCTCTCCGTGGACGGTTCGAGGCCCGACGTCGACGGCGCCGCGAGGCACGGGATCCGGTACGTGCACGTCCCGATCGAGTACGCGGGCGTCCGGCGGGAGGAGCAGCTGCGGATCGCCAAGGCCGCCCTCGACATCCCCGGCCCGATGTTCGTCCACTGCCACCACGGCAGGCACCGGGGGCCCGCCGCGAGCGGGATCGTGATGATGGTCCGCGGCTGCGGCACCCCCGCGCAGGCCGTGGCGGACATGAAGCTGGCCGGCACGGACCCGAAGTACGCGGGGCTCTACGCCGACGTGGCGGCCTTCCGACCGCCGACCGCCGCGGAGCTCTCCGCCGTCGCGCCCGAGGACATCGGGCCGGTGGCCCGGGTCCCCGACCTCGTGGAGGCCATGGTGCAGGTGGACCTCACCTTCGACCGCATGAAGGCCGTGAAGAAGGCGGGGTGGAGGACCCCGGCGGCGATGCCCGACGTCCAGCCGGGCCACGAGGCCCGCATCCTCGCCGAGCGGTTCCGGGAGCTGGCCCGCACGGAGGGAATGAAGGGGAAGGCCGCCGACTTCCGGGGATGGCTCGAGGAGTCGGAGAAGGCCGCGTGGGACCTGGAGAAGGCCCTCGGGGCGGGAGACGGCGCCGCCGCCGGGGCGGCGATGGACCGCGTGGGCACGACCTGCAACGCCTGCCACGACGTCTACCGGAACGCGCGGAAGCTGTAGGCCCCCGTCACTTCGGCGCCTTCCCCGCGAACTCCACCGGTTCGGCCGCGGGCTTGACGACCACCACCCGCGAGCCGTTCGCCTCGGGGATGTCGTCCCCGTCGCGGATCACCTTCCGGAGGATCTCCTTCGGGTCGGTGAGCCCGCGGAACCAGCAGCGGTCCATCGTCAGGTGGTCCTTCATCCCCGCCGCGACCGGCGCGAAGACGTTGACCTGGGCCGACCCGACGTCGCACTTGGTGAACTGCGCCCTTGCCATGCGCCCCGCCTCGGAGTTGCGGATGTCGAGGAGGTCGGTCTCCACCTTGTTCATGTCGAAGACCAGCCTCGACCGCCAGTCCTTCACCACGAGGGACTCGCCGCCGATGCGGCTTGAGGCCACGACGATCTCGTCCGCGCCCTCGATGGAGAGGCCCTTGCGGACCCCCTGGCGCCCCATGTGGCCCCGGCACTGGTAGCCGTCCTGGTTGCAGGTCCGCACCGAGAGGCGGACGGAGTTCCTCCGGGTGGGGGAGGCGTCCACCGCGCGCAGGCTCAAGGGGAGATCGAAGCAGCTGGTCATGAGGTCCGCATAGCCCCCCTGCATCACGAGGTCCACCGAGGTCGGCTTCATGAAATCGCTGAGCTCCACCCGGATCTTCCCGCTCGCCGGGACGCCCTCCCTCGTGCGGAGGCCCCCGGTCCCGTGGAACACGGCCGTGACGAGCCGGATGCTCTCGAAGGTCGCGCAGGGTTCGATGACCACGTCCTCGACGGGGACCTCCTTCTCGAAGACGCCGACGAGGTCGAGGCCGCCCTCGACCTCGATGACGGCGGGCTTGGGCCCCTTGCACCGGATCGTGGACCCGTGGAAGACGGTCACCTCGACCCCCTTGGGGATCCGCACCCGCCCCTCGACGGTGTAGACCACGCCCTCGTCCTGCAGCTTGCAGGTCCGGTCGAAGGGGAAGGGGCGGACGACCTCGGGGGGCGGGGAGGCTGACGCCGGGAGCGAGAGAAGAACGAGGACGGCCCCGGCCCCGGGGACCTTCACCGGTTCACCGATCCCGCCAGTTCGAGGGGGCGCTCCTGGGGATTCTGGGCGGACGCGCGGACGTTGTTGGACGGGTCGTCCGCCGCGTCCAGGATCCGGGAGGCGATGCCCGCGGGGTCGACGACCCCCTCGAACCAGCAGTTCACCAGGGACACGGGATCCGCGACCTTGGGGTCGGCCGGGGACCTCAGGACGATCCTCCTGCAGTAGAGGTCGCACTTCATCACCTTCGTCTTCGCGAATCCCCCGGCCCTGGACTGCAGGATCGAGAGCTCCTTCGCCTCCACCTTGTTCCCGTCGAACTGCAGGGCGGCGCAGTCGCGGAAGGAGAGGGGATCGGAACGGAACGTGTTGATCCGCACCGTCAGGTCGGCGACGTTGGATGCCTCCATGCCGTGGAAGCTGGAGCCGCGCACCGCGGCCTTGAGCCGGTTGGGCTTCCCCGGAATCTCGGGCCCGCGCACCCGGAGGGGGGCCGAGCCGTTGGAGTCCAGGACCTGGAGCGATCCGCCCGGCATGGTCAGTTCGCACCGGGAGGAGTCCCTGAAGCTGACGAACTGGAGGAGGATCTCCCCCTCGGCGGCCCCGCCCTTGGGGGTGAGGAGGCCGCCCCCCTTGCGGAAGATGCAGGTGTCGAGCTGGATCTTCCCGAAGGAGGCCGCCGGCTCCACCGTGACGCCCTCGAAGATGATCTCCCGCGCGCTCACCCCGTGGGCCTTGAAGCTCCCCGCCACCTCGATCACCGCCGGCGCGCCGCCCCTGGCCCGGATGAAGATGTCCTTCTGGCAGGAGATCTCGACGCCCTTGGGGATGACGACGCGGCCCTCTACGAGGTAGACGGCCCCCTCCTCCCGGAGGATCTGGCTCCGGTCGGTGGGGGGGAAGGGCTTCTCGGTCCCCGCTCCCGGGGCGATGGCGAAGGCGAGGAGCGGAACGGCGGCCAGCCCTCTCACCGGTCCACCGGTCCCGCCAGTTCGTGGGGCCGGGCGTCCACCTTGGGGAGGTTCACCCGCGCCCCGTTCTTCGACGGGTCGTCGGCTCCGTCCTTGATCACGTTCGCGAGGATCGACCGGGGGTCCGTGATCCCCTGGAACCAGCAGCGGTCCATCACGAAGGTGTCCTTCATGGCGTCCACCGGGGGCGCCTCGACCACGACCTCCGGAGAGTAGACGTCGAGGTTTGTGCACTGGGCCTTCTGGAAGCGGCCGGCGGTCCGGTGGCCGAAGACGAGCTTCGTCGAGTTCACCTTGTTGCCGTTGAAGATCATCCGCTGCCCCCAGTTCCGCACGGAGCAGAGCGCCCCCCCGATGCGGCTCAACTGGATGGTCACGTCGTCCCCGCCGTCCACCTCGAGTCCGCCCGCGAACCCGACCCTCTGGGAGTGGTTCTTGCAGACGCCGCCCTGCCCCGAACCCCGGATGAAGACGCGGACGTTGGAGTCCCCGGACCCCGGCCTCGGGACCGTCCGGATCCTCGTCGTGCCGTCGGTGCAGATGGAGGAGAGCTTGACCTCGCCGGAGTGGAAGAGGACGTCGAAGCCCGCTCCCCTGGAAAGGTCGCACAGTTCGAGGAACAGGTCTCCCTCCACGGAGACGTCCTTCGGAGTCCGGACGCCCCCCCCGTCCCGGAACCAGGTCGAGTCGATCCGGATGGCGAGGAACTTCGCGCAGGGCTCGACGGTCACCTTCTCGAAGATGACCTCGCGGGCGGACACGCCCGTCACCTTCAGGGATCCCTCGACTTCGATGACCGCGGGCGAGGACCCCTTGGCCTTGACGTGGACGTCCCGCTGGCAGGTGATCTCGACGCCCCTGGGGATCCTCACCCGCCCTTCGACGGTGTAGACCACCTTCTCGTCGGAGAGGATCACCGTCCTGTCCACGGGGAAGGGCAGTTCCTTCGCCTTGCCCTCGAGCGCGACGGCGGGGCCGCAGACGGAGGCCGCCAACAGGAACACGCCCGCGATCGCAGTCGCTCTCATCCCGAGGGCCCCCGATCCGCCCCGGATCCTACCCGGGCGGGAACGGCGGTGCACCCCCGTGCTCAGCGGGGGGTCACATCCTCGGGCGCGTTCGGGTCCTCGACGACGTCCTTCACGAGGAGGGACATCATCCCCCAGACGATGAGGGCCCCGAGCCCCAGCATCCCGAGGACGAGGGCCGCCTTGAACAGGCCTCCGCGCTGGGCGACGTCCTCCCGGAACAGCCCCCCCCGGTTCTCCACGCGGCCGTACTGCAGGACCGTCTCCCGGATGACGACGCCGCTGCCGTCGTCCGCCCCGGCGCGGGGGGCCTGGGCCCGGTTCTTCCCGGCCTCCGTGCGGATCCGCTCCCGCTCCCGGTCGATGGCCGAGGGACCCCGGGGAGCCGCGGCGGAGGGTTTCGCGGCGGCGGGGGCGGCGGGGGCCGGGGCGGCGGCCTCGGCCCTCCTCGCCGCGGGCTCGTCGAAGCGGATCGACGTCGTCCCGATGGTGATGAGGTCGCCGTGGGCGAGGTGCCAGCGCGAGACCTTCTGCCCGTTCACCTTCGTCCCGTTGCGGCTGTTCAGGTCGATGACGAACCAGTCGCCGTCCTGCTGGTAGATCTTGCAGTGCTCGCGGGACGCGCCGGCGTCGCCGATCTGGACGTCCACGCCCTTCTCCCGTCCGAGCACGAGGGCCCGGGGAACGGGGTAGGACCTGCCGGCGCCGCGGCCTTCCGTCACCACGAGGGTCGCCATGGTTCGAATCCTACACGGTCCACCCGGCGCCGTTATCCTTCGCCCCGTGAGCGGCGGAACCCCCCTCGGGATCGGGCCGGACGACGCGGGCCAGCGCGTGGACCGCTTCGTGCGGAAGTACCTTCCCCGGGCGACCTTCTCCCTCGTGTTCAAGCTCCTGCGCACGAAGCAGATCGTCGTGAACGGGAAGCGCGCCCGCCCCGAGGCCCGCCTCGCGGAGGGGGACACGGTGACGCTGTTCCTCGGGGAGCGCCTGCGGGACCTGAAGGGGGAGGCCGCCCCGGCCCGCGGCGTCCCGTCGCCGCCGCTGCGGATCCTGCACCGGGACGCGGACGTGCTCGCGGTGGACAAGCCCGCGCGCCTCCTCGTCCACGAGGGGGACGCCGGCGACGAGCCGACGCTGATCGACGCCGTCCTCCGGGCGTTCCCGGGCCGCCGGGGCCACACCTTCCGCCCGGCCCTCGCCCACCGCCTCGACCGGGACACCTCGGGGGTCGTGCTGGTGGGGCTCTCGGCCGATGGGCTCCGGGGGCTCGAGGAGGCGCTCCGGAAGAGGAAGGTGCGCAAGACCTACCTGGCGCTCGTCGTCGGCGTGCCGGAGCCCCGGACCGGGACCGTGGACGCCCCGCTGCGCCGCCAGGACGTGCCGAAGGGGAAGGGGCCGAAGGTGTTCGTCGGCGGCGCGCGGGACCCCGAGGCCGTGACGGAGTACCGGGTCGTCGCGGAGGCGGGGGGATTCGCCCTCGTCGAGGCGTTCCCGCGCACGGGCCGCACCCACCAGATCCGCGTCCACCTCGCCCACGTCGGCCACCCGGTGCTCGGCGACGCGACCTACGGGGATCGCCGGCGCAACGCCGAGGCGAAGAGCCGCCACGGCCTCTGGCGCCACTTCCTCCACGCCTCCCGCGTGGAGCTGCTCCACCCCGTGACCGGGAAGCCCCTCGTCGTGGAAGCCCCGCTCCCGGCCGAGCTCCGCCGGGTCCTCGAGGGCCTGGGGATCCGCCCCTAGCGTTCGCGGAGGAGGACGAGGCTCCTCCCCCGGCGGATCGTCTCGAAGCGGACCGCCAGGGACGCCTCCGCGGCGGCCCCCTCGGCGCCTCCGGCGAGGACCGGGAGGTGGCGAGGCTGGAGGACGAGCCATGCCCGCCCGGGCGCGTCGAGGACCCCGGCGAGCTCCTCCGGCGTGGAACAGGCGCGCGCGGTCCGCCCCGCGTAGAACCCGAGCGAGGGGAGGCGCCGGCGGTAGACGGCCACGGCGTCCCCCGCTCCCGCCTCGGCGCGCAGGATGGCGCCGAACTCCCGGACCGGCCGCTCCCGGGCGTCGAACTCCGTCCAGAACCCCAGTCCCGCGGGGACGACCAGCAGCCAGGACGCGGCGACGGCGAGGACCCGCGGGGTCTGCCGGGCGACGACGAGTCCGGCCACCCCTCCCGCGAGGAGGAGGAGCCCGCCCATGTAGGCCGTGAGGTCGAGGGCGCCGTTCCACACGTCGTCGGCGGCCGTCTCGACGGGCAGCACGGTGCCGTCCGGCATCTCCTGGAAGGCGGTCCCCGCGGCGCGGGTCAGGCCGAAGAGGGAGGGGGCGGCCAGGGCCAGCGCCCCCAGCGCCGCCAGGCCGAGGCAGGGGAGGCGGCTCCGGAGGGCCGCCTCGGTTCCCGTCCTCCCCGCCGTCGTCCGCAGGCCGAGGGCCACCACGACGGCGAGGGGGGGGAGGAAGACGAGGCCGTAGCCGGGGAGCTTGCTGGAGGAGAGGGACCAGAAGAGGAAGGACGTGGCCGCCGCCAGCGCCATCAGGAGGCGCAGGCGCTCCCGGGGGGAGGGGTCCGCGCGGCGCAGGCCCCGCAGCGAGCCCGGCAGGAAGAAGGTCCAGGGGAGGAACCCGCCGAGGAGGACCGGCACGAAGTAGAACCAGGTGGAGTGGGCGTGCTCCCGATCGGCGGAGGTGTAGTGGTCGAGCTGGCCGAAGACGGTCCTCCAGAACGCCTCCCCGTGCTTCGCCCCCATCCAGAGGAACCACGGCGCCGCCACGGCCAGGCAGAGCGCCGCCGCGGCCCCGAAGACCCGCCCCGCTTCGGCGAACGAGGGGCGGTTCCCCCGCGGGACGACGCACAGGCCGGCCAGCAGCATCAGGGCCGGAAGGGCGAGGGCCGCGGGCCCCTTGGCGAGGAACCCCCATCCCATGGCCAGGCCCGCGGCCCACCACGCGCCCCGCGGCCGCTCCCCCGGCGGCGCGATGAACCATGCCGCGAGGATCAGCTCGGCCGCGGCGATGCCGAGGACCAGCCCCATCTCCGGGTGGGCGGCCCGCCCCATGGCCTGGTGGCCGAGGGAGGAGGCGAGGATGAGAGCGGCGAAGAGCCCCGCGTGGTTCCCCGCGGCGCGTCGGACGAGGAGGCCGACCAGCGCGGCCAGGAGGGCGGCCTCGAGGACGGAGGGGAGGCGCGCGGCGAACTCGCTCCTTCCGAGGAGGGCGAAGGATGCCTCGATCAGGGCGTAGGCCAGGGGGGGCTTGTTCCAGCGGGGCTCCCCGTCGACGGTGAAGTCGAGGGGGCGGCCGGCGTCCACGCTCTCCGCCGCGGCGGCGGCGTAGAACCCCTCGTCGGGATCGAAGAAGGGGAGGGAGCCGAGGAAGGGGAGGCCGAGGAGGGCGGCCGCCAGCGCCACGCCGACGATGGACCAGCGGTATCCCTTCTCCGTCACGAAGCGGGCCGTCTCCCCTCGCCCGCGCCGGACCAGCGCTTCACCAGGTGGCGGGTGAGGAGATTGTAGGCCTTCTTCACGGTGGACCGGTGCAGGCGCGCGAGGCGGCTGCGCCCCGCCACCCGCCGGCGGTCCTCCTCCGTGGCCTCGTCGGGGCGGCGGCGCAGGCGCATCTTCGACAGGTGGTAGAGGTCCTCCCGCTGGAAACGGGCGACCAGCGGGCGCAGGGGCCCCTCCCTCGCCACCGAGACCTGGAAGTCGATGAGCCACGCCCGGCCGTCGGCCCCGACGATGACGTTCTCCTCCTTGGCGAGATCCACGTAGGCGACCCCCCGGGCGTGGACGGCGCGGAGGACTTCCTCCAGGGAGGCGAAGAAGCCGTCGGGAGGCCGCGGCGTGTCCCGCACCGTCTCCCCCTCGACGAACTCCCGGAGGAAGGCGTCGGGCCGCGGGCGGCCGGTCATCCGGGGGATCCCCGGCACGCCGCCGAGCCGGTCGAGGATCCCCGCCTCGTGGCGGGCGAGGAGGGCGGCCAGCGGCGGGACACGGACCCCCGGCGGCAGGCGCATCACCGATTCCTTCAGGACGTAGCGCCGCCCGCGGGCCCCCTCGAGGAGCGTCGAGCGGGCGTAGCGGTCCTCCTTCATCACGGAGAGGATGCGGTAGGTCCGGCCCTCCAGGACCAGGGTGTTACTGCTCGCGGTCACAAGAGGGATTTTGGTGGCGACCGCCCGCGGACGCCCCGAGAATTGACCCGGAGTCAAGGCGCCGGCGGACGCAGGTCAGGACAGGAGAGGAGCGGAGCATGGCCGAGAACAGCGTCACCATCACCGACAACCGCACGGGCAAGGCGTACACGATCCCGATCGTGGACGGAGCGATCCACGCCAACGAGATCAACAAGATCAAGACGGGGCCGGACGACATCGGGCTGATGCCCTACGCGCCCGCCTTCGTGTGGACCGCGTCCACGAAGAGCAAGGTCACCTACATCGACGGGGACAAGGGGATCCTCGAGTACCGCGGGTATCCGATCCAGGACCTCGCCGAGAAGAGCACGTTCCTCGAGGTGTCCTGGCTCCTCCTGAAGGGCGAGCTCCCGAAGAAGGACGAGCTGGCCAGGTTCACGGACGAGGTGACGCACCACACCTTCATCCACGAGAACATGAAGAAGCTGCTCGACGGCTTCCACCACGACGCCCATCCCATGGGGATCCTGACGAGCGCGACGGCGGCCCTGTCGACCTTCTACCCCGACGCCAAGAACATCTCCGACCCTCAGAACCGCAACCTCCAGATGGTGCGGCTGCTGGCCAAGATGCCCACGATCGCGGCCTGGGCCTACAGGCACAGCCTCGGCCTGCCCTACGTCCACCCGGACAACGAGCTCAACTACGTGCAGAACTTCCTGCACATGATGTACAGGATGACCGAGCAGCGGTACAGGCCGCACCCCGCCATCGAGCGCGCCTTCGACGTTCTCTTCATCCTGCACGCCGACCACGAGCAGAACTGCTCCGCCAACGCGATGCGCAGCATCGGCTCCTCCCATGCCGACCCCTACGTCACCATGGCCGGGGCGGCGGCGGCCCTCTACGGCCCGCTCCACGGCGGCGCCAACGAGGAGGTCCTCAAGATGCTGGCCGAGATCGGCAGCGTCGACCGCATCCCGAAGTTCATCGAGCGCGTCAAGAACAAGGAGACGCTGCTCATGGGGTTCGGGCACCGGGTCTACAAGAACTACGACCCGCGGGCGAAGATCATCAAGCGGATCGCCGACGACGTGTTCGAGGTCACCGGGCGCAACCCGCTCCTCGAGGTCGCGCTGGAGCTGGAGCGGATCGCGCTGCAGGACGACTACTTCGTCAACAAGAAGCTCTACCCGAACGTGGACTTCTACTCAGGGCTCATCTACCAGGCCATGCGCATCCCGGTGGCGATGTTCCCCGTGATGTTCGCCATCGGCCGCACGGCGGGCTGGCTCGCCCAGTGGAACGAGCTCCTCATGGACCCCGACCAGAAGATCGCGCGTCCCCGCCAGCTGTACATCGGGCACCGCGAGCGCAAGTACGTGCCGGCGCAGCAGCGGTAGGGCGCACGAAGGAGACGCAGCGGCGGCCCAGGGGCGCCAGCCCCGGGGCCGCTTCGTTCCGGTAGAGTACGGGCATGCGGTGGACCCTCCTGGCCGTCCTCCTCGCCCTCGCGGCGCCCGCCCCGGCCGAGGACGCGAGGAAGCCCGATCTCGCGGCCGTCGAGAAGTCCGTCGCGGCCTTCCTGAAGAAGAAGGAGCTCGGGAGGAAGGACCCCGAGGAGATCGGGAAGCGGATCGCGGGACTCGGCGAGGAGGACCTCGCCGCGCTCCTCGATCGGGTCCGCGCCGCCCCGGAGAAGGACCGCGGGGGGGCCGCCCCGGCCGTGGAGAGGATCCTGGAGGACGCCGTCCTCTCGGCGCGCTACGGCCCGGCGATCCACCGGCTCCCCGAGGCGGCGAAGCGGCTCGCCGATCCCTCGCCGGAGGCGCGGTGCGCCCTCATGTCCGATCTCTCCCGCCTCGAGGAGGCGGAGCCCGCCGTGCGCTTCTGCCTGTGGGCCCTCGAGGGGGGGGCGGACCCCGTGCGCCTGCGGGCCGTGGACACCCTGGCCGACCTCTGCTCCTTCGGCGGCGACGCCCCCCGCATCCTCCCGGCGCTCCGCAGGGCCCTCGCCGACCCCTCCCCGGCGGTCCGGGACGTGGCCCTGGAGCGGCTGGCGAACCTCTCCGACCCGGCGGCCCTCGACTGGTCCATCGAGCACATGGGGGATCCCGCCGAGGAGACGGCCTCCGTCCGGGACGTGAAGGAGCGCCGATGCCCGGGGGAGCGGGCCCTGGAGGTGGCGACCCGCGTCTCCAGGGTCCGCTACGGGCTCGAGGTCGACGGGTGGCGGGAGCTGCCCGAGGCCGACCGGGCCGCGGTCCGGGAGGAGATGGCCCGGTGGCGGGCGAAGGCGGTGGGCAATCCGCTCCGGGACGGGGACGAGGGGCCCTTCGATCCGATCCCCAAGGTGTCGAGCGTCGTCGTGGATCCCCTGAAGGACCCCTCGGCCTCGCTGCGGTGGTGGTCGGAGGTGGACCGCGCCCAGTTCCGCCTCGACCTCGACGAGATGTCGGTCGTGGCCTCGTCGAAGCTCGACTGGGTCTCGAGCTTCCGGCTGACCGTCATCGCCTCCGGGGCCCGCCAGGGGGACTGGGAGGCGTTCGCCCGGAAGGTCCGCTGCGGCGCCCGCCACCGGCTCCCGCGCCGGGGCTTCGGCCTCGTGGAGACGACGGTCCAGCCCCTCCTCGGGGGGAAGTGGAAGATCTGGGTCCGGGCCTTCGAGTCCCGGTAGGCGCGGGGGCGCGGGGAAACGCGGCGGCTAGCCGAAGACGTTGTCGAGGTTGCCGCTCGCGCTGGCCCCGAAGTTCTCGTCCATCTTCTCGTCGTCCCCGGGCGCGGCGCCCTCGCCCCGGTCGATGGCGGCGTAGAGCTCCTCGAGCTTCTTCGTCGTCTCGGCGGCGTACAGCTGGACGGCGCCCTGGGTCGTCGTGTCGTCGAAGTTGATGGTCAGGAGGGAGCGGCCGCCCACGATGCCGATGTAGATGGACTCCTTCTTGCCCTTCTGCACGGTCAGGGCGAAGCCGTCCTCGTGGAAGGACCGGAAGAGGAGCTTCGTCGCCGCGAAGGCGCCGGAGACGAGGGCCGCCACGGTGTCGGTGTCCATCTTGTCGGACTTCCCGACCATGGTGATCATGTGCCCGCCCTGGGTGATCAGCATGGCCACCTTGGCGTTGGACTTCTTGAGGAAGGCGTCCAGCATGCCGTTGAGCTTCTTGACGTCCCCCGCGTAGAACTGGAGCTGCTGGTCGCGCAGGGCCTTGTCGTCCTTCGACATCGGCCGCGCCGAGGGGACGTCGTCGTTGCCGTGCTGGGCGGACATGGGTACCTACTTTCCTCCGAAGAGGCCCATGGAGTAGGCGATGAACGCGCCGATGGCGAGGACGACCACGACCAGGCCCCCGATGAGGAGCCCCTTCCCCGGGC
>CAZWGT010000073.1:0-2723 GCA_964633345.1 uncultured Planctomycetota bacterium
AATCGCGGCAGAGGCCGGGCGACCCGGAGGGTCGCCCCTACCACGCCTCTTCAATTCATCTCCGGGTCGGCGGGCGTGTTCGCCATCGTCGCGTACGCCCCCCCCATCGACCTGAGGACGCGCCGCCACAGCGTCGCCGGCTCCGGGTCGAACACCCACTCCGGCCGCCCCGGGCAGAGGACCCAGGCGTCCTCCTCCAGTTCGCCCGCGAGCTGGCCCTTGCCCCACCCGGAGTAGCCCACGAGGAAGCGCAGGTCGGACTCCGGGGTCCCCTTCTCCCTCGCCTGCACGCCGAGGACGGTGGAATCCCCGCCGACGAAGACGCCGGGGAGGACCTCCATCGCGCCGGGGAGGCCGTCCACCCGGTGGAGGATGGCGAGCTGGTCGAGGCCCACGGGCCCGCCGAGGTAGACGGCGTCGCGCCTCCCCTTGAAGTCGTGGTCCCCCTGGAGCACCTCGGCCAGCGTGTTCTCCGAGGGGCGGTTGAGGACGAAGCCGAGGGTCCCCTCCTCGTCGTCGTGCTCGCAGAGGAGCACCACGGTGTGGAGGAAGTTGGGATCCAGGAGCCGGGGCTTCGCGACCAGCAGGACGCCGCGTCCCGGCGCGGGGGCTTCGGCGGACATGGGGGGATCCTACCGCGGGCTAGAATGGGCGCCATGCGCTCCCCCGCCGCGGCCCTCCTGCTCCTCCTCCTTCCCGCCGGCGAGGGGCCGATCGACACGAAGCCGATGGAGGCCCTGGCCGAGGAGTGGTTCAAGGCGCCCGAGGGGGGAAGGGCGGCCATCGAGGAGCGCGCGGCGAAGCTCCCCCCGCTCCCCGCCGAGGCGGTGAAGCCGCTCTCCGGGAGGCTGTTCGCGCTGGCGAAGAGGCACGGGCGGCGGCTCCCCCTCAAGTCCGGGGCGCACCTCTACCCGGAGACGAAGGAGGCGAAGGAGTCGGGGAAGTTCCTGATCACCGGGGCGAAGCCGAGGGGCGGGCTCCTCGTCGCGATGCACGGGGGCGGCGAGGGGTCGGGGGACGCCGGCAGCGCGCTGGGGATCTTCGGCGGCGCGGCGGGCCACGGGCTCACGGTCATCGCGCCCCAGGCCATCGACCTCGTCGGCTCGGCCTGGAACACGGAGAAGGGGGAGCGGTTCGTCCTCGACCTCGTGGACGCGGCGCGCCGCACGCTGGACATCGACACGAACCGGGTCTATCTCGCGGGCCACTCGATGGGCGGGGACGGTTCGTGGATGCTCGGGGGGCGCAACGCGGACCGCGTCGCGGCGTGCTCTCCGCTGGCCGGCAGCGTGATGCCCTACATGAAGCAGGGGCGGCTGAACCGCATCGACTCGCCGCTCTCGGACTACCAGGGCCTCTCGGAGGGGGTGCTGCCGAACCTGCTGCACCTGCACTACTGGATCCACCACTCGGCCGACGATCGGAACGAGGCGATCCACCCCGACGACATGGCGGTCGAGCGGTTGAAGGCCCTGCAGGCGCGCTTCCCGGGGAAGTACGACTTCCGCTACGACCGGGTGGACGGGAACGGGCACGCGCTGCCGAAGGGGGGCGTGAAGCCGATCCTCGAGTGGATGACGAAGTTCCGGAGGGATCCGCATCCGTCCGAGGTGGTGTGGGAGACGTGGTGGGAGTGGAACACGCGGATGTACTGGCTCCGCGCGCGGGGGCACACGGACCGGTTCAACTGGCGCTGGCACGCGAAGGTGACGGCCCCCAACGCGGTGGAGGTGTCGTTCACGACGAAGCCCTCCCCGGGATACGCGGCGCCGAAGGAGGGGGAGCTGGAGATCCTCCTGTCGCCGCGCCTGTTCGACCTCGACAGGCCGCTGAAGGTGACGAGCGGCGGGGCGACGCTCTTCGAGGGGCCGGTGGCGCGGTCCTTCGCCGTGATGCTCACCACGATCGGCGAGCGCAACGACCCCGAGCAGTGGTTCGAGGGCTCGGTGAAGGTGAAGGTCACGCGGAAGACGTGGTGGGATCTCTGGGACGAGGAGCCCAAGCGATGACGGAGCCCACGGGACCACAACCCCGCCGCGGCCTCCTCGATCCGCCGCGATGGATGGACGGATTCCCGAGCCTGTTCTCCTCGGGCCTGTTCGCCGTGGGCGGGGTCCTGGCGGGGATCTCCGCCTTCCTGCTGTGCGTTCTCCTCGCCGTCGGGAAGGTGCCCGCCGCCACGGCCATCCCCTGGATCCTCGTCGTCGGCGCCCTCTCCCCCCTCCTCCTCTTCCTGCACGGCAGGGCGGAGCGCCACGCCGGGATCCCGGGCGGCCCGTCGGCCCCCGGGTACCTTTCCGTGGCCCCCGATCGGCGACGGCCGATCCTCACCCGGGTGCTCCTGGGCGAGGAGGGGGGCTCCCTCTCCCGGGACGGGGACGGCCTGCTCCTCCGGACCCGCCACATGAGGCAATGGCCGCTCCCGATCGCCTACGTCATCCTCGTCCTCGGGATGGACCGCCCCGACTCCGCCCGGTGGCTCTTCGTCGCCTGCTACGGGTTCGTCATCGCCGACATGTTCCTCTCCCTGTTCCTCCGCCGGACCGAGCGTCTGGCGCGGGAGGGCCTCGCCTCCGCCGTCCTCTGCGGGGACTTCCTCGTGCTGCGCCGCGCGGGCTTGCCGGAACCGGAACCCCTCGTCCTGCGCATCGAGCACTTCCAGCGGGCGCGCGCCACGGCCCTGCTCGCCCCCTTCGCGACCTTCGAGGAACTGCCCGCTCCCC
>CAZWGT010000073.1:2823-13713 GCA_964633345.1 uncultured Planctomycetota bacterium
CGCGCCACGGCCCTGCTCGCCCCCTTCGCGACCTTCGAGGAACTGCCCGCTCCCCCGCGGCCCGTCCCTCGGTCCTCCACCGCCATCGACGACGGGAAGGTCCGGGCCCTGGACCGGGCTCTCGACGGCATGAGGAGGCTCGACGACTAGAGTCTCACCGTATCAGACAAGGAGACTCCCCGTCGTCCGCTCGACGATCCGCAGGTACATCCGGATCCCCGGCAGGATCAGGTCGTCGTTGAAGTCGTAGGTCGTCGAGTGGCACATGGAGTTCGTGCGCCCCTTCCCGCCGCCGCCGAGGAAGAAGTAGGCACCCGGCCGCTCCTGCAGGAAGAAGGAGAAGTCCTCCGCCCCCATGGTGGGCAGCTGCTCCTCGGACACCGACCCCGGCCCGAACAGCTCCTCCCCCACCTCGCGCACCAGGGCAGCGTCCCCGGCGTGGTTGAGCGTCACCGGGTAGTAGCGGTGGTAGCGGTACTCCAGCGTCAGGCCCGAGGCCGCGCAGACCGCCCGCGCCATCTCCTCGAGGCGCGCCCCCAGCCGGTCCTCCTGCGCGTCGTCGAACGTGCGGATCGTGCCCGACAGCGTCACGAAGTCCGGGATGATGTTCGTCGCCGTCCCCCCGTGGATCGTCCCGAAGGTCACCACCGCCGGCTTCAGCGGGTGGGTCTCCCGGCTCACCAGCGACTGCGCCATGGACACGATCTGCGCCGCCGTGAGGATCGGGTCCTTCGCCACCTGCGGCTGCGACCCGTGCCCCCCCACCCCGATCACCTTCATCTCGAACAGCGCCGCCGCCGCCATCATCGGGCCCGCCCGCACGCCCACCGTGCCCACCGGGAAGACCGGCCAGTTGTGGACCCCGAAGACCCGCGTCACGCCCTCCAGCGCCCCCTCCTCCCGCATCCGCTTCGCGCCGGCGCCCCCCTCCTCGGCGGGCTGGAAGAGCAGGCGCACGTTGCCCTTGAGATTCCCCTTCGCCGCGGCCAGCGCCAGCGCCGTGCCGAGGAGGATCGCCGTGTGCCCGTCGTGACCGCAGGCGTGCATCCGGCCCGGGACCGCCGAGCGGTGGGCCGCGGCGTTCTCCTCCTGCAGGGGCAGCGCGTCCATGTCCCCGCGGAGCGCCGTCGCCGGCCCCGTCCCCGTGTCCGCCACGACGCCCGTGCCGGCCATGCGGCGCGTCGCGTACCCGGCGGCGCGCAGCTCCTCCTCGACCTTCCCCGCGGTGCGGTGCTCCTCGTACTTGAGTTCGGGGTTGCGGTGGAGATCGCGGCGGAAGGCGACGAGACGGTCGAGGTGCGGCTGCACGAGGGCGTCCAGACGGTGCCCGGTCATCGGCTCCTCCTCACTCGGGGATGCGGACGGACAGTTCGGCGGCGACGAAGAGCGCCGGCTCCCCCTGGGAGGACCAGGCGCGGACGGCGTCGAGGCTGCGCGGGACGGGCTTCTCGTGGACGACCGCCCCGCCGGCCACGACCTTCACCGGGCGGTCGAGGTCGAGCCCCTCGTCCGTGAGGAGCAGGAGGATCTCGGCCACGTTCTCCGTCTCGAGGACCACCGCGTTGGCCGCGGGGTCGCGGGACATCCGCACCGAGACCTCCCTCCCCGGGACGTTCGAGCGGAGGCGGCGCACCACGAAGCCCGGACCCCACGAGCGGTAGCGATCCCCCGTGACGGACGTCCACGCCACGGGCCGGCGCGGGTCGGCCGAGGCGCGGAGGGGGACCGCGGCGATCCAGGCGGCCACCTCCGCCGGCGGCCCGTCGCCGCGCACCGCGAGCAGGCCGAGGATGGCCGCGGCGGGGGCGGGGACCCCGCGCAGCACCGCGCACGCCAGCTGGCGCGCGGCGTCGGGGGCCAGTTCCGCGGCGACGGCCGCGCCGCGGCCGGTCCCGTCTAGGACCACCCGATCGGGGTCCACGGGGTAGCGCCCCATCGCGTCGGAGAGGGCGACCAGGGCGATCCGCGGATCCCCGGCGAGGGCGTCGTCCACGGGGAGTCCGATCACGACGTGGGTCCCCAGCAGGTCCCCGTGGAGCGCGGGGATCTCCCCGCCGTCGAGGAGGACGAGGACCGCGGGGAAGGGCCCCGGTCCCGGGGGCACGGAGAACTGCAGGGGGGACTCCGTCCCGAGGAAGGTGAAGGTGGTCCGGAAGAGCCCGCGCGGCAGGCCCGCCCCCTCCGGGAGCGCGCGGCGCAGCGCCGCCCGCCACCACGCCGCCGAGGCGAGAGGGTCCCGCGGCGAGGCGGAGGCCCACTCGGCCGCGAGGGCCTTCACCCGGGTGAAGCCTTCGTCGGTGCGGCCGGGCCCGAACGCCGCGGGGATCGCCTCCCCCATGGCGGCCGCGATCCCCGCGGGAGGCGCTCCGGGGATGGCGAACGCCCTCGGCGGAGAGGCGGGGGAGGGAGCCGGGGCGGGCGGGGACGTCCCCCGCGGGACCAGGACCCCCGTCACCAGCCCCGCCAGCGCCGCGACGGCGGCAAGCCAGACGGGGGGGAGGGCGTCGCGGAGGGCCATGGCCCCGGATCGTGGCCCCGGGCCCGGGGATCGGGAAGTTCCTCCGATCCGGGGGAAACTCCCCGCGAACGGCCCATCGAGACTCCCGGGGATCCGGCGACGGTCGGTTCGGTTCCCTCGATGGCCTGACGTCCGTCAATGCGCCGGAGCCTCGGCCGCCGCTTTGCATTGCCATATAGCAATATTGTCATACAGTCGACTTCGGGGGGCCTCCACCCCGGGAAAGGGTGCACCATGCGCGCACGGATTCGGGCCGCCGCGGCGGCCCTCGGACTGCTGATCGCCGCGGCCGGAACGCGGGCCGACGGCGTGGCCGTCCTCGATCGACTCGAGAAGGCCCATCGCGACCTGGCCACGGCCGGCGCGGACGCCGGGAGCCGGCTGGCGGAGGTCGAAGCCGACCTCGCCGGACCGGGGCTCGACGCCGCGACGAAGCGGGCCCTCAGGAAGGAGCGGTCCGCGATCCTGCGGGCGTTCAAGACGGCCGCGAAGGCGGGGCCGCACCTGGATGCCGCCATCGCCGGCCTCCGCGGCCACAACACCGGGCTCTTCCTCTCGGCCACGAAGCGGGCCGTGCCCGTCCTCCTCGACGTGGAGAGGGCCTTCGGTCCCGCGTACTTCCCCCCCGCCACCGCCGAGGGCCTGGCCGCGACCCTGGGCCTCACCCTCGCCGAGGCGCGGACCGTCGTGGACACCTCCTCCTCGGCGCACCAGGCGCTGGCCGAGGCGGCCGACGCCGACGGCGCGAAGGGCGCCGCCGAGGCCGCGAGGGGCCGGAGCGACAGGGCGGCCGCCGCCTTCCTGTCGGGCATGGCCAGGCTGGCCGATCTCCCGATGCCCGTGGCGTCCGGCCACCAGCCCGTGCAGATGCGCGCCCTGAACGGGCTCCCCCTCAACCTCGCCCTCGCGGTCGCACCCTACTCCCCGAAGCGGACCTGCGGGGCCTGCCACGACTACGGGCGCATCACGGAGGGCTACCACTTCGATCAGGGCCGGATGGCGATCCGGGACGACTACGCCGCCGGCAAGCCGATCCCGCAGTACATCCTCTCCGACGGCATGTACGGAAGGTGGTGACCGCCCTCCGGGCGCCAGTTGGCGCCGAAGGCGAACGCCACCTCCTCGACGATCGACGCCGCCGGCTACGAGTGGACGACGGGCTGCGCCGCCTGCCACCCCGGGGGCGGTCCCGTGGAGTTCGACCGGGACGGCGCCCGCTACGACGAGCGCGACCCCGCCTCGGTGACGGAATTCGACGGGGACTACTGGCACACCAGCGGCGCCGCCTCGGGGGTCGCCGTCGGGACCGCCGCCTGGAAGGCCTCGGGGGTGCTGGAGGCCGACTGCCTCCTCTGCCACATGGAGTCCTATCGCACGGCCGACCGCACGCCCCAGGTCGCGGCGGGCCGGTTCCGGGTCGCCCCGGTCGCGGGGGCGAGGATGGGCGTC
This sequence comes from uncultured Planctomycetota bacterium, assembly GCA_964633345.1. GTDB lineage: Bacteria > Planctomycetota > JAJSAM01 > JAJSAM01 > JAKLKS01 > CAZWGT01. The sequence continues at coordinate 6,791 of CAZWGT010000073.1, forward strand.
CCCCGGGACAACGCGGTGGTGGACTACGACGTGAACTTCGCCCTGGACTTCGGGAGGCCGAAGGCCCGCAACTGCTCCCAGTGCCACGGCGGGACCCCGACGGAGCTCTTCAACGCGCCGGGCGTCCTCAAGAGCGACATCGCCAAGCGGGGCATGTCCTGGGGCGACGCGAACAACCCCGACGCCCACTCGGCCAACCTGGAGTGCGTGGACTGCCACCGCTCCGGGACCGCGGCCGGCGCCCCCTGGGACGACCACCAGTTCCGCAAGGGGAACGTCATGGTGGGCAGCGGCGTCCGCAACGACCTCGACCACGCCAACGGCTTCCTCTCCTGCGACGACTGCCACGCACCCGCCGCCCCGCACGGGATGTCCATCACCCCGCCGGTCCCCGACCACGGAGCCCTGGCGGGGCACCTCGACACGATCCACTGCTCCACCTGCCACATCCCGGAGCTGAAGCTGTTCGCCGTCAACGCCTTCGACTTCACCGAGGGGGCGAAGAACCCCTTCTTCATCGGGGGGAGCCCGGCGAACCCCTACCAGGCGGGCTTCAAGCCGTCCTTCCTCTGGTGGCACGACGAGGCCACCCCGGCGAAGTGGAAGATCTACCCGTTCAACACCATCGCGGCGGTCTTCTGGAACCGGGGCGGGGAGTCCCGGGACGCCCTGTTCCTCAAGCAGGTCAAGCCGGTCTTCGACGCCCTGAAGGCGGCGGGGAAGCTGACGAACGACGTCCCCGACTCCGGGAGCGTGCCGGAGCCCAACACGGCGGCGGAGATCGCCGAGTTCCGCACGGCCCTGACCGCGGCCGGCGTCGCCGACCCGAAGATCTGGATCTCCCCGGACGCGTTCCAGATCAGCCACAACGTCTCGCCCGTCGCGAACGCGAAGACGCTGGGAAGGAACGGGTGCGCCGACTGCCACACGCCTAATTCCCCCTTCTTCAGCCGCACCGTCCAGCTCCTGCCCGGGGCCTACGACTTCCCCGACACGACCCACGTCGTGATGGAGATGGAGATCCACGACCCCGCGGGCGCGCCGGCCACGATCGCCGGCTTCCGCAGGACCATCAAGGCCTGGGAGCTCCTCGGCTACACCGCCCAGCGCAAGGACCAGCTCGAGAACCTCTTCGCCCCGGCGGCGGTCAAGTAGGCCGGCGAGGGGACGCGACGACGCGGCCGTGGACGACGGGCCCGCGGGCTCCCCCGCGGGCCCGCCCGATTCCCCGCGGCGATCAGCGGCCGAGGGCGCGGAGCCTTCCGTCCTCGGTCGTGCGGATGGTCTCCTTCACGACCCGGCAGAGCTGGGGAAGCATGGGGTCGGCGACCGTGTAGTACACCCGGGTCCCCTCGGCCCTGCGGCGGACGAGGCCCCCCCGGTCCAGCAGGCCGAGCTGCTTGGACACGTTCGCCTGCTTGAAGCCGGTCCTCCCCACGAGCTCGCCCACGGTCATCTCGCCGTCGCAGATGTGCTGGAGGATCTCCAGGCGCGTGGGGTTGGAGAGCAGCTTGAAGCGGTCGGCCACCTGGGCCAGCGCCTCCCGGGGCAGCGTCTCCTGCCGTCCTGCCTTCCCGGCCATGGCCGCCTCCCTCATCCCCGGTGGGCGACGCCGTCCTCGAGCCAGCGGTAGCGGCCCTCGAGGACCCGTCGGGCCTCGGCGTACGTCGCGCCGTCGGCGTTGCGGGCCGTCCCGCGGAGGGAGGCCTCCGCCCGCAGCCGCGAGCGGGCGCAGAACAGGTCCACGAGCGGGAGCACGTCCTCCGCCGGCAGCCCCCGGGCGATCCGCCACTGGGCGTGGCTCACCGCGGCCGCCTGGGCGAACAGCTCCGTCCCCGCGTCCACGAAGCGGCCGAGGAGGACCTGCTCGCGCTCGAGCCCCGGGCCGTGCCTGACCATGGCGTGGAAGAGCCTCCGGGCGAGGGTCCTCGAGGAGCGGCCGACGGAGGAGGCGTGGGGCGAGAGGCGCGGGTGCAGCCCCGCCGGCGGCCCGGCGAAGGGCCAGAACGTCGAGGGGTACCACCCCGCGTAGAACGCCCCCGCCCGGGCGAACCCCGCCGCGCGCCTCCCGAAGGGGTTCCGCGGGTTCAGGAAGTCCCCGGCGATGCCGAGGTGCGGGTCGAGGGCCTCGCGCGCGAGGAACAGCCGGAGGATCTCGCTCGACCCCTCGAACACGGTGTTGATGCGCGCGTCGCGGAGCCAGCGCTCCACGGGCCAGTCCTTCTCCCCCCGGGCGCGCAGCGACCGGGAGGTCTCGTACCCGCGCCCCCCGCGGACCTGCACCGTGTCGTTCACCACCGTCCAGAGGGCCTCCGTGCACCACATCTTGCACATGCCCGCCTCGATGCGGATGTCGCCTCGGTGCGCGTCCACCAGGGCCGAGGTGAGCATCGTCATCGCCTCCATGGCGAAGACCGTGGACGCGGTGCGTCCCACCATCTCCGCCACCGCCGCGTGGCGGCCGACGGGGGCGCCCCACTGCTCCCGCTCCCCCGCCCACTCCCGCACGACGGCGAGGCAGCGCTTGGCGACCCCGATGGCCGCGGCCGGCAGCGTGAGGCGCCCGGTGTTGAGGGTCGTCAGGGCCAGCTTCATGCCGCGTCCCTCGGGGGCGAGCATGTCCTCCGCGGGGACCTTCACGTCCGTGAAGGAGATCAGGGCGTTGTAGAGCCCGCGCATCCCCATGAACTCGCAGCGGTGCTCCACCTTGAGGCCGGGGGCGCGGCCGTCCACGATGAAGGCCGTGAACTGGTCCCGCATCCGGCCGCCGAACTCCTTCGCCGGGGTCTTCGCCACGACGACCAGGAGATCGGCCCGGGTCCCGTTCGTGCACCAGAGCTTGCGCCCGTTGAGCACCCAGTGGCTCCCGTCCGGGGAGGGGACCGCCGTCGTCGTCATGCGGGCGGGATCGGATCCGGCCCCCTCCTCGGTGAGGGCGAACGCGGAGAGGTCCCCGCGGGCCAGCCGCGGGAGGTACTTCCGCTTCTGCTCCCCGGTCCCGAACAGGTGGAGCGGCTGCGGGAGGCCGATGGACTGGTGGGCGGAGAGGAACGCGGTCGTCGAGGCGCAGTGGCTGCCGAGGAGCACCGCGGCGCGGGTGTAGTCGTACTGCCCGAGGCCGAGCCCCCCCATGTCGCCGGCGATCTTCACGCCGAAGGCGCCGATGGACTTCAGGGCCTCCACGGCCGCGTCGGGGATCTCCCCGGTGAGATCCACCTGCTCGGGATCGACGTGCTCCCGGAGGACGGCGCCGAGGCGCTCGAGGTAGGCGTCGCCGCGGGCGATCGCCGCGTCGGGCGGGGCGGGGAAGGGGTGGATGAGGGCCCAGGGGGCCCGGCCGAAGAACAGGGCGCCCGCGAAGGTCGTATGGGAGTGGAGGGTCTCGCGGGCCTCCTCGGCCAGCTCGAGGGCCCGGCGCTTGCCCTCGGACGCGCCCGCCCCGGCGGCGAGGTCCACGGTGTCCGAGGCGGCGTCGCGCGGGGAATCAGGGGCCATGGGGCGGATCCTGCCGCAGGCGGGGGGGATTCCCCCGGTTTCGCGCGGGCCCGCCGCGCGCGGTCACGCCGGGGAGCCGGGGGGCGGCCGGTCGTCGGGATCGACGTCCAGGCTCTCGATCCACGCCTCCCGCCCGTCCAGGATCTCCGCGCCGGGGTCGCCGCAGACGGGGCACGGGACGAGGAGGGGTCCTCCGTGGGAGGTCCCGCAGGTCCGGCACCGGAGGAGGGCGGGGGTCCGGCGGACCTCGAGGACGCACCCCTCGGCGACGGTCCCGTGGGAGGCGTTCACGAAGGCGGAGGCGAGGATCCCGGGGTCGAGCCCGGCGAGCTCGCCGACCCGGAGGCAGGCCCGGCTCACCCGGCGGGCGTGGGCCCCCGCCGCCGCCTGCTCCATGAGGCGCACCATCGACTTCGCCATCTCCAGTTCGTGCATGGGAGGACCGCGGGGACGGGGATGCAAATGCGGGGCCGCGGGGATCCCCCGCGCGCCGCGGGGACCTCCGCCGGATTCCCCGCGGGGCCCGAAGGAATCCCCCGGCGCGGCGGTGTCGCCCGTCAAGCCCGCGCCGGGAAGTTCGCGCCGCCGCGCCGGGCCGCTACCCTCCCGCCATGGCCGCCCCACGGACCGCCGCCCTCCTCCTGATTCTCGCCGGGTGCGGATCCCCCGAGGAGCCGGGGCCCGTGGCCGCGGCCCCCCCCGCGGAGGCCTCCCCCATGGAGCGGAGCGACGAGGAGTGGCGCCGGATCCTCACCCCGGAGCAGTACCGCGTGCTGCGGCAGAAGGGCACGGAGCGGGCGTTCACCGGGGCCTACTTCGACACGAAGGACCCCGGGACCTACCGCTGCGCCGGGTGCGGGACGGTGCTGTTCGCGTCCGACGCCAAGTACGACTCCGGCTGCGGGTGGCCCTCGTTCACGGCGCCGAAGGAGGGGACCGCCGTCGCCGAGCACGAGGACCGGACCCTCGGCATGGTGAGGACCGAGGTGCTCTGCGCGAGGTGCGGCGGCCACCTCGGCCACGTCTTCGACGACGGGCCGGGGCCGACGGGGCTGCGCTACTGCATCAACTCGGCCTCCCTGAAGTTCGAAGGGCGCGGCGGGGAGCGCGGGGAGAAGAAGTAGTCCGCCCGTCGATGGGCCTTCCGCGCGCCGCGGCTCCGGGCCACACTGGCCTCCCCGGGCTCCGGCCCTGTTCCCGGGGACGACGACGCCCGATGGAAGAGTCGGGGGACCCGTGGAGGCGCGCCCAGCCCGATGCCGGAATCGCCCAAGGACCGACTGATCCGCGCCACCGCGTGGCACGCCGCAGGCCGCGTGTCCGCGGGGATCCTCGGGCTGGCCAACGCGGCCTACGCCTTCCACGCCCTGGGGGCGGAGCGCTTCGGCCTCCTCACCCTGGTGGCGGCGTTCTCGCTCGTGCTGGTCTTCGTGGAGTTCGGCCTCCGCACCTCCACCGTCACCTTCACCGCCGCCGACGCCGCCCGGGGGGACCTCGCCTCCGCGCGATCCGTGCTCGGCACCGCCTGCCTCGTGCACCTGGCCGGGGGCGGGCTCCTGGCCGCAGGGTTCTGGATCGCCGCGGGCCCCCTGGCCGACGGCTCCGGCGTGGACCCCGCCCTCCGCGGGGAGGCGGTGGCGCTGCTGCGGATCTCGGCCGTCTCCCTCGTGCTCGGCAACGCCGCCTCCTGCTGGACCGCGGTCCTGGTGGCCCTCCAGAGGACCGGGCCCGTGGCCGCGGGCATGACGGCCGGCGCGGCCTTCCAGGTCGCCGTGACCGTGGCGGGCGTCGAGCGGGGCTGGGGCGCCACGGCCCTCGGCGCCGGCTTCGCCGCCAGCGTCCTCGCCCGGGCGGCCGTCGAGTCCGTCGCCGCCCACCGGGCCCTGCCCGGCGTCTCCGTCCTCCCCTGGCACGCCTCCCGGGAGGCCCTCCGGCGCCTGTGGCGGATCGGCGGGCCGCTCCAGGCGGCCCGCATCGTGGACGTCTTCGTCTTCCAGTGGGACCGCGTCCTCGTGGGCCGGTTCCTGGGGCTCGAGGCCGGCGGCGTCTACCTCCTGGCGGCGGACTTCGTGGCCAAGGTGAGGGAGGTGCCGCTGCTCCTCTCCTCCGGGGTCCTTCCCGCGGCGACGGAGGTGAAGGAGGCGGACGGGGGCCGCGCGATCCGCAACCTCTACCTCCGGGGAACCAGGTACGTGGTGGCCGCGGGGCTGTTCGTCGCGGCCGCGGGGGCGGCGGCCGCTCCCCAGGTGATGGCCGTGGTGGGCGGCGCGGGAGCCTCCGCGGGGATCCCGGTGCTGGCCATCCTGCTGCTGGGAGCGACGGCCAACGTCGCGGTCGGCGTGGGGACCCAGGTCGGGATCGTCCTCGGCCACGCGGGCCTGCAGGCCCGGGCGGCGGTCCTGACGGGGACCGTCTCCCTCGTGGCCGTGCCCGCGGCGCTGGCCGCCGGGTGGGGCCTCCCCGGCGCCGCGGCGGGGACCGCCCTCGCCCTCGCCGCCGGCCCGCTCTGGTACCTCGGGCCCCTCCACCGGGCCCTGGGCGTGGCGCCGTCGGAGGCCCTCCGCTCCTCCTACCTCCCTCCCCTGCTCCCCGCGGCGGGCGTCGCGGCGGCCCTTCTCCTGCTCCACCGCCTCCCGCCCGTCGAGCGTTTCCTCCTCGACGCGGGGCGCGCCGGGATCCTCTCCCTCCTCGCCGTCGAGGGCCTCGTCCTCGCCGCCGCCTACGGGGCGGCCCTGGTGGCCTCCGGGCGCGTCGACGCCTTCGACCGCGACGTGCTCCGCCGCCTCTGGTCCTCCGGACCCGGCCGGGGTGGGCCGTGATGGACCAGGTGGTCCGCTACCATCCGGCGCTCCGCCACCTCCCCTCCCCCGCCCCGGGATTCCCCGTCCTGGAGGTCGGGAGCGGGACGCGGGGGGCCTGCCGCCACTCCCCCGCGACGTTCTTCGCCGTGGACCTGCACTTCACGGACTACGCCGCCCTGCCTCCCGCCGTCCACGACCGCCTCCGGCCGGTCCGCGGGAACGCCCTGGCCCTCCCCTTCGCCGACGGGACCTTCGCGGCGGTCCTCTCCCTCGACCTCCTCGAGCACATGGCGCGGGGGGATCGCGCCGCGGCCGTCCGGGAGATGCTCCGCGTGTCCCGGGGCCGCGTCGTCGTGGGCTGCCCCGTGGCCGACGCGTGGGACCCGTGGGAGCGGAGGCTGGTGCGCGCCTACGGCCTCCTGCGGAAGAGCCCCCCGGGATGGCTCGTCGAGCACCGCGAGCGGGGCCTCCCCCTGCGGGCGGACCTGGAGGCCCTCCTCCGGGAGCCGGGGTGGAGCGGACGGGCCGAGGGGAACGTCTGGGCGCCGGCGTACTTCGGGATCCTCCTCGCGGAGGCGACCCCCCTCGGCTGGCTCGCGGCCCGGGTCCTCGGCGAGGCGGGGCCCC
>CAZWGT010000074.1:0-13627 GCA_964633345.1 uncultured Planctomycetota bacterium
GAACGAGCATGGTGGCGGCGGCGTTGTTGTTGACGACCGTGGCGGCCTCGCACCCGGTCAGGCCGCGCAGGATCTCCTCGGCGAACCGCTCGCGGCGGCCGCGCCCGGCGCTCTCCCGCTCCATCGCCAGGAGGCAGTAGCCCCGCGCCTCCTCGGCCAGCGCGGCCATGGCGGCCTCCGGCAGCACGGCGCGCCCGAGCCCGGTGTGGAGGACGACGCCCGTGGCGTTGAGCACCCGGCAGAGCCCGGGGCGCTCCGCCAGGGAGAGGGAGGCCGCCGCCGCGGCGAGGACGCCGGCCGCGGAGCCCTCCACGGTCCGCCCGGCGCGGATCCCCGCCCGCATCCCGTCCAGGGCGGCCCGGATCGCCGCGGGCAGCGGCTCCCGGCCGTGGGCCCGCGCGAGGTCGTCCGCCCCGTCCGCCGCCAGCACCTCGGTCACCGCGGGCAGGGAGCGGAGCGGGTTCGCGGCCGGCGCGCCCTTGCGGTTCGCCATGGGGGGGCCATTGTAGCCGCGCGGGCCCCCCGCCCCCCCGGCGTCACTCGAATCCGTAGACGACGACGATGAGCTCCCCGTGGGGGCCTTCGAAGGCGAGGTAGAAGTCGGCCGCGGTCACGGCCTGGCCGCCGGCCGTCGCGGGGATGGTGACCGTCCCCTCGGTGGACGCCGTCGACACCGGGGAGTCCGACGGGACGTCCAGCATGTAGTCCGCCGAGTACGCCGACCCGCTGAACTCCAGCCGCTCCACGGCGAAGGTCGTCGGGCGGGTCCACCGGGCCGTCAGCGGGATCCCCGGGTGGGCATCGACGGCGAGGCTGTTCCCGAGGGGCGCGAGGATCTCGACGATCTCCGTGGCGGTGGCCCCGGACTCCACGGTGTAGACGATGTCCGGACCCGACGCGGGCGTCACCGTGATCTGGAACTCCGTGCCCGGAGGGGGGAACTCGGCGACGTCGAGGCCGACGTAGAACCGGTCCCACTCCATGTCGAACTGCGTGGTCGGGGTGGGACGGAAGGTCTCCAGCCGGGTCTCCGAGCCCTTCTCCAGGGCGGTGTCGCCGAAGATCCCCCCGCCGGAGACCCTGACGGACGAGACCGTCCCCACGGGCGGGGTGACGTCCACCTGTACGTGCCGGCGGGGCCCGTCCACGATCCCGGGGCGGTGGTCGGTGCGGCACTCCACGCCGAGCCGCACCTCGGCCGCCTTGCGGTCCCCGTGGAGGAGCCAGTCCTGGCCGGACTTCCTGAAGGACCAGCGCATCCGGTGGGTCCCCGATTCCCCGGCCGCGGAGAAGGTGAGGGCGATGTCGAGGACGAGGAGCCCTGCGTCGGGGTCGAAGGAGACCACGGACCGCAGGGGCACCGCCTCCATGGAGGCCCCGCGGAAGATGGTGGCGTACTGGGCGGACCACTGCGCCCGGGACAGCCCCTCCCCGAGGTAGTCGGGGGTCGCGAAGGCGGCGAGGTCGGACGCGGTGAGCGCGGCGCCGCGGGAGTTGATCCTCGCCCGGAAGGACTCCAGCGTGGCCATCGCCCCGGCCACCGCCTCCTGCGTCGGGGAGTCGAAGGCGACGACCGTCCCGTCCCGGCTCGCGCTGTCCCCCGCGGGCGAGGTGACCGTCGTCTCCACGGTGACCGTCCCCGCGGCGGGGGAGCAGGTGATGGCGGAGAGCTGCGTCGTCGTCCCGTCGGTGATCGTCAGCGAGCTCCCGTCCGGCGCGACGGAGGTCGCGTCGAGGACGGCGTCGAAGCCCGAGCCGTCCGCGGAGAAGGGTGATCGGATCAGGTCGAAGGAGCCGGGCTCGATCCCCGCGTCCGCGAGCCACTTCCCGACGGCTCGCCGCACCAGCGACTCCAGGAGCTCCACCTCGACGGCGGTCGGCGCCGGGGTCCCGCAGTCGCGGGTCGCGAAGGCCTCGTCCAGGTCGAGCCCCTCCACCCCGTACCAGGTCCTGAGGATGAGGTCGGTGAGGGGATGGACGTTGGCGACGCCCGCCTCGGTGGCGACCCCGTAGAGGCTCCCGCCCCCGGGGAGGTCCGCCTTCAGCAGGAAGGGGGGGAGCAGCCCGGCGGCGTCGAGGACGAACGCGCCGGTCTCCCCGGCGACCGCGGCGATGGCGGTGCCGGCGCGGTCCTTCAGCGTCACCGCGGCGCCGCCGAGCGGCGCGCCCGCGGCGGCGGTCCCCAGCACCGACGCGGCAGACCTCCGCATCGCGAGGACGGCCTCGCCGACCTCGTTCGGCTTGGCGAAGATCCCCCGCGCCTTCAGCGAGAGGCGGGGGGCCCTCCCCGCCGCCTTCCCGACGATGAGGATCGGGGAATCCCCCTCCCCGCCGGAGAGCCAGAAGCCGCCGTCGCCCGCCCGACCGGCGAGCGGGATGATCTCCTCCCCGAAGTCCCTGTGCAGGACCAGGGTGGCGGCGACGTCGGCCCCGTCCGTCGTGACGTCCAGGGTCGCGGGCATCCTCCCCTTCGGGGGCTTCACGCCGGGATCGAGGGACCGGAACGCCACGGTCATCGTCCCCGACCAGGAGCCTGGCAGGGACGCCGCGGGGACCGGCGCGGACGGGGAGGCGAGCGGCGCCCCGCCCCGCGCGGCCGGCGGGATCGCGACCCGGGAGGCCCGGAACGCCGCGTCGAGGGCCGCGTCCGCGCCACCGGCGAGGAGGCGCCCCTTCACCTTCGCCGCCCTCCGGTCGGCGGTCCCCGAGAGCAGGCACGGGGCCGCGGGATCGGTGGAGGAGGCCCAGAAGCTCCCGTTGCCGACGAGACCCGAGAGATCGACGGGGGCACCGTCCCCCCGCACGAGGACGGCGGAGAGTCCGGGGCCCGACTGGACGAGGACCGCGGCGAGGGGGTCCTTCACCGGGGCGCTCCCGCCCCCGGGGCCGAGGGCCGACGCCGTCCCCTTCGTGGTCCCCTCCCACGTCCCCGAGAGATCGGGAACGCCGTCCTGGGCGGAGGCGAGCGCGACGAGCGAGGCCGCGACGAGGGCCGCGGGGAGGCGCATGATCCCTCCTTCCCTGCCGGAACGGGAAACGGGGCAGCCCCCGAGGTTACATCCGCGGCGCGGCCCCCTCCTTGACGCCCGTCAGTCCGGCGGCAGCGCGGCCGCGCGGAGCGACGCGAGGATCCTCTCCGTCTCGTCCCCCGGCGCCGGGGCGCGCCCGCCGGCCGCGACGATGAAGGCGTCGAGGGCCTTCGGGCCGAGGGTCGCCACGCGCACCTGGTGCAGGTCGAGGCCCGCGGCGCTCAGCGCCCGGGCGAGATCGTGGAGGAGGCCCGGACGGTCGGGCGCCTCGACGCGGATCTCCGCGGAGGACCCCGTCCCCGCGTCCACCCGGCGCACCTCGATCCCGGAATCGGGGACGCGCCGGCGGGCCGAGGGGACGCGGCGCCCGTAGCGCCGCACCGCCTCCTCGACGGTCCCCGGGGCCGCCTCCGCCGCCCTCTCCAGCGCCGCGGCCGCCCGGCGGCGCGCCGGGACCGGGGCGCTCACCGCGAAGGCGTCCAGCGCGGTCCCGTCCTCCAGGGTGTGGGCGTCGGCGGAGAGGATGTCGAGGCCGGCGAGGGTGAGGGCCCCCGCGAGGTCGGCCAGAAGGTGGGGCCGATCCGCGGCGGCGACGGTGAACTCCACGGCCCCGGGCCTCTCCACGGCGGCGGCGACGGCGGCCGAACGCCGGCGCGCCCTCCTCCGCAGCAGGTCGAGGTGGAGGCGGGCCGTCTCCGGGGCGACGGTGGCCGCGTAGCGGTGGGAGGCGCGGGCGAGGAACGCGGCCGCCTCGGGCCAGCGCCTCGGCGGGAGGATGAGCCGCAGGGCCTCGCCGAGGTCGGGGGGGAAGGCGGGGGCGCCGCGAAGGACCGCCTCGACGCGATCGTGGAAGTCGAGGAGCTGGGCCGCCCGCCACGCGCTCCACGCCCCGTGGCCCACGCCGCCGATGTCCGCGGCCGTGTGGAGGAGGAGCAGGCGGAGGGACCCGCGGTCCCCGGCGATCTCCGCGACGCGCCGCACCGGCCCCTCGTCCCCGTGGACCGCGAAGGCCGACGCCTCCCCCATCGCCGTGTGGTCGGCCACGAGCTTCACCACCGCCCGCGCCTCGGCGGGCGAGAGGCCGAGGCGCTCGGGGACGCCGCGGATCTCCTCGGCGCTCCGGGCCGCGTGGCCGCGCGCCCCCTTCGCCTTGCCGACGTCGTGGAGGAGCAGCGCCACGCGGAGGACGAGGAGCGAGGGGAGCCGGGCCGCCTCGGCCCCCAGGCGCGCCCCGCCGGGGCCCCGCCCCTCGACGGCGGCGTCGAGGGCGTCGAAGCACCGCAGCGTGTGCTCGTCCACGGTCCACGCGTGGTAGGGGTCGCACTGGGGGAGCGCCTCGACGGCCCCCCACTCCGGGAGGAGGGCGCGGAGGCGGTCCTCCCCGTGCAGGGCGCGCAGCCCCGGCGCCGCGGGGCCGGGTCCGGCGAGGAGGGCGCGGAGGTCGGCGGGGGGCTCCCCCCGGCCGGCTTCGCCGAGGGCCCGGTCGCAGAGCCGGGCGGCGACCCGGGCCGCGCGGAACCAGGGGGCCATGGCGCGGAGGTGGCGCTCCTCCGGCGGGCCCGGGTCGTCGGGGAGCAGGATCGGGGCGAGGTCCTTCTGGGTGCCGAGGTCGAGGACGTCCTGCTTGTGCCCCGCGAGGAGGTGGAGCTCGGCGCGGAAGGCGAGGATCCCGTCGAGGGCCGCGAGCAGCTCCGGCCCCTCCGGGGCGGAGAGCCAGCGGATCGCGTGCACGTCGCGCAGCCCCCCGGGGGACTCCTTCACGTCGGGCTCGAGGCCGCACGGGGTGCCGCCCCGGGCCGCGCGCCGCCTCCGCGCCTCCGCGGCCTTCTCGGAGGCGAACCACTCCCCCCGCTCCGAGCGGAACCTCCCGACCACCTCCCCCTCCAGCACCGCCGCCGTCGCCGGGTCCCCGGCGAGGACGCGGTGGTCGAGGACGGAGGACGCGATGGTGTGGTCGCGGGTCATCGACTGGAGGAGGGCGGGCGGCGTGCGGAGGGTGAGGTTCACGGTGAGGCCCGCGTCCCAGAGGAAGGCCCCGAGGTCCCCCGCGAACTCCCGGACCGAGGGGGGGCGCCGGACCGCGACCACCATGAGGTCCACGTCGGAGAAGGGGCTCAGCTCCCCGCGGCCGTACCCCCCCACCGCGAGGACGACGCACCGGTTGACGGCTTCCCCCCGGGATTCCACGAAGGAGCGCACGAGGGCGTCCACGAGGGCGGCCAGCGCGCGCGCGGTGGCGAGCCCACCGCGCTCGCGCCGCCTCCCGAAGAGGGCGGCCCGGGAGGCGGCGAGGGCCGCCCGGACCGCGGGGGGGCCCTCCCGCACCGCGGGACCGAAGTCCGGGACGGGCGGGAGGGCGTCCATCGTCCTCCGGAGGAGGGGTTACAGGTCGAAGTACAGGGCGAACTCGTAGGGGTGGGGCCGCAGGCGGATGGCGTCCACCTCCCGGGTCCGCTTGTATTCGATCCAGGTCTGGATGATGTCCTTGTTGAACACGTCCCCCTTCAGCAGGAAGGCGTGGTCCTTCTCCAGCGCGTCGAGCGCCTCCTCGAGGGAGCCGCAGGCGCGCGGGACCTTCTTCAGCTCCTCGGGGGGCAGGTCGTAGATGTCCTTGTCGAGGGGCTCGCCGGGGTCGATCTTGTGGAGGATCCCGTCCATGGCCGCGAGGGTCAGGGCGGAGAAGGCCAGGTAGGGGTTGGCGGTCGGGTCGGGGAAGCGGATCTCGAAGCGCTTCTGCTTCGGCGAGGATCCGAGCATCGGGATCCGGATCGAGGCGGAGCGGTTGCGCCCCGAGTAGGCGAGGTTCACCGGGGCCTCGAAGCCCGGCACCAGCCGCTTGTAGGAGTTGGTCGTGGGGTTGGTGATGGCGTTGAGCGCCCGGGCGTGCTTGAGGACGCCGCCGATGGCGTGGAGCGCCATCTCGCTCATGCCGCCGTACTCGTCCCCGGCGAAGAGCGGCTTGCCGTCCTTCCACAGGGAGAGGTGGCAGTGCATCCCGGTCCCGTTGTCGCCGAAGAGCGGCTTGGGCATGAAGGTGACCGTCTTCCCGTGGCGCTGGGCGACGTTGCGCAGCACGTACTTGTACATCATCACCTTGTCGGCCATCTTCCGGAGGGAGTCGAAGCGCATGTCGATCTCGCACTGCCCGGCCGTGGCGACCTCGTGGTGCTGGCACTCCATGTCCACGCCGATGTCCTGGAGCGTGAGCAGCATCTCGGAGCGGATGTCCTGCAGCTTGTCCATCGGGGGGACGGGGAAGTAGCCCTCCTTGTGGCGGATCTTCCCGCCGAGGTTCGGCTGCTCGTCGCGCCCGGTGTTCCAGGCCCCCTCGTCGGAGTCGAGGAAGTAGTAGCCGCTGTGGGCGTTCTGGTCGTAGCGGACGTCGTCGAAGACGAAGAACTCGACCTCGGGCCCGATGAAGACGGTGTCGGCGAGGCCCGTGGACTTGACGTAGGCCTCGCAGCGGGAGGCGACGTCGCGCGGCGCCCTCCGGTAGTCCTCGTGGGTGACGGGGTCCTTGATCGAGCAGATGAGGATCAGGGTCGGGTGGACGGTGAAGGGGTCCATGAAGGCGGACGCCGGGTCGGGGATGACGAGCATGTCGGACTCGTGGATGCTCTTCCACCCGCGGATGGAGGAGCCGTCGAAGCCGAGGCCGTCCTCGAACACCCCCGCCGTGAGGCAGTGGGCCGGCACCGAGAAGTGCTGCCAGGTGCCCACGAAGTCGCAGAAGCGGAAGTCGACGATCTTGACCCCGTTCTTCTTGACCATCTCCAGAACCTGCTTGGCCGTCATGGCTTCCGCTTCCTCCCTTTCCGTTCTTCCCGTGGTTCCCTAGATGGCCTCGGGTCCGCGCTCGCCCGTGCGGACCCGGATGACGTCCCTCAACTCCTGCACGAAGATGCGGCCCCCCCCGCCGTCCTCCCCCGTTCCATCTCCTGCGCAGGCCGAGCGGATGGCCTCGACCGTGGGCCGGACGAAGTTCTCGTTGACGGCGATCTCGAGGCGGACGCGGGGTTTCGGCTCGAAACCCGATCCGTCCCGGGGCTTCGACAGCCCGGTGACGTCGGAGACGGTGAGCCGGAAGACCTCGACGCGGCTCAGGGCCTCCTTGACGTCGCCGAGGCGTTCCGGCGCGACGACCGCCTCGATCATCTTCATGATCGCTCCGGGAAGAGGAGGCGGAGGAGTGCGTCCGTGCCCACGAAGGGGGATTGTACGGAGCGGGCCGACAAAAAACGGATCCGGGGTGTGGAGAACCCGAACCGGGTCCCGATCGGGGACTGTCCCGGGGCCCGAGCGCAGCGAGGGACCCGGGGCTGTCCCCGGTTCCCGCCCGAACCGGGGACAGCCCCCACGGACTCGCTCCGCTCGTCCGTGGGGACAGTCCCAGGTCGTCCCCGCCCGGTCCTACACTTCCCCCGCGCATGGAACCCACGGGATCCCCCGGTCCCTCCCCGGACCGGGGCCGGAGGCCGGGCAAGGGGAAGCCGCCGAGGAAGGCCCCCGCCGGGCCCCCGGGGGCGATCGCGGACCAGTGGGGGGCGGTCTGCATCGTGCCCCCCCGGGGGGGGCGGAAGGAGCCCTACCGCGGCTTCCTGCGGCGGATCTCGACCGCGCTCCTGAAGGCGCAGAAGGAGATCCGGGTCCTCAAGGCCCTGAACTGGCCCGACTCCGTAGGACACAGGTTCCTGGCCCGCAAGGGTTTGGAGCTGCCCCGCGTGGAGTACCCCCCCCTCGACTTCGACGCGAAGCGCAAGGCCGCCGAGTTCCGGGACATCGAGAGCCTCCTCGACCCCGGGGACCCGCTCCAGGGGATCCTGCGGGACACCGCCGCCCAGTACCGGCAGGTGCTCGGGATGCTGGAGGACCGGGGCACGAAGGGGTTCTACCAGGCCTCCTGCAGCCTCTACGGCCACCCCCTGGAGCCCTTCACGGGCCAGACCACCCGGAACATCGACCTCGCCCGCCATCTCGACCGAATCCTCGGCAACGGGGGCCATCTCGATCCCCCCCGGGGGCGCATGCTCTCCGCGGAGGAGACGGTCGTCCTCCTCAAGCGCCGCCTCGGCCGGGTGTTCCGCGGGACCGAGGTCCGCGTGGAGGTCTCCCACCAGCTCACCGCCGACGCCGCCGCCGGCGCCAACCGGATCCGCATCAAGAAGGGCCGCATGTTCAGCCGCGAGACCGTCAACTACCTCGAGCAGCACGAGGGGTACGTCCACATGGCCACGACCCTCAACGGGGCCCGCCAGCACGTGCTCCCCATCCTCTCGAAGGCCTCCCCGCGGGCGGTGCGGGTCAACGAGGGGCTGGCGGTGTTCGCCGAGTGGGCCTCCCACACGATGACGGTGCACCGGATGCGGCGGCTCGTGGACCGGGTGCTCGCCATCCGCATGGCGGAGGAGGGGGCCGACTTCCGCGAGGTCTGGCGCAGCTACGTCGAGCGCGGGGAGCCGGAGCCCGCCGCCTTCGACATCGCCCGCCGCGTCTTCCGCGGCGGGGACCTCAGGGGGAGGTTCCCCTTCACCAAGGACGCCTCCTACCTCGGGGACTTCCTCCGCATCTACAACTTCTCCCGCGTGGCGGCCAAGCGGCGGCGCATCGACCTCATCGCGCTGCTCTTCGCGGGCAAGGTCACCCTCATGGACATCCCGGTGCTCAGCCGCCACGCCCTGTCCGGCGAGGTGCGGAGGGCGCGCTACCTCCCGCCGTGGATGAAGAACCCCGACTGGCTCACGGCCCACATGGCGGTCTCGTCCTTCCTCGACGGCATCCGGCTGCGCGGGACGGAGGAGTTCTACGAGCAGCTCTTCGCCCAGTGCGCGCCCCCGGCGGGCTAGAGGAGGCCCGCGATCTCCCCGAGACCGCGGACGACCTCGGTCCCGGGGACGCTCCTCGTCCCGTGGCGGTCGAGCAGGACGGGCCGGATCCCCGCGGCGCGGGCCCCCTCGACGTCGTCGCCCACGGAGTCGCCGCAGTGGAGGGCGTCCCCCGGCGCGCAGCCGAGGAGGCCGAGGGCCCGCTCGAAGATCGCCGGATGGGGCTTCCTCCATCCGACCTCGGCGGAGATGACGACGGCGTCGAACCAGGGACGGAGCTTCCGCTCCTCCAGGATGGGACGGAGGCGGCTGTCCCAGTTGGACACGACGGCGAGGCGCAGCCCCCGATCCCGCAGCGCCGCCAGCGCCGGGAGGGTGTCGTCGTAGGGCTCCCACGCGGCGGCGGATCCGAACTCCCCGTAGAGGTCCTCGAACCACGCGTCGAAGTCGATGCCCCGCATCCCGGGAAGCCCCTCCATGACCCGGCGCGCATGGGCGTTCCAGGAGGCGCGCTCGTGGTCGTCCGAGGTCCGGAGGCCCGCCTCGCCGAGGGCCCGGTGCTCCGCGGCCTGGGCGTGGAAGGCGGCGTCGGCCACGCGCTCGAAGTCGGCCTCGGCCACCTCGCGGCCGAAGCGGCGGGTGACGCGGGCGTAGACGCCCCCGAGGGACGGTGCGGCCCGCAGGAGGGTCAGCCCGGCGTCGAGGAGGACCGCCTTCAAGCGAGCAGCTTCGCGAGGTCGGCGCCCTCGAAGGTGTAGCGCACGGTCCGGAGGCCCTCCCGGAGCCGCTTCACCTCGGAGGTGACGTCCCTCTCCTTCTTCAGGCAGGCGGCCACGACCTCCGCGATGGCGTCCATCGAGTCCGGCGTGGCGCCGAAGCGGGTCATCTCCTGGACGCCGAACCGGATGCCGCGGGGGTCCTTGGCGGTCTTCGGGTCGTCCCCGGGCAGCGTGTTCATGTTGGAGACGATGTTCTGCCCGCAGAGGCGGCGGGTCGCGTCGCGGCCGCCCCCGAAGGAGGAGGCGTCCACGGCGATCTGGTGGGAGCGGGTGAAGCCCATGGCCTCGCCGAGGACGGGGACGCCGCGCCGCACGAGCGCCTTCCCGAAGGCCTGGGCATTGGCGACGACGTCGGCGGCGTACCGGCGGCCGAACTCCTTCATCTCGAGGGTGGCCACGAGCATGGCGGGCAGGGTGAAGAGGTGGTGGTTGCTCGTCGCCCCCGGGAAGACGCCGCGGTCCACCTTCCTCCACAGCTCGTCGCTCGGGGTGTTGCTCACGATGACGCCGCGCTGGGGGCCGAAGTAGGTCTTGTGGGTCGAGCCCATCATGAGATCCGCGCCCTCGCGGAGCGGATCCTGGAACTGGCCGCAGGCCACGAGGCCGAGCACGTGGGCCCCGTCGAAGAGGATGGTCGTCCCCGTCTCCGTGCACACGTCGCGGAGGTCCTTCACCGGCTCGGGGAAGAGGAAGAGGCTGCGGCCGAGGAGGAGGACGGCCGGCCGCTCGCTGCGCACGAGGTCCTTCGCCTTCGCCACGTCCACGGTGATCCCGTCCTTCGACAGCGGCAGGCGCTTGATGGTGCCGGCGACCTTGCCCAGCGCCCCGAACCGCTGGTGGCTGACGTGCCCGCCCGCGGGGACGCCGTGGGCGAGGACCGTGGCCCCCTTCTCGATCACGGTGTGGAAGACGGCGTCGTTGGCGACGGTGCCGGAGATCGGGCGGACGTCGGCGCGGGTCGAGCGGAAGACCGCCTTCACCTCGGCCTCGAGGCGCGTCTCGATCTCGTCGACGTACCTCGTCCCCTCGTAGTACCGCGCCCCGGGGTGCCCCTCGGCATAGCGGGAGTTGAAGTCGGAGGTGAGGGCGCGCGTGGCGAGCGGGGAGAGCACGTTCTCGCTGGCGATGAGGTTGATGCACTGCGCGCGCCACTCGTCCTGGCGGCGCAGGATGTCGAAGACCTCCCGGACGGAGGCCGGCGGGGAGACGCTGGAGGGGTTCATCCCGGGATCCTAGCGAGCCCGGGGGCGGGCCCCCGCGGTTTACGAAACCGGGGAGGGTGAGAGGGTCACGGGACGCCCGGGGGAAAGGCCGGGGGGTCGCCCTGGGACTGTCCCTTGACCCGAGCGGAGCGAGGGTCGAGGGGCTGTCCCCGGTTCCCGCCGTTCGGGAACCCGAGTCCGAACCGGGGACAGTCCCCAGGCAGGAAGAACCGGGGACAGTCCCCGTCGGTCCCCGCCCCCGTCGCCTATTCCGCCTTCTTCTCCGCGGGCTTCTCGGCGGCCTCCTTCGGGGCCTCCGTCGTGCCGAAGACGTCCACCTTGACGTCCCAGGCGGGGGCGACCTTCGCCGCGGACACCTCGGGGACGACGATGTCGAAGTCCTTGAGGGTGACCTGGAACTCCGTCTTGACCTTGACCCAGCTCCCGCGGCCGAGCTTCTTCCCGAGGTCCTCGGGGATGCGCTGGACCGAGGCCTCGCCCTTCAGGGCCTTCGTCACGCCGTGGATCGTGAGCTCGCCCTCGTAGGCCCAGGTCTCCTTCTTCGTCTTGTCGTCGGTCGCGGTGCGCTTGAGGGACTTCGCCTTGAACAGGATGTCGGGGAACTTCTCCGCGTCCAGCCACCCGTCGGAGAACAGGTGCTCGTTGCGGGCGGCCATGCCGGTGTCGAGCTTCTTCACCGGGACCTTGAAGTCCACGCTCCCCTCTCCCTTGTCGAAGTCGAAGGAGGCCGTGCCCGACATGGCCCGGCATACGCCGTGGATCGTCTCGACGGAGGTCTCGGATTCGAACTGGATGAGGGTCCGGGACTCGTTGGTCCCGAAGTGGTAGGCGGTGGCGGCTCCCTCCGCGAGGGCGGGGACCGCGAAGGCGAGGCTGGCGGCGACGAGGCCTTGACGAAGGGTCACGATGGGTTCCTTTCCGGGATCCGCGGCCGGCGGATCGTTGGACGTCCGGGGCCGGGGGAACGGGCGACTTCCCCCCGTTTCGTGGGATCCTATCCCACGCCGGTGCCCCAGGATGGTGGCCATGGACCAACGCGTGTCACAGCCCGCCTCCCCCAGCCCCCGGGTCCGGGAGCGGGTGAGGGCGGGGCTCGTCTCCCTCGTCGTCGGCGTCCTGCTCCTGGGCCTGAAGTTCTGGGCCTACCACCTCACGGGGTCCAGCGCGGTCCTCTCCGACGCCCTCGAGTCCATCGTGAACGTGGTGGCGGCGCTCTTCGCCCTCGGGGCCATCCTCTTCGCCGCCCAGCCCGCCGACGCCAACCACCCCTACGGCCACGGGAAGATGGAGTTCTTCACCGCGGTGTTCGAGGGGGGCCTCGTGTCCTTCGCCGCGGTGATGATCCTGTACGAGGGGGTCACGACCCTGATCGAGGGGCCGAGGCTCAAGGAGCTGGACCTCGGGCTCGCGCTGGTCTCCGCGGCCGGCGCCGGGAACCTCGTGCTGGGGTTCTTCCTCCTCCGCGTCGGGAAGCGGACGGGCTCCCCCGCCCTCGTCGCCGACGGGAAGCACGTCCTCTCCGACTTCTGGACCACGGCGGGCGTCCTCCTCGGGCTCCTCCTCGTGTGGATCCTCGGGCCGGCCTGGTCCTGGATCGACCCGGTCATGGCGATCCTCGTGGGCCTGCTCCTCTGCCGCGTCGGCGTGAAGCTCGTGCGGCAGGCGGCGGGCGGCCTCCTCGACGAGGAGGACCCGGAACTGCTGGAGGAGCTGGCCTCGGTGGTCGCGCGGCTGCCGGTGGAGGGGGCCATCGAGATCCACGAGACCCGCGCCATCCGCAGCGGCGCCTACGCCCACGTGGACGCCCACGTCGTGGTGCCGGAGTACTGGACCGTCGAACAGGCCCACGACGCGGGCGAGGAGATGGAGCGCTGGGTGCTGGCGAACTGGCACCGCGAGGGGGAGATCTTCTTCCACGTGGACCCCTGCCGCCGCGCCTACTGCGCCCGCTGCCCGCTGAAGGAGTGCGCGGTCCGGGCCGCCCCCTTCGAGGCGCGGCCGCCGGTGACGCGCGCGTCCATCGTCGGGCCGCCGTACATGGCCGGCGGCGGGCGGGAGGAGAAGGAGCGGGCGCTGCACGGCGGGGACGGCTAGCGGGGCTTCCTCCGCCTCCGCTTCGGCTCCCGCGGCACGAGGGCCGCCGCCCGCACCCACGCCTGCAGCCGCCGGGGGTCCTCGAGGACGTCCTCGGGGACCGACCAGTAGGAGTTGGAGTTCACGTCGTCGCCGAAGGGGATGGGCTCCGAGCCCAGCGCGCGGTACTCCTCCCGCGACCGTTCGTCGGTGCGGAGGAAGAGCCTCCCCTTCCAGATCATCCCGAAGAACTCCTCCTCGAGGTAGAGGCCGTGGCCGCCGAACATGGCGCGGGCCCGGACGCCGGGCAGGCCGTCGAGCTGGTCGAGGACGAAGTCGCGGAAGGAGGTGTCGCGCACGGCGGGGATTCTAGTCCGCGCGGGTACGCTCCCGGAATGGCCCACGAGCCGGGACACTCCCACGGCGCCCCCGTCGATCCCCTCGACCAGGAGATCTGCGTCTGCTTCCACGTCCGGCGCCGGAAGATCGAGGCCTTCTGCCGCCGCGAGAAGCCGAAGGTGATCTCGCTGGTGAGCCAGTGCCTCTCCGCGGGCACCGGGTGCGGCTGGTGCATCCCGTTCCTGAAGGCCGTCCACCACGAGGTCATGGAGGGGGGGCCGCACTTCGAGATGCCGACGGAGGCGGAGTACCTCGAGAAGCGCAAGGCCTACCACCGCGACCGGGGCATCACGCGGGCGTAG
>CAZWGT010000075.1:0-13548 GCA_964633345.1 uncultured Planctomycetota bacterium
GCGCCTGCCCGACGAGCGCCACGCCATCACGCACAAGTTCTCCCTCGGCGGCCACGACGGCTACCTCACCATCGGCCAGTACGACGACGGCGCGCCGGGGGAGATCTTCGTGGTCATGGCCAAGGAGGGCTCGACGGTGTCGGGCCTCATGGACACCGTGGCGACCCTCACCTCCATCGCGCTGCAGTACGGCGTGCCGGCGGAGGTCCTCGTCAACAAGTTCAGCCACACCCGCTTCGAGCCGAGCGGGATGACCACCCACTCCGACATCCGCTTCGCGAAGTCCCCCGTGGACTACATCTTCCGCTACATGGGGATCAAGTACCTGAAGCCCAGGGACGTCCAGCCCGAGTCCACCCCGGGGGACGTCGCGGTCGCCCCGGCGGCGCCGGCCGCATCGGCCCCGGCGGCCGCCCACGGCAACGGCAACGGAAACGGGAACGGCGGCGCCGCCCCGGTCGCCGCGCCGGCCGCCGTCGCCTCCCCCGCCCGCAGCCTCGGGGCCGCCGCGCTCCAGCCCGTCAACCGGCTCGCCAAGCTCGAGCAGAAGATCTTCGACCAGCAGTCCGACGCGCCTTCCTGCCACAACTGCGGCGGGATCATGACGCGCAACGGATCCTGCTACAAGTGCGGCAACTGCGGGGAGACCTCCGGCTGCTCCTAGCGCCCCGCTGACCACCGGCGTTCGTCGCAGACCGGGGTGCCCTGCCTGAGCGGGGCGCCCCGGTTCGATTCCGGAATCAGGGGAACGGGGGCCGTTCCCCGGGTGTCCAATAGGGAACGGATCGCCGCTCCCGTGGAGGAATCGCGATGGCCCGCGCAGCCCAGGGAATCACCCTCGCCGCCGCCGCCGCCGTGATCGGGGGGCTGGCGTGGTGGATGCTGAAGTCCCCCGCGGGGCCGGACTCCCCCGACGGAGGGGATTCCCCTCCCGCCGCCGTTCCCGAGGGGCCGGGCCGCGGACCCGTGAAGTCCCCGGAGCGCGGGCCGGCCCCCTCCCGTCCCGTCGGCGCCCTCCTGGCCGTCGTGAGGGGGGAAGGGAAGCCGCTGGCCGCGACGCTGTCCGCCGGCCCCGCGGGCGGGGAGGCGGTCACCGCGGCGGGTTCGGCCGAGGACGGAGCCGTCCGGCTCGCCGCGGCGCCCGCCGCCACGAAGCTCGCCGTCTCGATCTCCTCCCCGGGATGGCGCACCGTTTTCCTCCCCGACGTGGAGGTCCCGGCGGGCGGGGAGAAGGACCTCGGCGTCCTGGAGATGGAGCGGGCGCTTCCCGCCACCGGCAGGGTCCTCGATCCGGCCGGGAAGCCCGTGGCCGGGGCGACGGTCGGGGCCCTCTCCTCCGGGGGGATGAACCGCTTCGACTTCCGGCGCATCGCCGATCTCGTCCTCGACGAGCCGGACTGGAAGGCGAAGGCCACCACCCGCGAGGACGGGACCTTCGTCCTCGACGCCCTCGGTCCGGGCTCCTGGAACCTCGTCGCCTCCGCGACCGGGTTCTCCCCCTCCGCCGAGAGGAGCGTGCTCCTCCACCCCGCCGGCACCGCCCCCGCCGTGGACCTCGTCCTCCAGAAGGGGCACTCCCTCCTCGTGAAGGTGACGGGGCCGGGCGACGCCCCCGTCGCCGGCGCCGAGGCGGCCGCCGCCTCGACGGGGAACCGGGCCGGTCTCCCGGTCGCCATGGGGCCGGCCCGCGGCGTCACCGACGCCGGGGGCGAGGCGCGCCTGTCCGGGGTCTCCCCGGGCCGCACCGCGGTGGCCGTCCGGGCCTCGGAGGGGCGGCTCGTGGTCCGGACCGTGGAGGTCCCCGCGGCGACGTCGTTGACGGTGCGCCTCGAGGGGGCCGCGACCCTCGTCGTCCGGGTGAAGACCGCCGAGGGCGCCCCCGTCGAGGGCGCCTCCGTGGTGGCCATGCTCCAGAGCGGCGCCGGCGGCGGGGACTCCGGGGACGCCCTCACGGCGGTCACGGGCGTCGACGGCTCCGTCCGCTGGGATCGGCTGCCCGCCGGCCGCCTCTCCTTCGTCATGGTGGACAAGGACGGCTTCCCGCCCTCGACGCCGTCGCCCGAAGGCGGCGGGATGTCGGGGCGCGAGGACCTGAAGGACGGCCAGACCCTCGAGAAGGAGATCGTCCTGAAGGCCGGCGTGACGATCACCGGGGTCGTCCGCAGGAGGCCGGGGGACTCCCCCGTCCCCGGCGCGAAGGTCGTCGCCACCTCCGGCGCGAACTTCTTCGGCGGCCAGCCGCTCCGCGCGACGGCCGACGCCGAGGGCGCCTACCGGCTCGAGGGCGTCGCCGAGGGGCGCGCGACCCTCACCGCGTACGCCGAGGGGCTGGCGCCCCCGGAGGCCTGGTCGGCGGGCGGGAACCCCTTCCAGCCCCGGGAGGAGGGGCAGGCCCTCCCGGAGGGCGTGGTCCTCGTCGCGGCCGGCGGGGGCGAGGTGAGGAAGGACCTCTTCCTCGAGGACGCCGGCTCGGTGACGGGCCGCGTCCTCGGTCCCGGGGGCGACGGCGTCGGAGGCGCCCGCGTCGAGGTCTCCTCGACCCAGGGGATCAACTTCCGGGGATTCGGCATGCCCGGGGGGGGGAGCGACTTCCTCCCCGGGCCGGTCCTGACCGCCCCCGACGGCTCCTTCGTGGTGAAGGGGGTCCCCGCGGGCCAGAACCTCGTGGCCCGCGCCGAGGCCCCGAACCTCATCGCCGCCTCCTCCGCCCCCTTCCACGTCACCGCCGGGGGCGCCGCGACGGGGATCGAGATCCGCCTTGCCGAGGGCGGCTCCCTCGCGGGGGTCGTCACCGCGGGCGCCGGCACGCCGGTGTCCGGGGCGAGAGTCCGGGCCTCCGCCCGCGCGAACCGGCCGGGGGGCCGGATCGTGCCCATGAACATGCCCGGGGGACCCGGAGGGCTCGAGGCGGCGACGGGCCCCGACGGGGCATGGCGGATTCCGACGGTCCCCCCGGGGACGATGACGGTCACCGTCGAGGCGGAGGGGTTCATCGACGGCGTCCGCGGCGACCTCAACGTGGCCGCCGGCGTGGAGACCCGTGCCGACGTCTCCCTGGAGGCCGGCCGCGCCATCGCGGGCACGGTCCGGGACGCCGCCGGCGCCCCCGTCGAGGGGGCCCGGGTCTTCGCGCGGACAGTGGTGGGCACGCCTCCGGAGCAGGCGAAGTTCAAGAACGGGACGACCGACGCCGCGGGGGCCTTCCGCCTCGCCGGCCTGCCCGCGGCGACCTTCACCCTCACGATCAGCGCCCCGGGCAACGCCCAGCGGACCCTGCCCGACGTGGCCGCGGGCAACGAGGCCGTGGACGTCCGCCTACTCCCGGCGGTCCGCATGTCGGGGAAGGTCGTGGACCTCGAGGGGAACCCGGTCGCCGGGGCCCGCGTGTCGGCGACCTCCGAGGGAGCCGACGGGGTCAACGGTTCGGGGCGCTCGGGGGCGGACGGCACGTTCGAGATCGACGCCCTGGTGGCCGGGTCCTACCGGGTCACGGCCCAGACCTTCGACCGCAAGTACGGCCGGTCGGAAACCAAGGGAGTTTCCGGGGACGCCACGGGCCTCGTCCTCACCCTGCCCCGGGCCCTGGAGATCCGGGGCAGGGTGGTCGGGGTGGACGGGGGCGTCCCGGCGGAGCGGGGGTTCGTGTCGGCCGCCGATCCCTCGGGGGCCGGGCCCCCCGGCCGGGCCCGCTGGGAGGAGGACGGCACGTTCGTCCTCACGGGCCTCTCGGAGGGGACCTACACCCTCCGTGCGACCGTGCCCGGGAAGTTCGAAGGGACCGCGTCGGCGGCCGCGGGCGGTACGGGCGTCACCCTCCGGCTGGAGGCCGCATCGGCGACGAACCCGCCTCGCCCGCCCCAGCCCGTCGGCCCCCCGGCCCCCACCCCGCGCTGAACCCGTCGCCAGCGTGCGGCCCGCCCCTTGCTGTCCGGGGCCGGGGTAGGCCGATTCCCGGGGAATACCTTAGTAAAGTATGGTATTTCTTAAGTACCGATCGTCGAATAGGGGGGAAGGCTCTCCGCGCCGCCCGTCCGAAAGGGATGACCATGCTGAGCACGCCCGCCGCCCGCCGCATCGAGTCCGGCTCCGCCGGCGCCTTCCTCATGGAGTTCCTGGACCGCAGCATCGTCCGGGAGCGCCGGATGGAGGCCCTGTGGAAGCGGGCCTCGCGGGGACCCTTCGAGGAGGAGTTCCGCGACGCCCTGCTGTTCGAGAGCTACGAGGACCGCGAGCACGCCCGCATCCTGAGGCGCCACCGCGCCACCGCCGCCCGCGCGATGGGCATCGAGAAGCGCTCCCCCGGCTCCCGCGCCTCCAAGGTCGGGCGGACCTTCTCTCCCGCCGCCGCCCTGGCCGAGGCCCTCTGCCTGAAGGCGACCTCCCGGGCCGAGTACGCGGGCATGGTGCGCTTCATCGAGGAGCGGTTCCTGCGGAAGTTCGTCGAGGTCCTCGCCAACTCCGAGGACGCCTCCCTCCCCCACCTGCTCGAGCGGGCCGGGGCCTACGGGATCCGTCCGCGGTTCCCCGATCCCGCCCGGGCCGCCGCCCTCCGACCCGTGGTCACGCAGCTGGTGCCCTGCCAGCCCCCCCTCGCCTCCAGCATCGCCTAGCCCCGACCTGTCCCCGGGCGTGGACCGCTGTCCACTTCCGGGGACACTCGATTCCGGGGCCGGCTCCTCCGCGATCGGGATCCGCGTTTGCGTCCACGGCTCCCGTGGACTGCTTCGGGAGGTGCCCATGACGCCCCGCTCCTCGACCTTCGCGGCCTCGGCCCTTCTCCTGGTCCTCGGATGCTCCGCGCCCGAGACCCCCACGGGCGCCGCGGCCCACCGGCCCGCCCCGTCCGCCTCCCCGACCGTCGCGGCCGCGGGCCCGAGGGTCCTCTCGAACGAGGTCGTCTTCGTCCCCGCCCTGCCGGCGGCCCTGCGCGCCCCCGCCGGCGTCGCCCAGGAGGAGGACCTCCTCCCCCCGATCCCCGCGCCCGAAGGCTGGGTCCCCGCCCCGGAGGAGGCCTCCCTCGAGGTCCCGGGGCCCGGCGTCCCCGGGCAGGGGGACGAGCCGGTCTTCGTCGAGGAGGCCGTCTTCGAGGACGCGGGGCTCGACGGAGGAACCTGGGAGGAGGCGCCCGAGGAGATCGTCGTCGAGGAGATCGGGTACGTCGAGATCGTGGAGCTCGGATCCGGCGAGATCGCCACTCCGGTCCTGGTCGTGGAGGGCTATTCGTCCTGGGGGCACGGACCGTACCCGGTCGTGCGCAGCTCCCGGCGGTTCGACCCCTGCTTCACCCCGCCCCGCGGCGCCTGCTGGGACGCCGACTTCGACCCCTGCTGGAACGCGGGCACCGACCCCGACTGGGGGACGTGGAACATGGTCTGCGAGGAGAGGGAGCGCCGGACCGGCGGTGGCTCGCCGGGGATCCGCGTGGTCGATGATCGCGAGAGCCCCGAACCTCCGAAGTCGCCCCGGCCGCGCCGCGAACCCGTGGTCCGCGAGGTTCCCCCGGTCGCGCCCGGGCCGACGCCGCCGGCCGCCCCCCGCGTCCGGAGCACCCGTCCCGTCCGCCCGGAGCCGGCGGCCGTCGAGATCCCCGTCGCGTCCGCTCCGCGGCGCGAGCCGGTCGCCCGCGCCTCGCGCGAGGTCCAGCGGGAGAGGGCCCGCGCCGGCGACGACGCCGTCCCGCCGCCCCGCACGACGGGAGGCGGGCGGAAGAGCGCTCCCGCCGCGGAACCGGCCCCGCCGACCCGCACCGCCCGGGAGCCCCGGGCCGAGCGCCACCCCGTCCCCCGGGAGGAGCCGGCCAGGGATCACGGACGGGGGCGCGGCGGCGGCGGACGCGACCGGGCCCCCGAGGTCCAGGCCCCGCCGACGCCGGCCCCGCCTCCTCCCCCGCCGCCTCCCGCTCCCCCGGCGCGCGGCAGCGGCGGCGGCGGGAAGCGGGGCCGCTAGCCCTCAGAGTTCGGTGTACTTCCTCGCCGAGCCCCGGGACTTCCGCACGGGGTACTTGCGGGCGGCCTTCCTCAGCTTCCGCAGGGTGGCGGCGTAGAGGTCCACGCCCGCCGCGTCCCCGAGGGAGAGCAGGAGGCACTGCACGTCGGCCATCTCGTCGGCCACCTCCTCGCGGCGGCGGGGATCGGCGAGGTGCGCGGCGACCTCGGCGGGCGTCTTCCACTGGAAGTGCTCCAGCAGCTCCGCGGCCTCGAGGGCGACGGAGATGGCGAGGTCCTTGGGGTTGTGGAACTGCCTCCAGTCCCGCGCGTCCCGGAAGGCGAGGACCGAGCGCACCAGCCGTTCGTAGGGGCGACCCTCCGGGTCGCCCGGCCTCTTCGGTTTCCGCCGGGCCATCAGAACTCGATCCCCGGCCGCGCGCCGAGGCCGGCGTCGTAGTAGTGCTTGACCTTGCGCATCTCCGTGACGAGGTCGGCGCGCTCGAGGAGCCCGGGCCAGGTCGTGTACCCCGTGAGCACGACCTCCGCCCGCGGGTCCTTCCGGTGGAGATCCAGCAGGGCGTCCACTTCGGCCTGCCCGAAGAGGCCGACCATCACCGCCGAGAGGATCTCGTCGAGGACGACGAGGCGGTACCTCCCGGAGCGGATCGCCTCCTCGGCGAGTCCGAGGCCGCGCCGCGCCTCGGCGAGGTCCCTCTCCTCCGCGCCGAACCGGAAGGTCCCGTCGGCGTTCATCCGCTCGCACCCGGTGGGGAAGAGATCGATCCCCTCGAGCTTCCGGAGGGTCCGCCGCTCCGCGTAGTGCTCGTTGGTCCCGTCGTAGCCCTTGTCGAACTGCACGAGGGCGACGCGCCACCCGTGGCCGAGGGCGCGGACGCAGAGCCCCACCGCGCAGGTGGTCTTGCCCTTCCCGGACCCGGTGTAGACCTGGACCCGGCCGCGGACCTCCGCGCCTACTTCCGGGGGGAGCGCCGGCGCGACGCGGGCCTTCCGGGCCTTGCCGCCTTTTCGCGCGCCTTGATGTCCCGCCACAGGACCTCCACTTCCTCCGACGTCTCCGCCTTCGCCCGGCCGAACACGTGGGGGTGGCGCCGCGTGATCTTCCCGCAGGCCCCCTTCGCCACGTCCTCGAGGTCGAACCAGCCGCGCTCGCGCGCGATCTGCACCGTGAACACGAGGTTGCACAGGAGATCCCCGCACTCCTCGCGGAGGGCCTCCGGGTCGCCGCGGCCGCGGGAGAGCCGGCGGATCTCGGCGACGACCTCGTCGCACTCCTCGCGCAGGTACTTCCCGAGGTCTCCCAGGGAGCGGTCCCGGTCCCACGGGCATCCGCCCGGGGCGCGGAGCCGCGCGAAGACGGCCTCGAGCCGATCGACCTGCCTGCCGGGCTTGCCCACGGGGGGAGTGTAGCGGGTGGGGAAGGGGCGGCCCTACTTGAGGACGAGGAAGCGCCGCTGCTCGTCCCCGGCGCGGTAGGTCATGACCTCGACGGACTCCTCGGAGGGCTCGCCGCCCGTGGCGGACTCGACGTAGTCCTTCTCCGAGAGCACGGGCCGGCGGCGGATCTCGACGATCCAGTCCCCGGGGAGGATGCCGGCGCGCTCCGCGGCGGAGCCCTCGGCGACGGACTCCACCACCATGTACCGGCCCCCCTCGACCTGGAGGGTCTGGAACTTCGCTGCGGCGAGGTCGTAGGACTCCCGCTCGACCACGCGGAGCCCGTTGAACAGCGCCTTCGGGATCGCCGGCACGGGGAGTTCGCCGAGGACCACCGGGATCTCCCGCTCCTGGCCGCCGGGGGACCGCAGGCGGATCGACACCGTCGTGCCGGGGGCGCGGCGCCGGACGAACCCGGTCGCCTCCTCCGCCGAGGACACGGGGACCCCGTCCACGGCCAGGATGCGGTCCAGCTCCGCGATGCCCGCCTTCGCGGCGGGGTGCTCGGCGGGCACCTCGCGGACGACCGGCTCCCCGCGGAACATCCGCACCCCGAGGAGGCCCCTCCGCACCCGCCCGTGGGTCCGGAGGTCGGCGGCGATGCGCCGCAGCTCGCCCGCGGGGACGAAGGCCGAGAACCCCGGCCCGCGCTCCACGGTCCGGGACTGCTCGATGAGGCGGCCGAGGGTCCCGCCGGGGCGCACGGCCGCGGGCTCCGCCGGGGAGGCGCGGTCCGCGGGACCGACGGAGCGGATCGTCACGGAGATGCGCGGGGCCACGGCCATGCCGAGGACGTCCCCGCGCGCGTCCAGCAGGGGGGCGCCGGCCTGGCCCGCCTCGAGCGGGACGCTGGAGACGAGCCACGCGTCGTAGAGGCCGAAGGCGCGGCGGGGGGAGGTCACGAACCCGAGGCGGAGCCCGGGGGAGTCGGCCCCCTCCGGGGCCAGGAACAGGGAGAGGGTGCCGGGCAGGGCCTCCCGGCCGGACAGGCGCAGGGCGCGGACCCCCTCCACGGGGGGGATCCTCAAGAGGGCCACGCCGGCCAGGTCGTCCTCGCCCAGGACCTCGCCCGCGCGCTCCGCGCCGCCGGGGAACAGGACCCTGAGGGAGGTCGCCCCCCCCGCCACGGCGGAGGTCGTCAGGACGAGGCCGGAGTCGTCGAGGAGGAAGCCGGCCGCGGACACCGACTCGCGCGCGGGGGACCGGCGGAGGCTCTCCTCCATGGTCCGGCGCTCCTCCTCGCTCTCGGCCACGACGCGCAGCCGCAGGCCGCGCTCCGCGTCGACGCGCACGACGGCGGGGCAGCAGCGGTCCGCGAGGGCCCGGGCGGCGCGGTCGAGGGCCTCGAGGGGCTCGGCCTCGCCCGCGGCCTCCTGGGCGCGGACCGGGGCGCCGGACAGGCCGAGGACGAGGGCGGCGGCCGCGGCGGACGCGAGAGACGGACGCACTACCTCACCCCGTCGTCGTCCGGGAGGATCCGCTCCGGCGCGTCCACGAGCAGGACCTTGCCGGGGTCCACCCCGGGGGGGAGCCGAAGACGGCGCCAGACGCCCTGGTCGGCGTCCCGGAACTCGAGGGGGCGCTCGCCTGGGCGGAGGGAGGGGCCGCCGGCGACGGGGGAACCGGGGGTCCCGGAGAAGCGGGAGGCGGACGCCGGGGTGTCGAGATCCCCGGCCCCGCGGGCGACGGGATCCGGGGAGGCGCCCGGAGCGGGTCCCGGCGCGGGGGAGGGCAGCGGCCCGCCGTGGGGCAGCACGAAGACCCAGGCGTGGGCGGCCGCCGTGGCGATGCCCGCGGCGTAGGGGACGGCGAGCCGGACCCACGAGCGGCGGGGGGCCGGGGACCCGTCGTCCCTGGCGGCGGCGACCCGCCCCTCGAGCCGCGCGAAGGCGCCCTCGGGGAGATCCTCCTCCTCCCAAGCGTCGAGGGCGGAGAAGTTGCGGCGCACCTCCTCCTGCAGGGCGCGGCAGGGGGCGCACGCCGCGAGGTGATCGCGCGCCGCCTCCGCCTCGTCCCGGCCGAGGAGGCCGTCCACGTGGTCGAAGAGCACTTCACGGAGCCTGTCGCATTCCATCGGTTCCATCCTGTCGTTCGCCGTCCTGGTCCGTCGTCCGCCGACCCGGAAAGGGCCGGATGATGCGGTCCGGCCCGTCGTTTCAGACGATCTCCCGGGCCGTGATTCCCCTGCGCCGGAGGCCGAAGAAGAGCCTGGTGCGCGCCCTCCGCAGGCAGTTCTGCACGGTCCGGCTGGTGAGGTCGAGGGCCTCGCCGATGCGCTCGAACGTCATCCCCTCGTAGTGGCGGAGGATGAGGACCGATCGCTCCCGCTCCGGCAGCTCGTCCATCAGCTCCCGGACCGCGGCGCGGATCTCCTCCTTCCCGGCGATCGCGGCCGGCGTCTCCACGGGCGCCGGGAGGCGGTCGCCGAGCTCGTCGGAGGATCCGTCCTCCCCCTTCACCTGGGACTGCAGGGACACCGCGTTGCGGTAGCGCCGGGCGCGGAGGTAGTCGTAGGAGAGGTTGGCGCAGATCCGGTAGAGCCACGTGGAGACCCGGGCCCCCTCGCGGAAGGTCTCGGCGCGGTCGAATGCCCGCAGGAAGGTCTCCTGCACGATCTCCTCGGCCCGCTGGCGGTCTCCCACCAGCCTCAGGGCGAGGTTGTAGAGCTTCTTCGCGTTGTTGTCGTAGGTCTGCCGGAAGGCCCCGGGGTCACGGAGGTCCACGGGAACCCTCCGCGCCCCGTTCGGCGTCACGGCGTCCCTGGATGTCCTGGCTCCTCCGGGCAATCGCGGCGCTCCTGCGGACCTGGGCGGACCCTCTCCGCCGACCCCCCTTGGACGGACGGGGGCCCCCGACGAGGAAGGCCATCCGACGCCCCGGTTCCATGGGCCCGAGGATACCCGGAAGGAACACAATGGGGGGCCCGGCGGAGCCCGTGCCGGCGAGGGGAGGCCCGTGGCCCGTCGCATCGTCGAGGAGGTCCTGGCGGACGTGGAGGCGGGCAGGGGCACGGCCCGGGACCTCCTGGACGCGGCCCTGGAGGGGCGGGACCTGGATCCCCGGGACCGGGACCTGGCCCGGGAGATCGCCTACGGCACCCTCCGCCGCCTCGTGACCATCGACCACGTCCTCTCCCACCGATCGAAGCTGCGCCTGCGGAACCTCGAGCCCCGGGTCCGCTCGGCGCTGCGGGCCGGGGCCTACCAGCTCCTCTTCCTCGACCGGGTCCCCGCCTCGGCGGCGGTGCACGAGGCGGTCGCCGGCGCGCGGCGCGCCGGCGGCCCGCGGGCGGCGGGGTACTGCAACGCGGTGCTCCGGACCCTGGCCCGCGACGTCGCCGGGCGCGGCGAGGGGGACGGCGACGGGGATCCGCGCCGGACGATCCCCTCGGGCGACGGGAGCCACGCGATCCTCGCGCGGCCCGTGCTGACCGACCCGGCCGAGGACGCCTCGGGCTCCCTCTCGGTGCGCTGGTCGATGCCCCGCTGGATCGTGAAGCGCTGGCGCGCCTCCCTCGGCGAGGAGCGGGCCCTGCAGGCCCTGCGCGCCTCGGCCGCCCGTCCCGGGACGTGGCTCCAGCCCCTTCCCGGGAGGGAATCCGCGCTCCGCGACGCCCTCTCGGCCGGGAAGGTCCCCTTCGAGGAGGAGGGGGCCCCGCCGGCCTTCTTCCTCCGGGGCGCCGGCGCCGTCGAGGGGCTGCCGGGATTCGCGGAGGGGCTCTTCCTCGTGCAGGACCCCTCGGCCGCGCGGGCGACGGCGCTCCTCGACGCGCGGCCGGGGCAGACGGTGCTCGAGATCGGCGCCGGCCGCGGGGGGAAGACGGTGGCCCTGGCGGCCCGCGTGGCGCCGGGGGGGATGGTGACGGCGGTGGACCGCGACGGCGGGCGCCTGGAGCTGCTGCGCTCGACGCTGCGACGCACCGCGGCCGACCCGGAGTCGGTGGAGGTCCTCGCGGTGGACGCGCTGGCCGACGGCGCCCTCCCCCTCGGGCCCTTTGACCGGGTGCTCGTGGACGCCCCCTGCTCCAACACCGGGGTCCTCGCCCGCCGCGTCGAGGCGCGCCACCGCCTCGAGCCGCAGCACCTCGAGGTGCTGGCCGCCCTCGGCCGGCGTCTGCTGGAGGCGGGCCTCGACCGCCTGCGGCCCGGAGGGATCGCGGTCCACAGCGTCTGCTCCCTCGAGCCGGAGGAGGGACCCGACACCGTGCGCCGCGCCATCCGCAAGCGCCCCGGGTTCTCCATCGCCTCCGAGGAGTCCCTCCTCCCCGTCCCCGGCCGCCGCGACGGCGGGTACGCGGCGGTGATCCGGAGGGATCCGGAGCCGGCGTAGGGTCGGGCGGTCTACTTCCCCCGCCGCCCCTTCAGCAGTTCGTCGGCGTGCTTGCGGTACCCGGCCTCGAGCTCGGCCGTCCAGGCCCTGACCTTGGGGTTCAGCGGGTCCTTCGGGAGGCCGAAGGCGTCGAGGAAGTCGCCGATCCGGAGGAACTTGGCGAACTCGGGGCTGCGCTGCACGAAGGCCGCCAGCGCGATGACCATGTCCTTGCGGTCCCGCAGCGCGTCGGCGTAGTCGGGCTTCGCCTTCAGCATGGCCTCGAACCCCGGGAGGTCGCGCTTGAGGTCCTCCAGTCTCGAGCGGAAGTGGTCGCCGCGGAGGTCCCGCCGGATGTACTCGAGGAACTTCGGCCTCCACTTCCCGCCGTCCCCCTCGAGCAGGTAGTGGGTGAGGCACCAGCCGTGGGCGTACATGAGCGCCTTGAGGTTGTCCGCCCCGCGGCGGCCCCAGTTCTTGGCCTCCGCCCGGTCGTAGATCTCCGACTGGTCCGCGAAGAGGAACTCCGAGACCTTCCAGTCCTGCCTCTGGGACCGCGCCCAGGCCATCGTGTCGAGGTGGCCGGCGTCCGGCTGGCCGGGCTCCCACGCGTCGTCGCGCCCGGGGACGGGCTTCGACGCCCCGAACCAGTCGGCCAGCCCCTCCTGGAACCAGAAGAAGGTGTCGGGCGTGGCGCGCGTCGGCGAGAGCGCCGCGTACCCCTCGGGGATCCGCTTCCCGGCCCGGTCGCAGTACCAGCGCTGGTACCAGTCGTAGAGCTGGTGGACCCCCTCGTGGAGGAAGGTCGCCGTGTCGAGGGAGGTGCCCCGGACCCCGGAGGGCGTCGAGGGATCCAGTTCCGCGTGGAGCATGATCATCCCCCGCAGCGCCGTGAAGTAGGCCAGGACGCCCCGGGAGGGGACGTCGTCCCCCGCCTCGAGGTGCCACTGGTCGAAGGATAGGCGGCTCCGGAAGAGGAACGCGCGGAGCCGGGCGTCCTTCTGCTCCTCGAGCTTCGGCGCGTCGGAGAGGCCGAGGTCGGAGCGCAGGAAGGAGAGGAAGCTCCGGTAGGCGCCCCCCAGGGCCTTCGCCGCCCGATCCGCCTCGCGGTCCACCCGCTCCCGCGCCTCCGGCTCCGCCTCCTCGACGAAGATCGTGTAGGGGCGGACCACGCGGGCGCCGAAGGACCTCTTCGAGAACTCCTTCTCGAACTTCAGGTTCGTGAGGAGGCGCTGGGTCCGCTCGTTGACCGGGTCCTTCAGCCAGGCCAGCCGCTCGCCGCAGGACTTCAGCCAGCCGTCGAGCTTCCCCGACGTCTCGGCGTCGATCCAGCCGGAACCGGTCGTCCTCCGCACCTGGTCCCGCAGCTCCGTGATCCGCTCGTAGTCGGGGAAGTCGGAGAGCAGGTCCTGCATCTCCACGCTGTCCCCCGCCTCCTGGATGTCCTTCGTCCGGTCCCGGAGCCCGAGGGCCCCGTTGATCCACGGGTCGTGGGGCCAGGACTTCTTCCCCGCCAGCAGGGCCCGGCCCGCGGCGTCCTCCCGGCCGAGGCGCCGGAACTCCTCGCAGGACCGCTTCGCCGCGTCGGGCGACTGGGCCGCGCGCGCGACCATCGCGTCGATCCACTTCGACACGTCCATCCCCGCGTTCTCGGCCTCGATCTCGATCGGGGTCTTCGGCTTCCCGGCGGGCGGCGGCGGGGCCTTCGTGACGGGGGCGCCTCCGGCGGGGGGCCCCGGCGGGGCCTTCCCGCCCTTCGAGGAGAAGACCATCCAGGAGAGACCCAGCACGACGATCGCGACGAGACCTCCGAAGCCGAGGAGCAGGGGGACGGGGGTCTTCCCGCCGGTCTGCGAGG
>CAZWGT010000076.1:0-13515 GCA_964633345.1 uncultured Planctomycetota bacterium
GCGACCCGAAGGGTCGCCCCTGCGTGAATCCCCCCCCCTAGGCGAGGATGCTCCCCCGTGCAGACCCTCGACCGGGCCGTGGACGCCCTGGCCGCGCGCGGCGACGGGGTGGCCTTCCGCCGCCGCACGGAGTTCCGCTCCTTCCCCGTCACCGGGCGGGAGGCGGCCCGCCGCGCGATCCGCGCCGCCGCCGTCCTGCGCCGCATGGGGGTCGGGCGCGGGGACCGGGTCGTCATCCGCGGGCCCAACGGGCCCGACTGGGGGATCGCGCTGCTGGGGATCCTCCGGCTCGGCGCCGTCGCCGTCCCCCTCGACGCCCGGGCGAGCCTCGACTTCACCCGGCGCATCGCGGAGACGACGAAGGCCCGCGCCGCGGTGCTGTCGCGGTTCGGCGCCCCGGGCCCCGCGGACCTCCCGACCCTCCTCCTCGAGGACCTCGACGCGCGGATCGCCGCCGAGGACGGGCCCGACCCCGGCCCCGCGGACGTCTCCCCCGGGGACGTGGCCGAGATCCTCTTCACCTCCGGCACGACGGGGGCGCCCAAGGGCGTGGTTCTCACGCACGGGAACGTCTGCTCCAACGTGCGGGACCTGGTGCTGCTGGCGAGGTTCGGCGAATCCGACGTCTTCCTCTCCCTGCTCCCCCTCTCCCACATGTTCGAGCAGACCGTGGGGTTCTTCATCCCGATCATGCAGGGCTCCGCCGTCGTCTACCTCGACACGCTCAAGCCCTCCTCCATCGTGCGCGCCTTCGCCGAGGAGCGGGTGACCCTGGCGGTGATGGTCCCGCGCCTGCTGAAGGGGCTGCAGCAGGGGATCCAGCGGGAGGTCGAGGGCGGAGCGAGGGGGGCGTACTTCCGCGCGGCGTGGGCGGCGGCCGGGCCTCTCCCGGCGGGGGCGCGGCGCCTGCTCTTCGCCCCGGTGCACCGGAAGTTCGGCGGGCGCGTGCGCTTCTTCTTCAGCGGGGGCGCCCCGCTGGAGGCCGACACCGAGGGGTTCTGGGAGCGGATGGGCTTCCCCATCCTCCAGGGCTGGGGGCTCACGGAGACGAGCCCCGTGGCGGCCTGCGCGCGTCCCGGGGAGCGGCGCATCGGATCCGTCGGGCGGTTCCTCTCGACCGTGGAGCACCGCCTCACGCCCGAGGGGGAGATCCACGTCCGGGGCCCGAGCGTCTTCTCCGGCTACCTCGACGACCCGGTCCGGACGAAGGAGGTCCTCTCCGACGGCTGGTTCAACACCGGGGACCTCGGCGAGATCCGCGAGGGGTTCCTCTACCTCAAAGGGCGGTCCAAGGACCTCATCAAGTCCCCGGGCGGTCTCAACGTCTACCCCGAGGACGTGGAGGCGGCGCTCCGCGCCGTGGACGGGGTGCGCGACGCCTGCGTCTTCGGGATGAAG
This sequence comes from uncultured Planctomycetota bacterium, assembly GCA_964633345.1. Classification (GTDB taxonomy): domain Bacteria; phylum Planctomycetota; class JAJSAM01; order JAJSAM01; family JAKLKS01; genus CAZWGT01. The sequence goes on from CAZWGT010000076.1 coordinate 1,399, forward strand.
GGGGACAAGGGGGAGGAGGTCGCGGCCGCCCTGGTGGCGTGGCCCGGGCGATCCCTCGACCCGCGGGCCGTCGTCGCCGCCGCCAACGCGCGCCTCGAGGAGGGGCGCGGCGTGGCGCGGGCCTTCGTCTGGCCCGACGAGGACTTCCCCCGCACGCCGACGCTCAAGGTCCGCAAGTTCCAGGTGAAGGAGGCCGTGGAGAGGGGGAGCCTCGCGGGCGGCGCGGTGGCGGGGAAGGGCCCCGAGGACCCGGTGCTGGCGCTGCTCGAGAAGCTCGCCCGGCGGCCCGCGGCGGAGATGAAGGACGCCCACCGGCTCGGCCCCGACCTCGGCCTCGACTCCCTCGACATCGTGGATCTCGTCTCCTCCCTCGAGGAGCGGCTCCACATGGACATCGACGAGGGGGACGTCGCCCCGGAGACGACGGTCGGGGCGCTGCGGGAGATGGTCGTGGCCCGCAAGCCCGTGGACGCGGGCGGCCTCCCCTCCTGGCCGCGCTCGTGGTGGGGCCTGTCGCTCCGCTGGTGCTTCCAGAACCTGCTGATGTTCCCGCTCTTCCGGATCTTCGTGCGGGTCGAGGCCAGGGGCCTGGAGAACCTCGTGGGGCTCGCCGGCCCCTTCATCCTCGCGCCCAACCACCTCCCCCCCCTCCACCCCCCGGGCACCCTCTGGGCCCGGCGGGCGGCGCGCCGCCGGCGGACCGGGGCCGCGGCGTGGAAGGAGTACTGGGAGCCGCCCGGGGCCGGGCTTCCCAAGCGCGCCTTCCTCCAGTCGATCCGCCTGCTCCTGACCGTCGGGCTGCCCATGGTCCCCATCGCCCAGGCGCGGGGCTACCGCAGGTCGCTGCGCGGCGTCGGCACGATGCTGGACGCCGGCTGGAGCCTCGTCCTCTTCCCCGAGGGGGAGCGCTCCCGGACCGGCGTGCTCCTCCCCTTCCGCCCGGGCATCGGGATCGTGGCCGGCGCCATGCGCGCCCCCGTCGTCCCGGTCAAGGTGGGCGGGTTCGGCTCCGTCCTGCCGAGGGACGCCTTCTGGCCCCGGCGCGGCACGGGGACCGTCGTGTTCGGGAAGCCCCTGACCTTCGCCCCGGACGCCGACCCGGCGTGGATCGCGAAGGAGGTCGAGAAGGCGGTGGCGGCCCTCCCGTGCATCTGACGCAGCACCTCTTCCTGTCCTACCTCCTCCCGTGGCGAATCCACCTCGCCCGCCGCGACCGCATCGTCGTGGCCCTCGCCGGCCTCGCCCCCGACGTGGACGCGCCGATCCTCCTGGCGATGGGCCGGGACGCCTTCGTCGCCCACCACCACGAATGGACGCACCACCTGGCCGGCGCCGCGCTCGCGGCGGCGGCGGGGGCGATCCTCGGCCGGCGGCGCGCCGCCACGGCGGCTTTCGCCGCGGCGGCCTGGTGCGGCCACCTGCTCCTCGACATGCTCGGCGCCGGCGACCGCCGCCCGGGGGAGCCCTTCGCCTACCCGCTCCCGCTTCTGTGGCCCTTCTCCGGCCGCCCCTTCGACCCCTTCCCGTTCTCCTGGCCGCTGGCCTCGTGGCAGAACGGGGCCGTGATGGCCGCCGCGATCCTGCTCATGGCGCGGCTGGCCGTGGTCGAGGGGAGGACGGTGCTCGAGGTGTTCTCCCTCCGCCTCGACGCGGCCGTGGTGAAGGCCCTACGCGCGCGGTTCGGCCGCGACCACGGGGCACGCGACGAGCTGCCCCCCGCCGACGTCCGCTAGCGGGGGCGCCGTCCGCGCGCACTCCTCCACCGCCAGGGGGCAGCGCGTGCGGAACCCGCAGCCCGAGGGCTTGGCCAGCGGCGTGGGGATGTCCCCCTGCAGGCGGATGCGGTCCTTGCGGCGGCGGTGGGGATCGGGCTGGGGGACGGCGGAGACGAGGGCCCGCGAGTAGGGGTGGACCGGGGAGCGGTAGACCTGGTCCGCCGTGCCGATCTCCGCGAGGCTCCCGAGGTACATGACCGCGATGCGGTCGCAGGCGTGATAGACGACGGACAGGTCGTGGGCCACGAAGAGGTAGGTGAGGCCGAACTCCTCCTGCAGCTCCTGCATGAGGTTGATCACCTGGGAGCGGACCGACACGTCGAGCGCGCTCACCGGCTCGTCGGCGACGACGAGGCGGGGGTTGGTCGCGAGCGCCCGGGCGATCCCGATGCGCTGGCGCTGCCCGCCGGAGAACTCGTGGGGGTAGCGGCTGGCGTACTGGGGCTGGAGGCCCACCCGGTCGAGGAGGTCGAGGACGCGCCGCTTCCGCGCATCCCGGGTGAGGTTCATGTGGATCCGGATCGGCCCCTCCACGATCTGCTCGACGGTCATGCGGGGGTTGAGCGAGGAGAACGGGTCCTGGAAGATCATGGAGATCTCGGCGCGGATGGGGTGCATCGCCGCGCGGCCGAGGCCGTTGAGGTCGACGACCCCCTTCGCCGAGCGGAAGAGGATGCTCCCGCCCAGGCGCACCTGGGGCACCGTCGGCTTCAGCAGGTTGATGAGGGCCCGGCCGACGGTCGTCTTCCCGGAGCCCGACTCCCCCACCAGGCCGAGGGTCTCCCCCGGCGCGATGGAGAAGGAGACCCCGTCCACGGCGCGCACCCACCCCGTGACGTGGCGTAGGATCCCCCCGTAGACGGGGAAGTGGACCTTCAGGTCCCGGACGTCGAGGAGGGGGCCGTCGACGCTCATACCGGCGTCCCCTCCACGAGGTGGCAGCGGACGCGGTGGCCCGGGGCGGCCTCGCGCAGCGGGGGCTCCTCGGTCCAGCAGCGTGGCTCGACGACCGGGCAGCGGGTGCAGAACTTGCACCCCGGGGGGAGGTCGAAGATGGACGGCACGTTCCCGCGGATCGTGGAGAGGCGCTTCCCCTTGTCCTGCACGTGGGGGATGCTGGCCATGAGCCCCTTCGTGTAGGGGTGGAGGGGCCTCTCGAAGAGCTCGACGACCTCCGCCTCCTCCTGGATCTTCCCCCCGTACATGACGAGGACGCGGTGGCACATCTCCGCGATGACGGCGAGATCGTGGGTGATGAGGACGACGGCCGCCCCCTCGCGCTTGCGCTGGAGGTCGAGCATCAGCTCCAGCACCTGGGCCTGGATGGTGACGTCGAGCGCGGTGGTCGGCTCGTCGGCGATGAGGATCGCGGGGTTGCAGACCAGCGACATGGCGATCATCACGCGCTGGCGCATCCCGCCGGAGAACTGGTGCGGGTAGTCGTCCATGCGGCGGCGGGCGTCGGGGATGCCCACGCGCTCCATGGCCTCGACTGCCTTCTCGAAGGCCTCCTGCTTCGACAGTTCGAAGTGGAAGAGCAGCGGCTCCATGACCTGCATCCCGATGGTGAACACCGGGTTGAGGGAGGTCATCGGCTCCTGGAAGATCATGGCGATCTCCCGGCCGCGGACCTTCCGCACCTCCTCGATGGGGATCCTCAGGAGATCGCGCCCGCCGTAGTGGACCTCCCCCGCCGCGATGCGCCCCGGCGGGTCGGGGATGAGCCGGATGAGGGAGAGGGCCGCGACGGACTTTCCCGAGCCCGACTCGCCGACGATCCCGAGCACCTCGTTGCGCCGGATGTCGAAGGAGACCCCGCTCACCGCGCGCGCGACCATGCCGCCCACGTGGAAGTGGGTCTCGAGGCCCTTCACGCGGAGGAGCGGCTCCCCGGCGGTCCCCACGGATCCGGTGACGGCGGCCCTCTCGCTCACCGGAGCCTCGAGTAGACCTTGGGGTCGAAGGCCTCGCGGACGGCCTCGCCGATGAAGACGACGAGCATGAGCGTGAGGAAGAGGGCGCCGAGGGCGAAGGTCGGCAGATGCCAGTAGTTGATGTTCTCCTTCGCCTGCTTCGCCAGCTCCCCCCAGGACGGCGTCGGGGGGGCGAGGCCGAAGCCGAGGAAGTCGAGGCTCACCAGGGCCACGATGGACCCGACGAGGGCGAACGGGGCGAAGGAGATGACCGGGGTCAGGGCGTTGGGGAGGATGTGGGAGACCATGATCGACATCCGCGATTCCCCCTGCGCGATGGCCGCCGCCACGTAGTCCTTGGCCTTCTCCCGGTAGAACTCCCCGCGCATGTAGAAGGAGATGCCCACCCACCCGAACAGGGCCAGGAGCACGGCCAGGCCGTAGAGCCCGGGCTTGACCACGTTGCCGACGATGATGACGGTGTAGAGGAACGGGATGGCGGCCCAGATCTCCACGAGCCTCTGCCCGAAGAAGTCCACCCTCCCTCCGAAGAAGCCCAGGGTCGCCCCCGCCGCGACCCCGATGAGGTAGTCCAGGAGCACGACGAGGAGCGCGAAGGTGATGGAGATCCGGAAACCGTAGGCCAGCCTTGCGAAGACGTCCCGGCCGCGATCGTCGGTTCCCATCCAGTGGCCCGCGCGGGGCGAGTGCGGGGGCGGGCCCTGGAGGGCCGGGTCCTCCAGGAGGGACTCGTTGGGGTCGTACGGGTACGGGGCCAGGAGGACCCAGTTCCCGCTCCCCTTCCCCGCCGCGGCCTCCGCCTCCCACTGGGCGTCGAGGGCCCGGTAGTCGGCCTCCCCGATCACCTCCTGGCCGAACTTCTCGCCGGGATGCAGCCGCCCGCCGAACCACTCCGAGAGCGCGGGGAAGTAGAGGCTCCCCTCGTGCTTCACGACGAGGGCGCGGTTGTTGATCAGCAGGGGATTGAGCAGGCTCACCGCGTAGAGGACGGACAGGATCAGGAACGAGTACCAGCCCCGCTTGAGGGAGCGGAACTTCCGCCAGCGGCGGCGCAGGACCGAGGCGGACTCCTCCCGCGACTCGGGCAGGACGACCCCCGGAGGCGGGGCATTCGGGTGGGACGAGGCGGTGGAGGTCCCGGGCATGGCCTACGTGAACCGGATCCGGGGGTCCACGAGCACGTACAGCACGTCGCTCATGATGTTCCCGAAGAGGACGAGCGCGGTGTTGATGACCAGCACCCCCATGACGACCGCGTAGTCCCTCTCCACGATGGAGGTGTAGCCCAGGTACCCGATTCCGTCGATGTTGAACGTGAACTCGATCAGGTAGGAGCCCGCCATGATGAGGCCGAGGGCGTGCCCGAGCCCCGTGCACACGGGGATGAGGGAGTTCCTCAGGGCGTGGACGAACACGACCCGCCGCTCGGGGAGCCCCTTGGCGAAGGCCGCCCGCACGTAGTCCTGCCCGAGGTTCTCCATGAGGCTGTTCTTCGTGAGGACCGTGAGGGTCGCGAAGGAGCCGACGGCGTAGCACATCACCGGGGCGATGGTGTGGTGGAACTGGTCCACGACCTTCCCCCAGGCGTCCAACTGGTCCCAGTCGGGGGAGCGGAACCCGCCCAGGGGGATGAGGTTCCAGAAGCTCCCGCCGCCGAAGTACACCAGGAGCAGCGTTCCCAGGGCCCATCCGGGCGTCGAGTAGCCGATGAACACGACGGTGCTCGAGGCGTAGTCGAACGGACCCCCGTGGCGGACGGCCTTCAGGACCCCCAGGGGGATGCAGATGAGGTAGGCGAGGGTGAACCCGATGAGGCCGAAGTAGATGCTCACGGGGAAGCGTCGCGTGATCACGTCCAGGACGGGGACGTTGTACTTGTAGGACTTGCCGAAGTCGAGGCGGACGACGTCGGCGAGCCAGGAGGCGTAGGCGACGGGAATGGGCTTGTCGAAGCCGTAGCGCTTCTCGAGCTCCTTCATGACCTCGGGGGGGATCCGGGATCCGGACCCCGACTGCCCCGCGCCCCCGGCCGCGCCGCCCTCCCCCGAGTCCCCCCCCATCTCGATCTGGACGATCATCTGCTCGATGGGGCCGCCCGGGACGAACCGGGTGATGAGGAACACCATGAAGGTGATCCCCAGGAACGTCGGCACGGCCAGCAGGAGCCGCCGGGCGAAATAGGCTCCCACCCTACTTGGTCCCCGCCTTCTCCCTGCGGCGCTGCTCCGCGTTCCACGCCTGCCAGAAGCGGTTGTCGATCTCCTCCACCGGCATGGTGCGGGAGGGGTCCTTCCGGGCCTCCTCCAGCGCCTTCTCCTTCACGGGATCCACCCACATCCCGTACCAGAACTGGTCGTTGTCGTAGGTCCGGGAGCACCCCCACTCCGGCATCCCAATCTTGTTCCAGTAGAGGAAGCGGATCGCGGGGTTGTACCAGCCGAGGACGTAGGGGACCTCGCCGTAGACGATCGCGTCGATCTCCCGGATCACCCGGACCCGCTCCTTCGGGTCGTAGGCGAGGTCGTAGGCCTTCAGGAGCTCGTCCACCCGGGCGTTCCGGAACCCCGTGATGTTGTTGTTGCTCACCTGGTCCGCCAGCTCCCCCTTCCACGAGGTCTCGGGGTTCGGGGTGACGAGCGCGCCCCAGATCATGTCGGACAGCTCGAACTCCTTCTGGGTCAGGTTCTTCCAGAGCGCCGCCGGCGTCAGGAGCTTGAGCTCGATCTTGATGCCCGCCTTCCGGCAGTCCTCCTGGAACACGGTCAGGTTGCGCTCCGACAGGGCGGATCGGTAGACGAGCTCGAACTTCAGCTCCTTCCCGTCCTTGACCCGGATGAGGTCCTTGTTGGTCTCCGTCCAGCCGGCCTCCTTGAGGAGCTTCACGGCGGCGGCGGGATCGTAGGGGTGGACCTTGTTGTCCGGGTTGGCCCAGACGCCGGACTCGTAGGAGGACAGGGGGACGTACTGGTCGAAGTAGAGGCTGCGGATCATGAGCGGCCGGTTGTAGAGGTACTGGAGCGCCAGGCGGACCCTGCGGTCGTCCAGGGGCGCCTTCTTCATGTTGATCGCGATCCCGCTCGTGCCGATCGGCTGGTCGTTGTAGATCTTCCGCATCTGCAGGAGCCCCCTCTTCACGGGCTCCAGCTTCGGGATGTCCTGCACCCACCACTGCGCCTTGGGGACGACGTAGATGTCGATCTCCCCCTTCTTCAGCTTCTCGTAGGCGAGGTTGTAGTCCTTGACGATCTCGAACTCGAACCGGTCCACGTTGGCGGCGCCGGCGTTGGCGGGGTTCTTCTCCCCCCACCAGTCCCTGCGGCGCGTGAGGGCGATGCTCTGGCCCATCTTCACGTCCTCGGCCTTCACCATGTAGGGGCCGGTCACTGCGTGGTAGGAGTTCTGGAACCTGTCGAGGTACTGGTCGCCCGGGATCGAGACCTCGTGGGCGGGGAAGACGGCGCTCGAGCCGAAGTACAGGAAGTTGCGCCAGTTGTCCTCCTTGCAGTGCACCTCGACGACGTACTTGGACTTCTTGACCGGGCGGTCGAACTTGCCGAAGACGAGGGGGCCCGAGGGAAAGCGGCACTTCGGGTCCATGCGGAGGTCGTACGAGGCGATCACGTCGTCCGCGGTGACCTCCTTCCCGTCGCTCCAGCGGGCCTCGGGGTTGATCCGGAAGGAGTAGGTCTGCCGGTCGGCGGAGATCTTCCAGTGGGTCGCGAGGGAGGGGATCCAGTCGAGGGTGACCGGGTTCTGCCCGATGAGGCCCTCGAGGCAGAGGTCCACCACGTTGTAGTTGAACGAGGAGTTGTAATTCTCGCCCCAGAGGCGGAGGGTCGCCGGCCAGTCGGGGAGGTACTGCCGGATGGTCCCCCCCTTGGGGGCGTCGATCCGCGCCGTCGTCGGGTACTCGAGGTTGGTGGTCCACCCCTCGCCGGTGAAGCCGGGGCCGCCGTCCCCGGCGGAGACGGACTTGTCGCCGGCGTTGCGGTCCCACTCGTAGCGCACGACGGGGAACTGGAGCTTCCCCGCGTATTTCGCCAGCAGCGCCGCGTCGTCGGGGGAGAGGCCGGGATCCGGCGCGGGGTCCGGGGCCTTCCCCGCGGCGGGGGCGGCGGGAGCCCCCCCTCCGGCCGCGGGCGGCGCCTTCGTCTCCTCCCCTCCGCAGGCGAGGGCCAGGGACGCCGCGGCGAACGCCGCGAGCGCGACCGCGAACCGGGGCGAACGGGCCATGGTGGACCTCCTCCCCGGGTTCGTGGGCCGGGCCGGGAGGGCCGGATCACCGCGGGGGGAGCGATTGTACGGGGGCGGCCCCGAGCCCCCGCCGAAGGACCCCGCGCTGTCACAGGACCGCCTCCGCCCGATTCCGGCGGCGAACCGCGGGGCGGTCCGTAGGATGGCCCCGACGCCGCGCGTCGCCGCGGACGCGCCGCCCACGCGGTCCCAGGAGGCCCCATGAAGACCACCCTCGCCGCCCTCGCCCTCGCCGTGCCCGCGGTCCTGATGGCCGGGTGCTCCGACCCCCCGCCCGTGGCCGGGGGACCTTCCGGGGGCGCCGCGGGCCCCGCGTCCTCCACCGAGGCCCCGAAGGACGCCTCCGGGGCCCCGAAGCTCGTGGCCGGCGTCGGCTACGACCCGAAGCTCGATCCCCTCGTCAACCGCCCACCGATGGTGGAGGTCTACGACCCGAAGGCGGCGACCGAGGACGACTGGCTCTTCGTCACCATCGACGGGAACCCGCGCACCACCAACGCCATCATGGGCTCCTCGACCTACGAGTTCATGGTGAACGGGTTCCTCTACGACGGCCCCTTCACCTTCGACAAGGACATGAAGTGGAAGCTGAACGACCACTTCTCCGAGAAGCTGGACATCTCCGAGGACCGGAAGACCTGGACCCTGACCCTGAGGCCGGGCCTGCAGTGGCACGACGGCAAGCCCTTCACCGCCCACGACATCGCCTTCTCGTTCCAGCAGATCATGTCCCCCCACGTCGTCACCCCCCAGCGCTCGGGCTGCGACGAGCTGGAGTCGGTGACCGCCCTCGACGACCGCACCGTCCGCTACGTCCACAAGGAGCCGCTGCCGACCGCGAAGTGGAACGTCCTGTTCTCCACGCTCCCCAAGCACGTCTACGACAGGGACCTCGAGAAGAACCCCGACCTCAAGACCGGCGACTGGTACTCGAAGGTGAACCGCGAGGGCCTGGGCAACGGCCCCTACCGCCTCCTCGAGTGGGTCGAGAACGACAAGATCGTGCTCGAGCGCTGGGACGGGTACACGGGTCCGAAGCCCCACTTCCGGCGCCTCGTCCTGCGCATCGTCCCCGACCGCAACGTCCAGCTCCTGACCTTCGAGAAGGGGGATCTCGACGAGATGTACCTGACCGCCAAGCAGTTCGCCGACGAGACCGTCCGTTCCGAGTCCTTCCGGAAGATCGGCCAGAAGGCGCTCGGGAGGGAGTGGGCACTGTCCTACATCGCCTGGAACATGCGGGGGAACCCCTTCTTCGGGGACGTCCGGGTCCGCCGGGCCATGACCATGGCCTGCAACCTCCCCGTCATCATCCGCGACCTCGGCTACAACCTCCCCTCCCCCTGCTACGGCATCTTCCACCCCGACTCCTGGATGTTCAATCCCGACGTGAAGCTCCTCCCCTTCGACCTCGCCGCCGCCGGGAAGCTCCTCGACGAGGCCGGCTGGACCGTGAGCGAGCAGGACGGCTGGCGCCACAAGGGGGACCAGAAGTTCTCCTTCACGCTCCTCCTCCCCCAGGGGAACCCGGTCTCGGTCGAGATCGCCGCCTTCTTCCAGCAGGACCTCAAGCGCATCGGGGTGGAGATGAAGACCCAGCTCATCGAGTGGGCCGTGTTCCAGGAGAAGGCCCGCAAGCACGAGTTCCAGGCCTCCATGGCCGCCTGGGGGACGGGAACGGACCCCGACACCTCGTGGAACATCTGGCACACGGAGATGATCGAGCAGGAGGGGGGCCGCAACTACGCCTGCTTCAGCAACGCCCGGGTGGACGAGCTGTTCCGCCTCGCCCGGAGGGAGTTCGACGAGAAGAAGCGCGCCGCCATGTACGGGGAGATCCAGAAGATCATCTACGACGAGCAGCCCTACACCTTCATCTGGAACCGTCCCACGACATGGGCCTTCAACAAGCGCATCCGCGGCGTGACCTTCAGCCCCCGCGGGGTGTGGAACTTCGAACCCTCCTTCATGGCGTGGTGGGTCGCGAAGTCCGAGCAGGCCCACGGGGCCCGCTAGACCCGCACCTTGGGGACCTATCTCCTCCGGCGGATTCTCATCGGGGCCCTCACGCTGTGGGGGATCTCCGTCATCGTCTTCGTCCTCATACGGATGATGCCGGGCGACCCGGCCGCCGTCGCCCAGATGGGGATCGAGGACCCCAAGGCGCAGCAGGAGCTGGCCCAGAGGATCCGGAAGCAGTACCACCTCGACGACCCGATCCCCGTCCAGTACGGGAAGTGGTTCGCCGACGTGGCACGGGGGGACTTCGGGGCCTCGTACCAGGACGGCCGGCCCGTGGTCGGGAAGATCCGGGACCGCCTCCCCGCCACGGTGTCCCTGGCGGCGCTCAGCATCTTCCTCGGCCTCGCCGCGGGCATCCCCCTCGGCGTGATCCAGGCCGTGAAGCAGAACTCCTGGTTCGACCGCGGGACGGGGACCTTCTTCTACATGATGTACGCCGTCCCCTCCTACGTGGCGGCCGTGGTCCTCATCTACTGGGTCGGCGTGAAGTGGGACCTGCTCCCCTTCCGGGGGATGACCTCCGACAACTTCGACCAGCTCGGCGTCGTCGGGAAGGCGGGGGACCTCGCCCTCCACTTCACCCTCATCACCTTCTGCTTCACCTACGGGTCGATCGCCGTGGACTCCCGCTTCATGCGCGGCAACCTCCTCGAGGTCCTCCGCCAGGACTACGTGCGGACAGCACGCGCCAAGGGGCTCACGGAGCGAAGCGTCGTCTTCAAGCACGCGTTCCGCAACTCCCTCATCCCGCTGCTGACGCGGATGGCCCTCCTCCTCCCCGCCCTCATCTCCGGATCCGTCATCCTCGAGGTCATCTTCAACTGGCCCGGCCTCGGCCGGCTCTTCTTCGACGGGATCATGGCGCGGGACTACCCGCTGATGATGGCGGGCATCATGGTCAGCTCCAGTCTCGTCCTCGTCGGCATCCTCCTGGCCGACATCGCCTACGCCTGGGCGGATCCGAGGATCTCCTATGCCTAGCGGCGATCCCGTCGATCCGGCCGGCCGCAACCCCGAGATGCTGGTCGCCTCCGAGGGCGAGAGCAAGGGGTACTGGCGCTCCGTATGGAAGCACTACCGCCGGCACCGCTCGGGGCTGGTGGGCCTTGGGATCTTCACGATCCTGATGGCGGTGGCCTTCGGCGGCCACCTCCTGGCCGGAGGCCTGCCGCTGGTCTGCAAGTACAAGGGGGAGGTCTCCTTCCCCGCCGTCGTGGCGACCTTCCACAAGATCCCCGGGGCCTCCTGGCTGGTCGACATGCCGAAGCCCTTCCGCTTCCCCCAGTTCAACGCCAAGGCGGAGCTTCCCCTGGACAGGGAGGGCTGGGCGATCTGGCCCCTGGTCCCGTGGGACCCCAACGAGGTGGATTCCGTCAATCGGCTGAAGGGCCCCTCGCGCCACCACGCCCTGGGCACCGACGAGGTGGGCCGGGACGTCCTCTCCCGCCTCATCCATGCCACCGCCATCGCCATGCTCGTGGGGTTCATCTCCATGGGGATCGCCACGGTCATCGGGCTCGTCCTGGGATCCATGGCCGGCTACCTCGGCGGGTGGAACGACATCGGGATCTCGCGCCTCGTCGAGGTGTTCATCTGCATCCCCGTCTTCTACGTGATCCTCATCGTGCTCCTCCTGACGGAGCCGGGGCCCTACAAGGTGATGGTGGTGATCGGGCTGTTCGCCTGGACCGGCATCGCGCGCTACGTCCGGGCGGAGTTCCTCAAGCTCAAGAACCTCGAGTACGCCATGGCCGCCCGCGCGCTCGGGGCCTCCACGCCGCGCATCATCTTCCGCCACCTTCTGCCGAACTCCCTCGCCCCGGTCCTCGTGGTCGTGGCCTTCGGCGTGGCGGGGGCCATCTTCATCGAGAGCGGCCTCTCCTGGCTCGGCTTCGGCGTCATGCCCCCCACCCCGACCTGGGGGAGCCTGCTCCGCGCGGGCTTCGACAACCTCCGCGTGGCCCCGCACCTCATCTTCCCGCCCAGCGTCGCCATCTTCGTGGCGGTGCTCACCTTCAACCTCATCGGGGACGCGCTCCGCGACGTGACCGATCCCCGCCTCACCGGCTCGGCCTGAGGAGGCCCCCATGCGCGTCGGCGCGGTGGACATCGGGAGCAACGCGCTCCGCGCC
>CAZWGT010000077.1:0-4998 GCA_964633345.1 uncultured Planctomycetota bacterium
GGGTTCCGCCCCATTGCCCCCGCCGCGCACTCCCCCTAGCGTGGGGCCCTCGGTGATTCGAGGACGCAGGCGACGCCAGGGAGGTCCCTCATGGCCCACGACAGGCGCATCCCGACGGGTTGGCGCATCGGCGGCGGCGTGCTCGCCGCCGTCTCCGTCGCGCTGGCGGTCTCCTCCCTCGAGGCCGCCGAGCCCAGGCGGCCCAACCTCGGCGAGGCGCGGAGCTTCGCCGTGCTCGCCGGCTCGACCGTGTCCACCACGGGGACGACCGCCATCACCGGCGACGTGGGCGTCAGCCCCGGCACCGGGATGACCGGCTTCCCGCCGGCGACCGTCGTCGAGGGGGCCATCCACGCCGGCGACGACCGCGCGGCCGCCGCCCACCGGGACGCCTCGCTGGCCTACGCGTACTTGAAGGGCATGGCGAGCATCCCCGCCAACGAGCTCACCGGCCGCGACCTCGGCGGCATGACCCTCGCCCCGGGCGTGTACCACTTCACCTCGTCCGCCGGCCTCACGGGGGACCTCACCCTGAACGCCGGAGGGAACGCGGACGCCGTCTTCGTCTTCCAGATCGCCAGCGCCCTCACCGTCGCGCCCGGCTCCTCCGTGATCGTGATCAACGGCGGCGGCAACTACGACGAGTCGAACATCTACTGGCAGATCGGCAGTTCCGCCACCCTCGACAGCGGCGTCGCGTTCCTCGGGAACATCCTGGCGTACTCCAGCATCTCCATGGAGGCCGGCGTCTCGATGACCGGCAACGCCCTGGCCCTCAACGGGGCCGTGACGATGGTGTCCGACACCGTGACCTCCGCGCCGGAGGGGGCGGAGCGCGAGCCCAGGCGCCCCTTCAAGGGCCGCACGGCCATGGGCCCGCCCGACGGATCCCTCGACGGGAACGCGCGGGGCCGGATCACGGCGCAGTTCACCCCCGAGAGGCGCCGGCACGTGGAGCGCTCCCGGCTCGACATCAGGGTGGCCCGGCTGGAGCGCTCGACCGGCTTCACCCTCTGGATGGACAACCCCGGGACTCCGGACCCCGCGCTCGTGCAGATCGACACCTTCACCACCTCGCGCCGCGGCTCCTTCCACTACTCGAAGGACACCAGGAGGGGGGACGCGCTCCCCTTCGGCGCGACGCTGTCCAACCTCTCCGGCGTCGCCGTCGAGGTGAGGGACGCCGGCGGGACCGAGACGATCCTGGCGGGCGCGTTCCCGACGACCTCGCCGTAGGGCGGGTCAGTCCCGGGCCAGCAGGGGCCGCACCGCCCCCGCGAGGTACATCGAGCCCGTGACGAGCACGGTGTCCCGGGGCCGCGAGTCGTGGAGCGCGGCGCGGAGCGCCGCGGCGGGGGTCCGGCCGGCGGTCGCGGCGATCCCCTCGCGGAGGGCCAGGCGGGCCAGCGTCGCGGCCTCCGCGCGGCGGGGGTTGGGAACCTCGCAGGCGAACAGGCGCACCCGGTCGAACGCCGCCAGCGCCCGCACCATCCCGACGAGGTCCTTGTCCCGGTTCGCCGCGAACACCACGCGCACGACCCCCCGCGGGTCCATCACCGCGCGGACCGCCTTCACCGCCGCGCGCACCGAGGCCCCGTTGTGGGCCCCGTCCACGACGACGAGGGGGGAGCGGCGGAGGACCTCGAGCCGCCCCGGCACCCGCGTCGCCGCGAGGCCGCGCCGCACCGCGTCCCCGTCCGCCATCCCGAGATCCAGCAGCGCCGCCGCCGCCAGCCCCGCGTTCCCCGCCTGGTGGACCCCGAGCATCGGCAGCGAGAGGTCCCGGAGCGTCCCGCGCCCGCGGAGGGCGAGGTCGAAGACCGTCCCCTCCCCGAGGGAGGTCCGGGCGTGCGACACACGCCACTCCCTTCCGGCGAGGCGGAGCGGCGCGCCGGCCCTGCGGCAGATCCGCCCGACCGTCCTCCCCGCCGCCGAGCGGGGCGGGACCGCGCTGTAGAAGGGCACCCCCTTCCGCGCCGCGGCCGCCTTCTCCGCCGCGATGAGGGCCGTCGTGCGGCCGAGCTGCCCCGTGTGGTCGAGCGAGATGCTCGTCAGCAGCACCGCGCGCCGCGGCGGCGCCGTCGTCGCGTCGAGGCGCCCGCCCATCCCCGCCTCCAGCACCGCCGCGCCGCAGTCCGCCTCCTCGAAGACGAGCAGCGCCACCGCCGTCATCAGCTCGAAGAACGTCGGGCGATCCCCGCCCGCCAGCCGCAGCGCCGCGGGGAGCACCCGGTCCACCGCCCGCGCGAAGACCGTCCCCGGGACCGGCCGCCCGTCCAGCAGGATCCGCTCCGAGGGGTGCACGAGGTGGGGGGAGAGGTAGGAGCCGACCCTGAGGCCCGCGGCCCGGAGGATCGCCGCCGCCGCCGTCGTCGTCGTCCCCTTCCCCTTGCTCCCGACCACCTGGATCACCGGGCGCCCGCCGCAGGGGCGGCCGAGGCGCCCGAGCAGCGCCTCGATGCGGGCGAGGCCGTAGGTCCGCTCGTGGTAGGGGACCGCGGCCATGGTCTCGTAGTCCGTCAGCGCGGCGAGGCGGCGGAAGGCCCGGTCGGCGGGGTCGGACATGGAGGGGATCACGCTACTCGGGGGGGGGCCGCCCGCCGTGCTAGGATCCGGCCAGTTCCCGCGGACGCCGCGTGCGCCGCCCCCGGGAGCCCCCCCATGTTCCCCTTCCCCTCCGCTCCGTCGCCGCCTCCGAAGCGACCGCGCACGACCCCGGGCCTGGAGCCCGAGGATCGCGGCCGGATGATCCTGCTCGGTGTCGGCCTCCTCTTCTGCTTCGCCCTGGCGGGCGGGCTCTACTCCTACATCCGCGCCGCCTCCGCGCCGGCGCGTCCGGAGCCCGTCCCCGCGGAGGGGGGCGTCGAGCTCCCGCCCATGGACATCCGTCCCGAGCCCCTCTTCCCGGAGGAGGAGGCGGAGGAAATCCAGAAGATCCTCGTCGAGAGGGTGGCCGGACTCGCCCCCATCGCCCAGGGCGTGGCCGCCGTCGATCCGGAGCCCTACGAGTTCCTCGTGGACCAGGCGACCCTCAACGCCCGCGTCCTCAACCTGCTGCCGGAGGGGTTCGACCGGGACCCCGACATGGCGCGGATCCTCGCCGACCCCGGCTCCCACGCCGGACGCCTCCTCTGCGCCTCCGGCGAGCTCCTCTCCCTCGCGAAGCTCCCCTACGAGGGGAAGGGGCGGCAGGTCCTCGAGGTGCGGCGCGGGCTCCTCCGCGACGCGAAGGGGAGGCTCTTCACGTTCACCTGGCCCGTGGGCAACTCCCTGGAGCCGAACCCCGTGGAGCCGGGAGGCGGGTGGATCCGCGTCCGGGGCCTGTTCTACAAGTCGTGGCCCGTCCCCGATCCCGCCGGCGGGGCCGCCCCGGCCATGACCGCCCACCTCGTCCTCCAGGGGCGTCCGGAGCGCGACTACCCCGTCGTCGACGTGAAGGACATCGACCCCGCCTGGATGGAGCAGATCCGCGACGGCGATGCGCAGCAGATGCTGCACTTCTACGATCCCCCGTTCTACCTGCTCCTCAACATGGTCCGGGCGCAGGGGCCCGAGGGGTTCGAGGCGTGGCTGAAGGCGAAGGCGGCCGAGGCGCCGGGGGCGCGGATCTGGCCGCCCGAGGACTTCACGGACCGATTCCAGGAGCTGCTCGCCCGGCCCGATGTCCACCGGCTGCGGCCGATCCGCTACTCGGGTTTCCTCGCCCGGCCGACGGTGGAACCCGCGCCCCCCAACCCGGGGGGGCTGGACAAGGTCTGGGTCGGATTCCTCGTCGGCACGGACTTCGTCCCCGCGGTGTGGGTGTTCGCCCCGCGCTCCTTCGTGGACCAGGGCTTCAAGGCGGACGACCGGATCCGCGTGGACGGGATCTTCCTCAAGCGCATCGCCTACCAGCCAGCGGGCGGGGGGCCGCTCAGCCAGGCCGTCATCCTGATCGCCGGGAAGATCACGCCGGTCCCGCTGGGAAGGGCGTTCGGCAGGGACCTCCTCGCCGCGGTGCTCGGGCTCTCGGTCCTCGTCGCCGGCGGCCTCGCCTGGGCCCTCCTCCGCACCCGCAGGGAGGATCGCCTCGCGGCGGAGAGGCGGATGGCCCGCCTGGCGAAGAAGCACGGGAAGTCGAAGGGATCCCCGGAGGCATGAGGTCCCTCGGGGGGCGGGCGGCCCGCGTCGTCCGGCCCGGCCCCTGCCTCCTCGTGACCGATCGGACCGTGGATCGGCTCCACGGAACCGCGGCGCGCGCCTCCCTCCGGCGGGCCGGCTTCCAGCCGTGGACCGTCGCCCTCCCCCCCGGGGAGCGGACGAAGAGTCTCGCGACGGCGGAACGGCTCCTGCGCCGGCTCGCGCGGGACGGCGCCGACCGCTCGACCCCCGTCGTCGCCCTCGGCGGGGGCGTGGTGACCGATCTCGCCGGCTTCGTGGCGGCGGTCTACGCCCGCGGGCTCCCCTGGATCGCGGTGCCGACGACGGTGCTGGCGATGGCGGACGCCGCTGTGGGGGGGAAGACGGGCGTGGACCTCCCCGAGGGGAAGAACCTGGTGGGCGCCTTCCACGCGCCGGTCCTCGTGCACGTCGCGCCGGAGGTGCTCCGGACCCTCCCCGCCCGCCACGTCCGCAACGGGCTGGCGGAGATCGCCAAGATGGAGTTGCTGCGGGGCCTCCGCAGGGGGCTGCCGGCGATCCGCCGGCTGCGGACGGAGGATCCGGCCCGCGCCGCCCGCCGCGCGGCGGCCGCCAAGGCGGCCCTCGTGGCGCGGGACCCCTTCGAGCGAAGGGGGGTCCGCGTCCTCCTCAACCTCGGGCACACGGCCGGCCATGCCGTCGAGGCGGCGACCCGCTACGACGGCCGGGTCCTCCACGGGGAGGCCGTCTCGTACGGCATGGTCGTCGCGGCCCGCGTGGCGGAGGGACGGGGCCTGCTGGGGGAGGGCGAGGCCGCGAGGCTCGCGGAGGCGCTGGCCTCCCTCGGCCTGCCGGTCTCCCTGCCGCGCGGGATCACGG
>CAZWGT010000077.1:5098-13440 GCA_964633345.1 uncultured Planctomycetota bacterium
CCTCTAGACCTGGTCGCCGCCGCGCTTCAGGACGTCGCGGAACTTCTTCATGTCCTGGACGTAGTCGACGATGGCCGTGCGGTCCTCGGGCTTCATGTCCTTGAAGTCCACCGCGATGGTGGACTCGTTGGGGTTCTCGGGGTTGTTCTTCGAGACCCCGGAGACCTGGCAGCCGATCTCGAAGTAGTAGCCCTTCATGGCGAAGGGCTGGCGGAACTTCACCTTCAGGCGGGTGCCCGGGTGGATGGCGGACTCGAAGTTCTCCGTCGAGATGGGGACGAGGTGCTTCGGCCCCGGCGCGGGGACCTCCCAGCGGATCTCCAGGGCCCCCTCGGCGAGGTTCGCGAGCTTGCCGACCTGGGGGTTCTGGCCGTAGAGGGGCTTGCCCTCCTCGTCCACGGTGAGGAACATGACCGCGTTGCCGCCGAGCATCTTCTCGTCGGTCTCCGCGTCGCCCTTGGAGAGCTTGGCCTTCTTGGCGCCGCTCGGGCGGAGGTAGGAGAGTGCCCCGTCCTCGTCGGTCTCGTAGATGGCGAAGACCTCCTGCAGGCCGAGGGTCAGCAGGGTCTTCTTGATGAACTTCGAGGGCTGCACGAGGACCAGGTCCCCGCCCAGCTCCTGGGAGCGCTTCTTCACCTTGAGCAGGTAGCCGAGGGCGCTGGAGTTGATGAAGGTCAGGAGCCGCAGGTTGAAGACCATCTGGGTCTCGCCCGCCTCGATCAGGCCGTCGATCTTCTGCGAGTAGGTCGGGAGGTTGAAGGCGTCGAACTCCCCGACGAAGGAAAGGATCGTCACGTTCTCCCAGCGCCTGCGCTCGACCTTCATGCCCCCGCCTCTCTGGAGATGTCCGTCGCGGGCCGCCCCGGCCACGCGGTCTAGGCGCCCATATTTACCCCGCCGGCCCGCCGCCGCTCCAGCAGAAACGGCTGTACCCCCCCCGGCACCTAGGAGGTATGGGACCCGATCGGCTCCGCGCCCTGCTGCGACTCCTCCTGACCCCGGGGATGCACTCCGCCGCGGCCGCGCGGACCCTGCGCCGGTGCGGCGGCGAGCCCGATCGGGTCCTGGCCGCCCCCCGGGAGGTCCTCGCCTGCGTGCCCGGCGTGGGGCCCGTGCTCGCGGCCGCCGTGGCCGGGGCGGCCGCGACCGGGGACGAGGCGGACCGCGAGGCGGCCCGGGCCCGCGACCTCGGCGTGGCCCTCGTCGCTCCGGGGGAGGCCGGCTACCCGTATCCCCTGCTGCGGACCTTCGACCCGCCCCCCCTCCTCTGGATGCGGGGGGAATGGGCGGTCGAGGACTGCCTCTCGGTCTCCGTGGTCGGGTCGCGGCGCGCCTCGGCCTACGGCACGGTCCAGGCCGGGCGGATCGCCCGCGGGCTGGCCTCGGCGGGGGTGACCGTCGTCAGCGGCCTCGCCCGGGGGGTGGACACCGCCGCCCACCGGGGGGCCCTCGGGGCCGAGGGGGGGCGCACCGTCGCCGTCCTCGGCAGCGGCCTCGCCCGGCCCTACCCGTGGGAGAACCGCGGCCTCCTCGACGAGGCGGCCGCCCGCGGCGCGGTCCTGTCGGAGTTCCCCCTCGACACCCCGCCGCTGCCCCACAACTTCCCCCGCCGCAACCGCGTCCTGGCGGCCCTCGGCCTCGCCACCGTCGTGGTCGAGGCCTCGGAGAAGTCCGGCTCCCTCATCACCGCCAACATCGCCAACGAACTCGGCAAGACCGTGGCCGCCCTCCCCGGGCGGGTCGATTCCCCGGAGAGCCGCGGGGCCCACCGCCTGCTGAAGGACGGGGCCCACCTCGTCGAGGGGGCGGAGGACGTGCTGGCGCTGCTGGGGATCGAGGGGCTGGGACCGGCGGGAGGCGGGGAGCCGGCGGAGGCCGGGGGGCCCGGCGGCCGCATCCTCGCCGCCCTCGAAGGGAGCGACCCTCTCGACCCCGACGCCCTGGCCGCGGCCACGGGTCTCCCGGGGACCGCCGTGCGGGCCGCCCTCGTGGACCTCGAGCTCGAGGGGGCGGTCCGCGAGTTCCCCGGGGGGAGGTTCGCCCGGACCTAGTCCTGGACGAGCCAGAGCAGGACCTGGAGCCCGGCGCAGCCGGCCACGAGCCACAGGACGATTCGGGCGGTGTTCCGCAGCGCGGCGCGCTGGATGTCCGGCAGCCGCTCGTGGCGCAGCGCGGCCAGCGCCGTGCCCAGGACCAGGGACAGCGGGAGGAACTCGAGGAGCCGGACCAGGAGGCTCACGGGGCCGCCCCCCCCTCCCCCTCCGGCCGCCGCTCCTCGCGGGGCGGGGGGCCGCCGGGGTCGGCGCCGGCCGCGCGGGCCGCGGCGTCGAGGGCGGCCACGATGTTCAGGAGCGCCGGGACGAGGGTGTAGAGGATGCCCAGTTCGCGGCGGGAGACGGGCACGTCGGCGGGAGAAGCGTCGCCCGCCGCCCATGCCGCCGCGGCCGGGAGGCCCGCGCCCCACTGGAGGACGAGGTACTCCGGCTTCCCGGAGGAGACCGTCGAGCGCCCCCCGATGAGGACGCCCGCGGCGAAGCAGGAGACGAGGGCCGCGCCGAGGACCGCGCCCCGCGCCCGCTGCCCGAGGTACCAGTGGCCGGCCCCGGGGAGGAGCCAGCCGAGGATCCAGGCCAGGGCGGGGTGGCGATCGCGCACCCGGGCATTCTCAGCGCCGCACCCGCCTCCCGCTTACGATTCCCCCCGATGTCCGTCCACCGCCACCGCTTCCGGGTCCGCTACGGCGAGACCGACCAGATGGGCTACGTGCACCACTCCGTCTTCCTGCTCTACTTCGAGGAGGGGCGCACGGGTCTCATGCGCGACCTCGGCTGCTCCTACGCGGAGATGGAGAGGAGGGGCCACATCCTCCCCGTGGCCGAGGCTTCGATGCGCTTCCGCACCCCGGCGCGCTACGACGAGGAGCTGATCACGGAGACCCGCGTCGGGGAGGTGTCCGGGGCGCGCGTGCGGTTCGACTACCGCGTCCTCCACGCCGCCGACGGGAGCCTCGCCGCCGAGGGCCGCACGGTGCTGGCCTCCTGCGGGGCCGACGGGCGTCCCCGGCGCCTGCCCCCGGAACTGGCCGCACTCCTCGGGGCGGCGGCGTCCAACGAAGGAACCCCGATTCCCGGAGAGACCCCATGACCACCGCCTTCCGCCGGTCCGCGCTCCTCGCCGCCGCCCTCTCGCTCTGCGCCTGCGCCTCCGCCGCCGACCGGGCGGCCGACGAGGCGGCGGCCCGCGAGACGGAGAGGAAGGAGAGGGCCGCCGCCGACGAGGTCAACCCGCGCGGCAAGGCGGCCCTGTACCGCCGCGTCACCCAGCTGACCGATGCCTGGATGCAGGCCCGCACCGGCAGCGGCGTCGCCTCCGCCGACGAGGCCAACGCCCTCTCGACCGCCATCGCCCGGGAGGTCTGGGAGAAGTTCGACGAGGTGGTCGAGGACCTGAAGGCCTCGGACAACCCGCGCTGGCGGATCGCCGCGGCCCGGGGCCTCGGCTTCGTCCAGAACCCCCGCGTCCGCCCCGCCCTCGAGGAGTCCCTGGCGGACGAGGACCCCTCGGTGCTCGCCGCCTCCCTCGTCTCCCTGGGCCTCGTCGCCTCCGCCGAGACCGACGACGCGAAGGTCTCCCCCCTGCTCTCCTACCCCGACAAGGTCGTGGCCGGCAACGCCGCCCTCTGCCTCGCCCGGGTCTTCCAGGCCCGCCGGCAGCAGGGGATGGAGGTCCTCGCCCCCTCCCGCACCGCCCACGTGGAGTCCGACCTGCAGGTGCTCCTCTTCGACCCGACGGACCCCATCCTCCGCGGCTCCGCCGCCCAGGCGCTGGGGGAGCTGGGGACGCCGGCGGTCGAGGACGCGCTGCTGAACCGGGTCCGGGACGAGAACACCTTCGTGCGCATCAAGGTGGTCCAGGCGCTGGCCCAGTCGGGCACGCCGAAGGGGTACGACATCCTCCTCGACTCGCTGGGGCGGGAGGCGCTGAGGAACGTCCAGTCGGTGACGGCCCTGGCCATCGGCTCCATCGCGGAGCGGCAGGGGTTGACCCCCCTCTACTCCGACCTCGGGGTGGACGCCGCGCTCTGGCGGCGGTGGCTGAAGAAGTGAGGAAGGCCGCCGCGGCGAAGTCCGCCGATCCCGACGCCCCGCCCCGGGTCCGCAAGCCCAAGCACCCCCGCAACACGCTGAACGAGCTCGACGGGGAGCACTGGCTCTACTTCACGCGGTCGATCCTGAAGACCTCCTACCCGCGGGAGTTCGGCCACGACCTCCGGAAGAAGCACGGGGCCAACAAGCCGCCGCGGCTGATGCAGGCGCTGGTGGAGTTCTTCACGAAGGCCGGGGGGCGGGTGCTGGATCCCTTCGCCGGGGTGGGGGGGACGCTGGTGGGGGCCTCCATCGCCGAGCCGCCGCGGAAGGCCGTGGGCCTCGAGATCAACCCGCGCTGGGCGGAGGTCTACGCGGAGGTGGCGGCGAAGCACCGGGACCTCCCCGCGCAGGAGATGGTGGTGGGGGACTGCGTGGCGCTCCTCGGCGACGCGGATCGGTTCCCGGACGGCTCCTTCGACTTCATCGCCACGGACCCGCCCTACAACGTGCATCTCGAGCGCACGATGTGCGACGGGAAGTACGACGCGACCCACGGGAACCGGAAGACCGACTACGACATGCGGAGCGACGACCCCGGGGATCTCGCCAACTTCGGGACCTACGACCGCTACCTCGACGGGATGGAGGCGGCGTTCCGCGGGATGTTCCGCGTGCTGAAGCCGGCCGGCTACCTCGCCCTCATCGTCCGCAACGCCTACCAGGACGGGGAGTACCTCTTCACCCACGTGGATCTCGCCCGGCGCGCGAAGGCGGCGGGGTTCGTCCCGAAGGGGGAGATCGTCTGGTACCAGACGGGGTCGCGCCTGCGGCCCTACGGGTATCCCACGGCCTACGTCCCGAACATCGCCCACCAGTTCGTCGTCGTCCTCCAGAAGCCGCGGGGGAAGGGGATGGCGAAGAAGGGATAGGCCCGTGAACCTCCGCTCTCCGTGGGTCGTCGTTCCCCTGGCGGTCACGGTCGGGCTGGTCCTCTACCTCTGGCTCTCATGGGGTGAGCCGGGTCTGTCGGGCCTGTTCCTCCTCCTGTTTCTGGCGGTCGCGTTCGGAGGCCCCCTCTTCGCCGGCGTGCAGTTGGGAAGCCAGGCCGTCGCCTCCCCGACGTTCCGTCGGCGACTGCTCGCTCTTCTCGCGTTCCCGGCCGGGGCGGGCCTGCTGATGGGCTGGATGGCGGGCCGCCAGGGGGATCTCTTCTTTGCGGTGATCCTGGTTTTCATGGCCATGGCGCTCGTCTCCGCCTGCGCGTTCCTGGCCTCGGTCGCGCACCGATCCGGAATGCCCGGTCGAGAGGGACTCGATGCGGCCGCCCGCTCCCTGTGGACCCTCGTCCTCGCCGGTGGCGTCTTCTGCTGCGTCTCCTTCCCCACGGAATGGGCCGTCGGCGCCTACAACTTCGGGAAGGCGAAGTCCTGGATCGAGTCGGCCGCCGCCGAGGTCCGCGCCGCGGAGAAGAGCACGGGGCGACTCCCGGCCGACCTGACGGAGATTCTCCCGCGCATCGGTCCGGCCCCTCCCCTGTGCGTCTCCGCCGATGGGGGGTACCGGCCGTCTCCCGGGTCGGGGACCTTCCAGTTCTCCTTTCCGGACGATTCGGGACTCTTCGGCAGCTGGTGGATCTACGACGGTCGGACCGGAGAGTGGAGATACGAGCCCGACTAGAGGCGCTGGCCGGTGAATCCCCGGCGTAGGGAGAGGTCCGGAGCGCCTCGGAGGCTGCCGACGTGCCGCATGAGCGGTCGCGACGAGCCCCGGTCCCGGGCCGCCGCGAGAGCCTCCCGGACGAGATCACTACGGGACCGGCCCGACCGGCGCGCGGTCTCCTCCAGCCAGTCGGCCAACTCCGCCGACATCCGGACGGTAATGGAGTGTTTCATCGAGGGAGACTCTACCGCGCCCCTCCTACGTGCGGGGGAGAACGACATCGAGGGTCTTGGGGTGTGCGGGGGAGTGGGGGAGATCCCCCGAATTGTCCGTCGTCGGGGGTCGGGTTCCGTACGACGGGTTCCGTAGCCGCCGCTACGCCGTCCCCATCGGGTCCACGTCCATGAACAGCTCCTTCGACGGGGTGTGGCGGCAGAGGGGGCGGACCGCGGTGACGGCCGCCGCCAGCACCCGGGGATCCGGTGCGAGGACGAGGATGTGGAAGCGGTGCTTGCCCTTCAGCTGCTCGAGGAAGGTCGGCGCCGGGCCCAGCACCTTCGCGCCGGGCGCGCCGGCCTCGACGGCCTCCTTCGCCTCGAGCGCGAGCGCCTCGGCGGTCTTCTCGCCCCGGGCGAGGACGACGACGCGGAGGATGCGGGACCACGGGGGCCAGCGGAGCTCCTTCCGCTGGGCGAGTTCGCGCGTCGCGAACCCCTCGAAGTCGTGCTGCGCCGCGCGGAGGATCGCCTCGTGGTCGGGCATCGTCGTCTGGACGACGACCCGGCCGGGCTTCGACGCGCGCCCCGCCCGCCCCGCCACCTGGGCCACGAGCTGGAAGGTCCGCTCCGCCGCGCGGAAGTCGGGGATGCGCAGCGACACGTCGGCGTTGAGCACGCCCACCACCGTCACCTCGGGGAAGTCCAGGCCCTTGGCGATCATCTGCGTGCCGAGCAGGAGGTCGAGCTCCCGCGCCCGGAACGCCGCCAGCACCTTCCCGTAGGCGTCCCGCCCCTTCATCGTGTCGGAGTCCATCCGCGCGATGCGGGCCGAGGGGAAGTGCGCGCGCAGCGACTCCTCCACCTTCTCCGTGCCGAAGCCGCGCCGCCGCATCCCCGGCGCCGCGCAGCCGGGGCAGTCGTCGGGGATGCGCGCCTCGCCGCCGCAGTAGTGGCAGAGCCCCAGTCCGATGCGCCGGTGGAAGGTGTACGGGAGCACGCAGCCGGGGCACTCCATCACGTGGCCGCACCGCTTGCAGGCGACCTCGGTGGCGTACCCGCGGCGGTTGAGGAAGAGCATCCCCTGCTCCCCGCGCGCCATGGCCTCGACGAGCAGCGTCTCGAGGCGCCGCGAGAGGAAGGACGGCCGCTTCACGTCCTCCCGCTCCCGCAGCATGTCCACGATCTCGACGCGCGGCAGCGCCCCGCCGCCGACCCGCTTCGGGAGTCTCAGGAGGTGATACTTTCCGTCCAGCGCGTTGGCGAACGTCTCCAGCGACGGCGTCGCCGAGCCGAGGATGACCGCCGCGCCGGCCTCCTTCGCCCGGACGATGCCGACGTCCCGGGCGTGGTAGCGGGGGGAGTTCTGCTGCTTGAAGGACCCCTCGTGCTCCTCGTCGATGACCAGGAGGCCGAGGCGCGGGACCGGGGCGAAGACCGCCGACCGCGGGCCGATGACGACGTCGGCGCCGCCCCCCTTGATGCGCCGCCACTGGACGTGGCGCT
Source organism: uncultured Planctomycetota bacterium (assembly GCA_964633345.1). Lineage (GTDB taxonomy): Bacteria > Planctomycetota > JAJSAM01 > JAJSAM01 > JAKLKS01 > CAZWGT01. The sequence continues at coordinate 12,567 of CAZWGT010000077.1, forward strand.
CGGCGTCGGTGAGCGCGCTGTGGAGGACCGCCACGCGCGGGCAGCGGGCCCGGAAGCGCTCGACGGTCTGAGGGGTGAGGGCGATCTCGGGCACGAGGACGATGGCCTGGCGGCCGAGGGCGACGGTCCGCTCCAGCGCGCGGAGGTAGACCTCGGTCTTGCCGCTCCCGGTGATGCCGAGGAGAAGGAAGACCTGGAATCGCGCGGCGTCCAGGGAGGCGTCGATCTCCCGCAGAGCCGCGTCCTGCTCCGCCGTCGGCACCGGCGGGACGGCCGGCGGCGGCGGGCGCAGGAGGGCGAAGGGGTCGGGGGCCTGCTCGACGCGCTCGATGCGGAGCCACCCCTCCTTCCCGAGGGTCCGGAGGGGGGCGTCGGAGCAGTGGGCCACGCGCTTCAGCTCCCTCGCCGGGATGCGGCCGTCGTTCTCGACGAGGGCGTGGAGGATGCGGGCCCGCTTGGGGTTCTTCTCCGCCATCCCGTCGGCGGCGGCGCGGGTCTCGTCGGGGGTCTTCACGAGGAGGACGACGGGGACCTTCTGCCGCTTCCCCCCGGACTTGACCGCCGCGGGCAGCGCCGCGTCGAGGGCCTCGCCGAGGGAGCAGCCGTACCAGCGCGACAGGAAGCGCGCGAGGTCGAGGATGCCGCGGTCGAGGAGGGGGCCCTCGTCGAGCAGCGCCTGGACGTCCTTCATCTTCTCGGGGGGCAGCCCGGGGGGCGGGGCGGACTTCGTCGCCACGAGGTAGCCGTCCGTCGAGCGGGGGCCGAAGGGGACCCGGACCCGGCGGCCGGGGACGGCGCCGTCGCGGAGGTGCTCGGGGAGGCGGTACGTGAACAGGGTGTCCACCGGGACCGCGATGGCGACCTCGGCGTAGAC